>CASFMA010000130.1 GCA_949295675.1 uncultured Spirochaetales bacterium | reverse complement strand
AATACATATATCCTCCCTTATATCCTGCTGCCAAGATATGCCCCCAGGCGGAGCATGTCTGCGAACACTCCGGCTGCCGTGACCTCAGGTCCGGCACCGGGTCCTTTTATGACAAGCGGCTGATTGAAATATCTCTCTGTTGTGAATGCTATGACATTATCAGTCCCATGAGCCTGGCTGAAAGGATGATCATCTGGATAGAGCTCAAGGCCAACCGAGCATTTTCCATTCTCATCAACCTTTCCGACATACCTTATGTTCTTCCCTTCGGCCCTGGCTGAAACGTAAAGATCCCTCATCTTATCATCCATCGCGCTGAGACGGTTTAAGAACTCATCCTTGCTTGCGGTCCTGAGATCCTCTGGGACAAGGGACTCGATCCTGATATCCTCGACCTCGGTCCTGTAGCCCATTTCACGGGCAAGAATGACAGTCTTTCTCGCGACATCCATTCCTGATAGGTCATCCCTCGGGTCCGGCTCCGTATACCCCATCTCCTTCGCCTTGAGGACAAGCGAGCTGAAAGGGACAGTGCCATCATAACTGCTGAAAAGCCATGCGAGAGTTCCGGAGACCATGCCTTCAACCTTGAGTATGCTATCCCCCGTCTCCCTCAGATCCTTTAGCGTCGTTATTATCGGAAGCCCGGCTCCTACCGTCGTCTCGTAATAGTACTTGCTTCCCGTCTTACGTGAAGTCTCTATAAGGCTGCTATAATAGTCGTAAGACGAGCTGTTCGCCTTCTTGTTGGGCGTTATGATATGGAAACCGGCATCCAGCAGGCTCTTATATGTGAGCGCCCTCTCCTGGCTTGAGGTGCAATCTATGATCACCTTGTGCGGATAGTATGAAGCCGCTATATGTTCCATGAATATCTTCTCGTTGTAGACTACCGCATATTTCTCAAACTGCTCTCTCCAGGAGCTGAGATCCACCCCTTCATCCGAGAGGAGCATCTTGCTGCTCGTGGCAATCCCGCGAATCCTGATATCAAGATCGAACTGCTTTCTGAGCCTCTCAGATTCCCTTGCAATCTGGTCAAGCAGCGTTCCTCCGATGTTTCCCGGTCCGAAGAGACCGACAGAGAGGGTCTGTGCGGACATGAAGAACCCTGAGTGCAGGCTTCTAAGGGCCTTTGCAGACTCCTCCATCTTGATGACGGCAGAGATGTTCCTCTCGCTTGAGCCCTGCGCAATCGCACGCACATTCACATTACTCTTTGCAAGCGATGAGAAGAACTTGCCAGCAACACCGATCGCACCCGGCATCTCCTCTCCAACGGCGGCCAGTATTGCACAGTCGTTCTCAACCTCTATGCTGTTTATGGCCTTCTTACCAAGCTCTTCGCTGAATTCCTTACGTATGGTCCGAAGAGCTCCGAGGCTGTCAGACTTGGGAACAGCGAAACAGATCGAGTACTCGCTGGAAGCCTGGCTTATGAATATGACACTTATCTTCTCGTTCCTCAGTGCGGTGAAAAGACGGGACGAGACACCGGGGACACCAGACATGCCGCTTCCCTCCACGTTTATAAGGGATACATTCCTGACAACGGAGAAAGCCTTCACCGCCTTCTCCTTATCCTTGAACACATCCTTTGATACCAGAGTACCCTCGCTATCTATGTCACCCCAGTACCTGAGGTGGATATCCAGACCTTTCGCCTGAGCGGGAATGAATGAATGGGGGTGCACGATCGGAGCACCGAAGAACGAGAGCTCGGTAGCCTCCGCATAGCTTAAATTGCGAATCACATCCGCTCCTGGCACATCCTTGATGCTTGCCGTCCTCAAGAGGGATCTGTGATTCCAGAAAGTAAGTGCAGAGCCTATGTTGGATGCTATCAATGAAGCCGTGTACTCACTCTCACCCTCATGCCGGATCCTTCCAAGGGCATCGCTTCTCCCGGTCTCGGGCTCTAGCATCCTGCCATATACGAATGAGGCACCGGAGGGGAAAGACGAACGTCTTACCGCATCATAAGCGTCAAAAAGGCTTGCCTCAAGATTGCAGGATTCGAAAAGGGATGAGAGTATGGATGCTATGAAGAAGCTTGTCATGCTCTCCAGATATATTCTGCTCTGGTCACTGCTTTTTTCAAGGAGCCATACCGCCTTCAGTATGTCCTCCACTTTCGAGAATGATGCGTTTATCGCCTCTGTGACCGAGCTTGTCACGTCGCTCTCAAGGCTGTTCTCACTCAACTCAAGCCAGCTGTTCCTGCTTCTTTCTATCACGGCCCAGAGCTTCTCATCCTTCTTCTCAGCCCTCTCCAGCAAAGCTGTGAGGCTGAGCTCATTATCCTTCACGGGGGAAATTACGAAAACCTGATGTCCTTCAGAGCCCTTCCTATAAAGCT
>CASFMA010000129.1 GCA_949295675.1 uncultured Spirochaetales bacterium | reverse complement strand
ATTATAAGGAGTTGGTGCTTTATGAAGTACATTTCAATCGTTCTGCTGGTCCTTGCAATGATCCTAGCCGGATGCCAGGAACCAGTTGCGGATATCGATGACGGAGAAGGCCAGAGGGATACGGCTACAGCTCAGGATTATGCTGCCCTTGCTGGCTATCTCGATGCCTTCGGCCATGTGCGTGTACTTGGGGATGTAGATCATATCCTCAAGGGTGAGAAGGTGGATGACGAGGAAGGCGTGACTGTGCAGTCAATGGTTGCTGGCACGATCGCAGTAGCTGAGGACGGCAAGACAATCACGATTCCTCTCACTCTCACAGCCTACGACTTTGATGGCCATAGGAATGCAGATGATCCTACACCTTGGCTCTATACTCGTACAGCCACAGGCACGGTAACGCTTGAGCTTTCAGGCGAGACCAAGGATGGGGTCTTCACAGCAGAGGCATATGCCTTCACTGATGTAGACCTTACTCTCGATGTTGCGGAAGTTGATGGCTATGCGAAGCTTCCCCTTCCGGAGACAACGGTCAAGGCTGATGAGATCACAGGAGCCTTCGTCGGAGAGGATGGCTACAAGCTGACGCCAGTCTCAATCACGATTACTGATGGAAAGCCAATGGCTATTGCAGACGTGACAGTGCCTAAGTTTGGCAATGCTGTAGGTGCTGTGGAAATCAATGGAAAAGAAGGGAATATTTCCCTGGTTTAAGATGATGCCAGGGCAATCCTGGCATCTATGCTGCAGGATAATTCAGTGGCAGAGAGAATCGTGTCGCGGGGTTCGATTCCCCGCTCCTGCAATATCCGTGATGGCGGTAAGCGGAAAGCACAGCAAGGCAACCGGTGATTTCTTTTTCTGAAACCTCTTCCTGCAGGTTCCGCCGCCTGCCGGATCTTTCATCATCTAGCGTCCTTGTCGAGGATGTCTTCCAATGGAACTATGTCTCTTCCCTTCATCCTGCGTTCCCTGTTTCTGAAGAGCTCACCCCGTACAGCCTCAAGTCTTCTTGCCAGATCCTCTTCATCCTGATGATCATAGTCGTCCCTTAGCTTCGTGTGTCCCATCGATACCGCAAGCGCCTCATCGGAGAGGTCTCCGCGCCGATCTGTCTCGTAGTTGTGGCGCAGGCAGTACTGCACACGGCCTTTCTTATAGAAACCGTATCTATTCAAAGTCTTCTTAAGGTGCTTGTTTGATGTCTCCGGCATGAGAAGCCCGTCTGTCCTTTTCAGAGCCTTGAACAGGAGATCTTCCCCATGCAGTCCTTTTTCCTTTATATAGCGGATAAGAAGATCTGCCGTGTCATGGTACAAAAGTCCGCCGCGCTTGCTGTATCCTTTTCCTGATGTCTTCACCCTCTCGACTATCCTCTTTTGCTCAACGCTTACCGCCCTCCTTGTCGTGACAGAAAGCCCGCCGTTGATTGATTGTCTTATATCGCATACTCGGAGGGCTGCTATCTCTCCAGGCCTCATCCCTGTGTCATAGGATATGGAGAAATAAACGGCCCACATCAGGCTGCCCCATACTTTGATTCGCTCTTCCGGATCTGCAGGGAAAAGCACAGCTATCGCCTCGTCGGGGAGGGCTTCCCTCGGCTTGCATCTTTCTGTCATCAGCCTGACATCACGGGCAGGATTGTCCTGGCGCAGGCCCTTCCTCTTCATGTCATCGAATATCTGCCTTAGTGCGAGGAGGCATTTGTTCCTGGCATTGTTTGACAGCGACTTTCCCTTCAGAGGCCTGAAGGAGACCAGCCATTGCTCGATCATCTGGCTCGTAATCATCGAGCATACGAATGTCCCGAAATATGGGAGTATGTGGTTCTCAAGTCGTGCTTGCTGTTTTCTGCAGTACGCATCGCTGTATTCCTTTCCGAAGGCTTTTTCATGCGCTCTGAACGAAGAAGGGTCTGTGCGCAGGTAGAAATCCTTTGTGTAATCCTTGAAAAGCGGGGCATTGGCTGAAGTCTGTCCCATGTTCCTGAGATAGTCCTCTGCCCAAAGCACTGCAGAAGGCATGTCATAGCATCCAGTCGATATGCGCTTTCCGGGATTGAACCTGAACTCCGCTGATATAGCGCGGCCTTTGCATTGCCTGAGCAGGTATGGTTTATCAGAACGTCTCATAGCCAGATTTTACGATAGATTGGCACTTTTTCAAGGCATTAAGTAACACTATCAGTAACAGATTTTGCTAACATTGAATACAATTCTTTGCAATATATAGATATATGTATTAGTATT
>CASFMA010000128.1 GCA_949295675.1 uncultured Spirochaetales bacterium | reverse complement strand
AACACCATTCTGCATAGATTTTTCAGTCAGATCCTGAAGATAGGACAGGCTGTTACTGTCTATAGCTATCTCATTAGAATCATAACTTCTTTCCATGTTCCAAGCCCCTCCTAGTGTCTTAGGAAAAGATAATCACCATAGATAGTATAAGTCAACAGCAAATTGCGCAATATTGCAATCTTATGCCAGATTAAATCATCCCCTCGCCTATAAGATAGTCCGTATAGATATCTGCCTGGCTGAAGAAATCGTCTATTATGGATAACAGGAGCGAATCATCAAAGCCTGAATCTGAATAGCAGAAGTCGTAATCACAGTAGAATGTACGGTACATCGGTGAGTAGGAGCAGCGGATGAGGAAAAGATTGTTGTTGCACTCGTTCACGACACGATTGGCATCGCTGCTCTTCACGTCATCCGCGGCACCCCAGCCGCTCTGTATCCATATCCTGTTCTCGTAAGGATACGGGATTATCCAATACTCCATGCCATACTGGTCCTCGACAGCAACATCCCCATCGCCATCGATATATGCGGCATAGCCATTATCAGCAAGCAAAGCCACGATGCTGTCTGATGACACATCAGCAGCAGATATTGCGAAAAGAGATGCTGAAGACAAAGCAAAGAAAGCAAAAACAAAAACGATGATCTTCTTCATGAAGATAATATACCATAAAAACAACCGCAGTGACGGGATAATCTGCTTTGCAAGGCCTTGATGAATAAAAACCGCAGGAAATTCCTGCGGCTTCAATCATAGTATCGAATGAAGGATCTCCCTGACCTCTGGGTCCTTGAAGACCTCATCCACCTCATCATCCGTAAGTCCTATGAACTCATGGCATGTATAGTGTATCCATCTGGAATCCTCGGCCTTGTTCAGGACATGCTTGCGGCACCAGTAGTCCGGCTGTATGGGAAGAGGCTCCTCATGCTTGTAAAGAGGCACCTTGTAGTCATAGACAGCAACCTTTATATCCTCTCTTGGGATACCTGCATTCATCACTGTACCGACAAGGGCATTCACAGTCATGCCTGTATCGAAGATATCATCGACGATGAGCACCTTCTGCCCTTTCCTGAGATTCTTCGGAGACCACGTCCAGCCATCAATATCCACATGGGAGGAATGCTCCCTGACATCCCCATAGGAACGTGCTACGACAGCAGCATAGAACACAGGTGTCTTCCCTGACTTCATCGCCATAAGCTTGTAGTACTCACTCATCACATTGGCCATGTAGGCGCCGCCCCTGAGGGAATCGTAGATCACATCCGGAACGAAGTGGTCCTCTGTATACATGCGATGGACAAGCTTTATAGCTGCGTCCCTGATCATATCGCAGGTGATGAATTCCTTTCCCATCATGCCTCCTATAGCCTGGTAAGTATCTCAACGCCAGAATCAGTAATAGCGACAGTATGCTCCCAATGGCAGGCCGGCTTGCCATCCATCGTCCTTACTGTCCATCCATCCTTCCTGTCAGTCTCTACCCTGTATGTCCCCATGTTGATCATTGGCTCGATCGCTATGACCATGCCCTTCCTGATCCGTGGATTCGGGTTCATCATCGAGACGTAGTTGGGGATCTCAGGATCCTCGTGCATCTCAAGTCCGACACCATGGCCGCAGTAGTCCCTGACCACACCATATCCATGCTTCCTGGCAAGCCCTGAGACAGCCGCCGCTATATCCTGTATCCTCGCACCTGTATTGCCGGCTGCCTCGATGCCAAGATAAAGGCACTTCTCAGTAACCACATTGAGCTCATGGACCTCAGGAGAGACCTTGCCGATCTCATATGTATGCGTGCTGTCGCTTATATACCCATCCTTCTCAAGGCAGATGTCGACGCTCACGATATCGCCATCCTTCAATATCTCATTCTTCGATGGGATGCCATGTATCACGACATTGTTCACAGAGACGCATGTGGCCGCAGGATATCCCATATAGCCAAGGCATGGCATTCCAAGATGCCTGTGCTTCATCCAGTCATGGAAAAGCCTGTCGACATCATATGTGCTCATACCGGCTGAGATCGTGGGACCTATCTCCTCGAACATCTCGGCAAGAAGCTTGCAGGATGTCCTTATGCCGTCTATCTGCTCATCGCTCTTAAGGGTAATCATCACTTCCTCTCCAGATCCTTGCGGTACGCATCCAGTATTCCATTGATGAAACGGAACGAGACATCGTTTGAAAGCTCCTGACTGAGCTTCACAGCCTCATCTATCACGATAGCAGGATGGACGTCCCTGGTTATCGCAAGCTGGTAGAAAGCCATGCGCAGTATGTTCCTGTCAACGATGTCGATCTTGTCGAGCGGGCGCTTCTCCGAGTACTTTGAGATAAGCTCATCGATTCTCGCCCTGTTCTCGATTGTCCCGAAGACAAGGAACCTTATGAAAACCTTATCCTCCTCATCAAGCGCCCCGACCTCTTCATCGTTCATGCCCTGGAACGGATTGATATCCCTGTCAGCAGACTCAAGCTCGTTGTTGAAATCAAGCGAATACAGCGTCGATACTGCAATCACCCTGTCGCGATGCCTTGTCATCAGTTATTGCCTCTGTAAAGGATATTGATCCTGGCCTCATTCCTGAGTTCCGCGATCATCGACTGCAGCTCCTGCGCCATCACTGCCTGCTGGTTCTGCGCGGTAAGGACCTGCGCGATATAGTCATGGACAGTGGTCGTGTCCTCCGGTGAGATAGGATCTGAAAGCGATAGAAGCTTCGCATCGTAATGCACAGTGACCTTGACGATATGGTAGCCCATCAATGACTCAAGCACCGGCGAGACCTCGCCTGCACCCATTGCAAGCACAGTGTCGCAGAACTCATCGCCCCATCCCTGCCTTGCTGATGTATTGTTCGCAGTCAGCCATCCTATATCACCGCCACGGTTCTTTGATGTGTCGTCCTGGCTGTATGCAGGGACAGCGCTCTCGAACGTGATATTGCCTGCTGAGATGTCAGCATAGACAGCCTCGAGCGCCGCCTTGTTCGCAGCATCCTCATCAGCATTTCCTGTCTTCGCTATATAGATGTGGGCAAGCTTCACGCACTCAGGCTGGAAGAATGTCTGCTGGTTCTGCCTGTAGAATGAAGAGATATCGCTTTCGGAAGGCGCTGGGACGTTTGAGAGGGCATCCCCTCTTTCCTGCATCAGGTACTGCTGGACGATTGCCTGGTTCCTTATAGCATCCCTGTATGCCTCGACAGAGCCGAACTGCCTTACGACTTCCTGGTCGAACTGCTCACGTGTGACTGTCTGCCCTGCCTGTGAGGCCTGCTGCACAGCATTCTGATAGATCGAGTTGATCATCTGGTCAAGCTGCCTGTCGCTGATAGTCACGCCGTCACGCTCAGCTCCCTGCAGGAAGACCTCATCATTGATCATGGTCTGCAGGACATCAAGCTCCGTGACATTCATCCCCATTGAGTTATAACGCTCGGTCTGGGCGATAAGATCCTCTGTGGAGATTGCGGTATTCCTTATAAGATAAACAGTCGCTGCCGGCTGGCTTATCACTGCAGATGAAACAGATGAAAGCGCCAACAAGGCAAGCACCATCACACAAAAAAGCTTTCTCTTCATAATTTCAGTTCCTCTCGACGTTAAGTCTCTTGCCTATGGCAAGCGCCTCATCGCTCTTCTTGATCACTTCGCTGAGCTTGAGATACATCCCCTCATGCTCCATGGCCCTCATGAGCGTCTGCAAAGCACCGCCCTTCCTCAATCCGCCTGTTATGAATGCAAGGCATCTCTTGCCAGAGACCGTACCGGCATTCTCCAGGAACTTGGAGATGACAGCAGGGACCTTTGCTGAGAAAAAAGAAACAGGCTCTGAACCTATGACAACATAATCATAGACAGTCAGTCTGACACCTTCCTCGTACATATTTATGACATCGACACGGTGGCCCTGGCTTTCTATCCCCTTCGCCATAGCCTTGGCGATATCGGCAAGCTTTCCACCGTCTCTGCTCTTTGCCGCATACAAAACGCAAACCTGCATCAAATCCTCCCTTTGGAAAATATCAGCCGGCTATCCCATAGAAAGGCAGCCGGCCAGATTCAGAAAGGAATCACTCTGCTGTTGTCTCTGCGCTGACCTCTGCTGATGCAGTATCAACAGTCCCTGCCGCCGCAGTGTCATCAACCCAGCTTGTAGTCTCGACGCTTGAAGCCTCAGCAGCTGTCTGCGCAGCAAGAAGCTCTTCATCGCTTGACTTGTTGACGATGGCAACGATAAGGGAAAGCACCATGAAGACAATGGTCAGTATGGTGGTTGCACGTGTGAGGACAGAGGACGTGTTTGAGCCGAAAGCAGACTCGCTTCCGCCTCCGAAGATGCCTCCAAGCCCGACACTGTTCTCTCCCTGTACTGCGACAAGGAAAATCAGAAGAAGTGCGATAATGCAGAAAAGCACTAACAGTATGATACCTAAAATACTCATCTCAGACTCCGTATCATTTATTGTAGGTTATGATGGGAAGGAACGCGTCAAGAGTAAGGGAGGCACCGCCTACCAAAGCGCCATCGACATTATCCTTCGACATCAGGGCCTTGATATTGCCCGCTTTAACAGAACCACCATACTGTATTATGAGATTCTTGGCAATATCAGAAGAGTACAAAGATCCAACAGTCCTGCGGATAAACGCATGAGCATCGTCAGCATCCTCCGGAGTCGCTGTCATTCCGGTCCCAATAGCCCATACAGGCTCATAAGCGATTGTCACCATATCCATCTGTGATGGCTCAACGCCCTTGAGGCCGACCTCGATCTGGCGCTTCAGGACATCCTCAAGCTTGCCAGCCTGCCTCTCCTCAAGAGTCTCACCGACACAGAGGACAACTTCCATTCCCTCGGAAAGGGCAAGAAGCACCTTTGAGTTGATGATCTCATCGGTCTCGCCATAGTACTGGCGCCTCTCGCTATGCCCAAGTATGACAGTCTTCACCCCGATATCCTTGAGCATGGCAGGTGCCACCTCTCCTGTATATGCGCCAGATGTATGGTTAGCCATATTCTGTGCAGCGACAGTTATGCCAGAACCCTTCACAGCCTCGACGACTGCAGGGAGGCAGACGAATGATGGAGCGATCATAACGCGGCACTCTACCCCGCTCTCCGCAACAGCCTTTGCAAGGGAAGCTGCATACGCAGCCCCCTCTGAAGGCGTAAGGTTCATCTTCCAGTTTCCTGCAATATAAGCCTTTCTCATCTTATTTCTCCAAAGCCTTGATGCCAGGAAGCTCCTTGCCCTCAAGGAACTCAAGGGATGCACCGCCGCCTGTTGAGACATGGCTGATCTTATCTGCCAGGCCGAACTTGTTTATAGCCGCAACGCTATCGCCGCCGCCGACGACAGTTGTGGCATCAGATGCAGCAAGAGCCTTTGCAACCTCTTCCGTACCCTTTGCGAACGCGGCGAACTCGAATACGCCCATAGGTCCGTTCCATACGACAGACTTTGCGCCCTTCACAGCCTCGACGATCATAGCCGTTGTCTTTGGCCCGATATCCATGCCCATGAGATCTGCTGGGATATCCACAGAATCAACTGCTACAGGGGCAGCGTTCTCGTCAAACTCAGCAGCTGCGACATGATCGACAGGAAGTATTACCTTGACGCCCTTCTCCGCAGCCTTCTTGAGGAACGATGAAGCTGTCTCAAGGTAGTCATCCTCTACAAGCGACTTTCCGATTGTATGTCCCTGCACCTTGAGGAATGTGTAAGCCATGCCTCCACCGATCACGATCGTATTGCATGTGCGGACAAGTGACTCAAGGACGGTGATCTTCGAAGATACCTTGGAGCCTCCGATGATCGCGACGAAAGGCTTCTCTGGATTCTCAAGGAGAGGTGCCATGAACTTGACTTCCTTCTCGATGAGGAAACCTGCGTAGGATGGAAGGTAGTGAGATACACCCTCTGTCGAAGCATGTGCGCGATGTGCTGTCCCGAAAGCATCGTTGCAGTAGATATCGCCATAGGAAGCAAGAGTCTTCGCGAACTCAGGATCGTTTGCCTCCTCTTCCTTGTAGAACCTTACGTTCTCAAGAAGAAGGACATCGCCTGGCTTGAGAGCCTCAACCTCTTTCTTCACCTCATCTCCGATCACATCGGAAGCAAGAACAACCTTCGATCCAAGCAGGCGCTCGAACTCAGCTGCAACAGGCTTGAGCGAGTACTTCTCGTTCTTCTCACCCTTAGGGCGGCCGAGATGTGTCATGACGACAAGCGATGCGCCGTTGTCAAGGATGTACTTGATTGTAGGAAGCGCTGCCTTGATCCTTGTGTTGTCGGTAACGACGCCATCTTTCAGAGGCACATTGAAATCAACGCGGATAAGGACCTTCTTTCCCTTAAGATCAGCTTCTCTGATAGTATTAAGAACCATAATTATTCCCCTTTTGAAAAAATAGGCCTGCCGAAGCAGGCCCGTGTTTCCGGGCAGTGCCGGAATCTGAATCAGCCGTTCACCTTCTTCATATGAGCGATGAGGTCGAGGACCTTGTTGGAGTATCCAACCTCATTGTCATACCAGGAAACAACCTTCACGAATGTATCTGTAAGAGCGATACCAGCCTTGGCATCGAAGATCGAAGTCCTCTTGTCTCCGAGGAAGTCAGAAGATACGACAGCATCCTCTGTGTAGCCAAGGACACCCTTGAGCTCGCCCTCAGAAGCTTCCTTCATTGCAGCGCAGATCTCATCGTACTTTGCAGGCTTTGCAAGGTTCACTGTGAGGTCAACGACAGAGCAGTCAAGAGTAGGAACTCTCATTGACATTCCTGTGAGCTTGCCGTTAAGGGCAGGGATGACCTTGCCAACAGCCTTTGCAGCGCCAGTTGAGGATGGGATGATGTTGCCAGATGCAGCGCGTCCACCTCTCCAGTCCTTCATGCTTGGTCCGTCAACAGTCTTCTGAGTGGCTGTTGTTGAGTGGACAGTTGTCATGAGGCCATTCACGATGCCGAACTTGTCATTGAGCACCTTTGCGATAGGAGCAAGGCAGTTTGTCGTGCAGGATGCGTTGGAAACGAACTGTGTTCCCTTTGCATATGTGTTCTCGTTTACGCCTACGACGAACATCGGAGTATCGTCCTTTGAAGGAGCTGACATAACGACATACTTTGCACCAGCGTTGATATGAGCCTGTGCCTTCTCCTTTGTAAGGAAGAGACCTGTTGACTCAACTACATACTCAGCTCCGACCTCATCCCACTTAAGCTCGTTAGGATCCTTGCATGCTGTAACGCGGATAGCCTTTCCATTGACGATGAGCTGGGACTTCTCCACATCAGCCTCGATCGTGCCGTTGAACTGACCGTGCATTGTGTCATACTTGAGCATATAAGCAAGATAATCTACCGGGCAGAGGTCATTGATTCCAACAATCTCAACATCCGTGCGCTCCATAGCTGCGCGGAAAACGAAACGACCGATTCTTCCGAAACCATTGATTCCGACTTTCATCACATTCTCTCCTTATTGACTTATCGATAATCCAATATCAGATGACACTTGATTTAACCATTTCCCGACGAAAATAGCAATAGAAGCGCCACTTATAGCTTATTATACCAACAGCTGGAGGAAAAAGCAAAGAAAACGGCAGGAATGCAACTCTCATCTATGATGAGGCCGCATCATGCCTTTGCCACCGCGTCAGAAGGTCCGATGCGGAAAAGCACGCTCTTCCCAGCTTCCAGGCCAGCTTCGATCATCCCTGATGACATCCGGGCGCTGCCCTCGCCTGCAAGCACAGAGACATGCCCTGCAGGAAGCGCGAATCCATCCAGCGTCACGGAACGCCTGCGGGGACATCTGTTTATGATGGCGACTACAGCCTCGTCACGCCCTATGCGCTTTATGGTGAACGCATCGTTGTCTATGGCCTCTTCCTGGAACGCCGAATAGGCAAGGAACGGGAGCTTCCTGACCTCTGCCAGGCTCCTGTACATGCCGAGCATATCAAGATCCCACTTCCCCTCATCCCAGCACATCGGGTACCGCGCGCCCTCGACAGAGCCCATCTCGCCATCAAGCCCGATCTCGTCGCCGTAATAGATAGACGGCATCCCCGGAAGGAGGAAAAGGACCATGAGCGCGCCGAAGTATATATCCTTGTCCATCACGGCCTTGTTGCAGTGAAGCCTCGGAGTGTCATGGCTGTCGATGAGATTCATCTGGAAATACGCACTCTGGCCAGGAAGAGACGAGACACCATCGGAAAGGGCCTCTGCCATCTCATATCCAGACCATGGCGCCTCGCTTTCGGGATCATGCCCCCATCCTGCGGCAAGGAACCTGTCACGCTCCCCCATCCAGCTCCTGATAGGGCGGCCAGCGCCGTAATAGTTCATCGAGCCATCCCACATATCCCCCATGAGATACTCTGAGCTGTCGTCCCAGTCCTCCCCCACAAGATAGAGATCCGGCTTGATCTCCTTCAGGCATCTCCTGACATCCTTCCACACATCATGCGTAAGCTGGCTCTCCCTCGTGCGTCCTACCTCTGGCGCTACATCAAGCCTCCAGCCATCCTGGCTGAAAGGAGGGCGGATGAAGCGCTGCAGGGCGGAATCCGGCGAACGGTATATCAGCGACCTGAGCCTCTGTGAACGATAATCAAGCTGCGCAAGCGTCTTCACCCCTTGCCAGAAACGTGGCCTGCCGTCCTCAAAGACATAGAACCCCGCCTCTTCAGAATCCTTGTCGGAGAGAGCCTTCAGGAACCACGGGCAGTCAATGCCTGTATGATTTATCGAGATATCCACGATTATCCGCATGCCGTTCTCATGCAGCTTTTCTATGAGGCTGATGAGAGCCTTGTCCCCGCCAAGCCGCTCATCTACATGGAAGAAATCGACGGCATCGTATCTATGGACTGTGCGGGCCACATTTATCGGGTTGAGATAGAGGGTATCGACACCAAGGCTCCTGAAGTAACCTATCTTGTCCTCTATTCCCTTTAGATCTCCATTGTAGAAATCGAGGCACCTTGCGACAGAGAACGGCTCAGGCTTCTCGTCAAAGCCATGGACACTCACGCGGCCTCCATCGAACTCATACTCGCCATCCCTGGCTCCGATAGACGGATCGCCATTGCAGAACCTGTCAGGGAATATCTGATAGCATGTGGATGATGCGACCCAGGATGGAGCGGCAAGCGATGGCATGACAGTGAACCTGTCATCCCTCTTCGGCGTGCTGCGTGATATCCCCTTCCTTGAGTAGTACCAGCTCCTGCCATGATAGATGAATGCAAAGTAATAGCTGAAAGGCGAAGCCGATGCAGCAGGAACAGATGCACTGTATCTGAAAGCGCCGTTGAGCACCCCGCTCTCCTCCATCGTGCGGCTGCAGCAGATGCCATCATCGCTGTCCACGCGGAGGATCGCAGATTCAGGATGCTCGCTGAATATGATCGAGATCGTCAGAGCCTCGCCCTTTGCGGGAAAGAGCGGGGACACGAACGGTGAAGAGAATGAGGAGAAAGCCTTCAGCACTTAATTGCCTTCATGACGGCATCCACGATAGCCTCAGGCGATGGTGAGGAATCGACATCCATCAGATTTCCCTTGTTCCTGTAGTAGCCGATAAGAGGCGCGGTCTGTGCCTCATACACATCAAGGCGGTGCTTTATGGCCTCTGGCTTGTCATCATCCCTCTGGATAAGAGGCTCGCCTGTCTCATCATCGATCCCTTCGACCTTTGGAGGATTCGATACGATATGGTAGATCCTTCCCGTTGACTTGCAGAGACGGCGGCCTGAAAGCCTCTTTATTATCTCCTCTTCAGGAAGCACGAAGTTAAGCACATGGTCAATCGTGTCGATTTCCGAGAGAGCCTCGGCCTGCGCTATAGTCCTCGGGAAGCCATCGAGGATATATCCGGATGCAGTATCATCCTTCGACAGCCTGTCCCTGACCATCTCTATCGTCACCTCATCAGGCACAAGGCCGCCTGACGCGAGGATGGATTCGACCTTCTTGCCAAGCTCTGTCCCGTTCTTGATATTCTCGCGGAAGATATCGCCAGTAGAGATGTGAGGTACGCCAAGCTCTTTCTTCAGAAGAGCAGCCACAGTTCCTTTTCCAGCCCCCGGAGGGCCAAGAAGCACTATATTCATCTTTTTGTCTCCTGCCATGAGTATATCAGAATAACTGCGCAATTGCACTGCAGAAGCTATTAAGCTACCATCATAAACATGAATAAAGTAATCCTCCACAAAAGCGATCTAGATGATTATCTAACAAAGGAAGACAAGAAGAATATCGAGGATATCGAGCGCATGTACATGTCATCGCTCAGTCTCTCGGACAGGATTGAGGCACAGGACGGTGACGCCATAAGCCAGCTTGTCGATATCCACAGGGCAATAGGCCATCGCCTCTCAGAAATATCATCGGAGAACGGCAGGATACACGTATACTCATTCGACACGCCTGCAGAGATGCACGATGAGGCATCAAGGCTGATAGCGAAGCTCCGCAATCCATCAACAAGCCATGAAGAGTTCATATACTACATGCAGCGCGCATATGAGCTGATGTTCGGCCATGTGTTCTCCGCAAGAAGGCTTGGAAAGAAGAGATCGATAATCCAGAAGACGCCTGTGACGATCCCTGCGCAGAACTATGCTGTCCACAGGATCCCTGACATAGATGACCTTATCCACGGCTCTGTGATGTGCGTCATGCTGCGCGGCGCTCTTCTGCCATCCATGATCATATCGAAAGCGATCGAGGACAGCTCATCCGACGGATATATCACACCGTTCGAGCTTTTCCGCATAAAGAGGAACGAATCAAAGAACGAGGATGACATGGACTATGTGCTTGATCTGGACCGTTCGTTCTTCAGCCTTGACGAGCTCGACGGCAAGGACTGGATATTCGCTGACCCGATGAACGCGACAGGCGGCTCGATGATAACGATCGCCAGATACCTGAAGAAGCAGGGAGTGAAGCCTAGGAGCATAGTGTTCATAAACGTGCTCTCCGCGCTGAAGGGTGCGCTCAGGATCACACGGGCACTTGAGGAAGCGGAGGTTTATACGCTCTGGATGGATCCGATGCTGAACGAGAAGGCCTACATACTCCCGGGGCTCGGAGACGCGGGAGACCGGCTGAACGGAAAGGACGGCGAAGGAGAGCGCAACATGATCCAGCTGATCGCTGACTACGGCGCCAGCATAGTCAATCTATACAGGAACCAGGTGAAGGAAATTGAGAGCACTGTACTTGGCTAGCATCAGCATGCTGCTGCTTCTCGCCTCATGCCGGAGCACAGCAGGCACAGCGGACGAGAGCTATCTTGACAGAGGCTACCGGCTCAACGGCGAGGAGGCTGCCGCTGTATATCTTGAGGGCATAGGCGAAGAGCCCTCGCATCAGCTTTACTACAATCTTGCCTACTCCTATCTGGAGAGCGGTGAATGGGACAAGGCGATAGAGAGCGCAGAAGAGGCTTCTGCCCTCTATCCTGACATGATACGCTTTGATTATCTCAGGCTGTATGCCTACAGGGAAAGCGGAAGGATGTACAGCTACGAGAAAGAGCTTGAGCGCCTTGCGGAGAAATACCCCGCCAATGATGATATCGCAGAGATGCTCCTTTCAGCCTACAGCGGAGCAAGAAGGCCTGAAGCCATCCCAATAGCGAGGAAGCTGCTGCAGAGGGACCCGTCAAGCCAGGCCGCGATAAGGGCACTTGGCGAGTTCTACACGTTCTATGAAGCTCTCTCAGCAGAGCAGGCCAGGACAGAGCCGCAGCCTTGGGATCCAGGGGTGAAGGAGATCTACAATATAACGAATACAATCGAGGACGGGCTTCTCACCTGAGCTTCTTCCACTCGCTGACAGCAAGCTCGTCGCATCGGTTGTTCCATTCATTCTCATCATGGCCCTTCACCCAGATGAAGCGGACCTGATGGGTTCGTATGAGAGCAAGCAGCTGCTGCCAGAGATCGGTGTTGGGCACATCCTTGCCTTTCTTCCTGAACGAGAGCTTCTCCCATGAGAAGAGCCAGCCTTTGTTTATGCTGTCCACAAGGTACTTCGAATCTGAATAAAGATCGACGGCGCAAGGCTCCTTAAGAAGCGACAGAGCACGTATGGCGCCCGTAAGCTCCATGCGGTTGTTCGTCGTCATGGCATCGCCGCCCGATATCTCCTTCCTGGCATCTCCGTATGAGAGGATCGCCGCCCATCCGCCAGGGCCAGGATTGCCGGAACATGCCCCGTCCGTGTATATGGTGACCTTCTTCAATCCTTCTCTCCGGTCTTCTTTATGATGTGGTAGCCGAACTGAGTGCGGACAGGCCTTGAGATAGTCCTCATCGACATACGCCTTACAGCATTCTCGAAAGGAGCGACCATCTTGCCTTCACCGAACCAGCCAAGATCCCCTCCCTTTGATTTCGATGGGCATGTCGAGTACTGGCGGGCGAGGCTCTCGAATGACTCTCCCCTCCTAGCCCTCTCATATATCCTCTCAGCCAACCCTGCATCCTTGACCAGTATATGGCTAGCCCTCCATTCCATCATGACTCCTTCCAAGGATCATATCCCTGTATGCTCTTCTCTCGATGCTCCCCTCCAGTCCCAAAGATGAGAGCATGGAAAGTATGCGCTTGCCGCACTTATCTGACAGGCTTTCATCAGCATCGAAGGGAAGAAGTATCTCTATCTCCGCAAAGTATCCCAGATCATTTACGGAAAGAAGCTCGATATGCGCATCATCCGCATACCATTCCCAGCCATCCTTTTCCTTCACGAAGAAATCCTCATGGCCAAGGGCATGGAAGAAATCGACAGCCTTGCCATACTGGCCATCTGCTGCCAGGAACTCATACTCAGCATTGTTCTCGCCGTTGCCATCCCTAGAGCTGTGCTTCGTCGTGATCTCTATCTTCCCGTCATACTCGCGTATGCGCAGAGACTGGACTGATGCTCCTGGAAGGTGGAAGTAATGGTCCTTCTTGTGCACCTCCCTGCCCTCCCCGAAACGAAAGTCAAGGATGGCCTTCACGCGCTCAGGGTCAGCTACCCTTGCCTTTGACTCTATCTCGCGCATGCTACTTCCAGGGGAATATCATGTTCTTGAGTGAGCGCGGCCCGACCTTCTCCCTCTCATCATAAAGGAGATCAGCCCAAGGAAGGTGCTTCCTGTCAGCGTCCTTGTTCTCCTCAAGATAGTCATATTTCATCATCAGGAGCTTCATCGCATCCTGGCCAGCAAGCTGGGATCCTGTGACGCCTGGGATAAGGAACATCGTGAATACAGAGATTGCCGACATGACAAGCCTGTATAGCGCGAAGAAAAGCGTGAAGCCGAGATTGTCGACAAGTATTATCATGCACTTCTTCAGCGTCTTGAGGGGCCTGTCTCCAGGCAGGAGGTTCATAAGCGGGAAATAGAACGCGAAGCAGAGCAGCGCTATGACCTCGAGCCATATGAGCACGATGGCGATCAGCAGGCCTGCTATATTGTCCATTGAGATGTAGAAAGGAAGGAGAAGCAGAAGGTTGACAGACATGAACAGGATGATGGCGAAATAAAGCAGCGAATGCCTTATGTTCCTCCTTATGCCTGTCCGGAACGCATTCCATGAATCCCTCTGGTAGTTTGAGTAGTTGAATACGACAGCTGCAGTCCCGCCTGAGACGATTGAGAAGACAAGAAGCATCAGGGCAAGGAAGAGATATGCCGCAGCCACGTTGATTGTCCCGATTGTCGAGAAGCCCCACAGCCCGACACCCAGCAGAACGATATATACGATATTGAAGAGGACAAGCCCTATCAGGTTGTCCCATCCGTCGAAAAAAGCTTTCTTGATGAAGAAACCAATCATATTGCTATAAATCTACCTATAACTCCCTCCATTTTCAACAACTTATGAGATAAATGATGAATACAGGCATCATATACAGCAGTAAATAATGATACGATAATTATATTCAAATATGAAGTTTCTGTATTTACAGAAAGCAAATGCCATGTTATAAGGAGAACAGTGGCTTGAATGACGAATGTCAGGTTGCCTAGAAGAGGGACTGCCATAGCCGTCCGGGAGAAAGTCCTAGGCGCGAACCTCCAGCATCTTCCTGGTGATCTGGAGGTTTTTTTATTCATGCAAAATACAATTTTTACCAATTTCTTGAATATTTATGCAGAAATCTATTGAATTATTTCGATAAATTTGCATAATCCTACATGTGTAGGAGATCACATCATGAAAGAGAAAGTAATACTTGCCTATTCAGGCGGCCTGGATACATCTGTAATACTCAAATGGCTCAGCAACAAGGGCTTCGACGTAATCGCGTATGTAGCCGATGTCGGCCAGAACGAGGATTTCAAGGCGATCGAGGAAAAGGCCTATGCCACAGGCGCATCGAAGGTATATGTCGAGGATCTGAAAAAGCCTCTGGTCACGGATTACATCTTCCCTGCCCTCAAGGCAAACACGATATATGAAGGCACATACATGCTTGGAACCTCTCTTGCACGCCCTATAATCGCAAAGAAGCATATAGAGATTGCAAAGAAGGAAGGGACCAGGTACGTGGCGCATGGGGCCACGGGAAAGGGAAATGACCAGGTCAGGTTCGAGTTCGGCTACCATATGAACATGCCTGACGTGAAGATCATCAGCCCATGGAAGGATGAAGAGTGGCTGTCGCAGTTCGAGGGACGCTCTGATATGCTTAAATATGCAGCAGAGAACAATATCCCGGTGAAGGCATCGCTGAAGAAGCCTTACAGCGAGGATGAGAACCTTATCCATATATCGCATGAGGCCGGAATACTCGAGGATCCTTCAAAGAGGTGCCCTGAGGATGTATATTCCCTCACACTTTCACCCGAGAAGGCATCGGACAAGGAGACAGTGCTTACCTTCACATTCAAGGACGGGATTCCCCTCTCCGTGAAGAACGAAGGTGACGGCACCGTAGTCACAGAGCCTGTGGAGATGATCATGTATCTCAACAAGATGGGGCATGACAACGCTATCGGACGCGTCGACATGGTCGAGAACAGGTTCATCGGAATCAAGAGCAGAGGTGTCTACGAGACTCCGGGATGCGAGATCCTCTGGAAGGCCCACCACAACCTCGAAGGGCTCACTATGGACAAGGAGGCCATGCACCTCAGGGATATGCTCTCCCCCAAATATGCCGAGCTTATATACAATGGATACTGGGGCGCGCCTGAGTTCAATATGCTCACAGCGCTCTTCGATGAAAGCCAGAAGTTCGTGACAGGCACAGCGACCGTGGCCCTTTACAAAGGCAACGTGATAAATGCGGGCATATCATCGGAGTGCTCTCTTTACAACGAGGACCTTGGCTCCATGGACAAGGCCGGCGGATACCATCCAGTGGACTGCAAGGGCTTCATCAACATCAATGCAATCCGCCTGATGGCATCTTCGATAAGGAACGGCAACGCAGGCTGATTGCCGCGGGCAAAGATATCTGGAGCTGCAGAGATGCAGCTCTTCTTTTTTCAGCAAGGTTCTGCTATCATGAGGGAATGCGCATAATCGAAGTGGCAAAGGAAGATAGGCTCGGATATAAGGACCTCCTGCTTCTTGGCGATGAGGAGATGTCCATGGTCGAGCGGTATCTGCGGCGTGGCACGATGTTCGCACTCTTCGATGATGATCTGAGGGCAGAGGCAGTCGTCACAGAAGAGGGAGATGGAGACTACGAGATCAAGAACATCGCTGTGAGGATAGGATATCAGGGGATGGGATACGGAAGTGCCATGATATCCTTTATAAAGGAGTACTGCAGGAATAGGAATGGCCGTACATTATATGTAGGCACAGGCGAGAATCCTGACACACTGCGTTTCTATGAAAGCAATGGCTTCACACGCTCTCATGTGATCAGGGATTTCTTCACTGACAACTATCCTCACCCTATATATGAAAAAGGAATCCTGCTCAAGGATATGATCTACCTCAAGCAGGATCTGCAGCAGCAACAGGCAGACCGCCTGTCATGAATAATCTTCTATCTTATCCGGATCGAAGAGATTGTAGTCTATATCAGGGAATATGACATTGCGGCGCTCCGCGTTTATCAGCCACTCCGTGTTCACGGTGTTCCTTGACATCGATGAATAGACGACATTGAACGATCCAAGATGGTTGCGCAGCCTTTTCTCAGCATATGTCACCGATGTGTTGTCGTGCATTATGCAGGGCCAGTCGGAAGCCATCGCAAGAAGAAGCTCGCGGGATGCCTGGTTGAGGAACCTTCCCTTAAGCGATCCCTGGTCAGGGAATCTGTGCGTAAGGTCCTGCATCCTGTCGATGGCTTTCCTTATATGCCTGTAGATCCAGGCATTGCTTCCATCAAGCCATGTGTCAGAATAGCCGCCGGTGCCCCAGCTCGATTCGTTCACTGCGAGCTTCTCGCTCTCACCGTCCTCAAGTATGACTGAAGTCGGCGTCGTAAGCTCATAATCAGGAGATGATGCCGCTCCGCGAAGCACGCCTTCAAGGAAGCCTATGCCCTCGAACCACCTGTGTCCGAAAAGCTCAGCGTCAAAGCACAGGTTGAACACGGGATCGCTTATGCCGGAAGCCTCAAGGATGATCCCCTTCCTCTTTATGCTGTAGAGGAAGTTATCGATATGAAGCCTTACCTTGCCTTCAGCCTTGGCAGGATCATAGAACCTCTTGTCCTCTGTCTTGCCGGTGATCGCATGGTATTTGAAAGCAGTGAAGCACCTTACCTCAGGCTCATGGATATAAGGCCTGATGTAGTCCAGCGGCAGGGAGTACCCGATATCCCTGTAGAAATCACGGTAATCACCGTCGCATGGATAGCCGAACGTGCTTGACCATACAAGCGATGTGAGGTCCCAGTCGCGCGCAAAGCCGACGACCCCTGAAGGAAGCTCGACAGGCTTATATCCCCCATAGATCGATTTGTCGCGTGCGCTTATGACCGAGTGTGCCGCAAGCTGGCACCATGAGACGCCATGCCGAGCCAGGACCTTGTCCAGGCCTGGATAGTATCCGCATTCAGGAAGCCAGAAGCCCTTCGCGCTCTGCCCGAACACCCTCTTATGAGTCTTAAGCCCCATGATCACCTCTGCGTTTATGGCAGTAGGATAATCCTTGTACAGCGGAAGATAAGCGTGCGTCGCAGCTGTAGTGAGAAGCTCTATACGGTTCCTGTCGGCAAGGTTCTTGTACCCTGTCAGGATATTCCTCTCATAGCTCTCGAATGTCTCGAGGTTGATCTTCGCAGAGCCAAGATAGCGCTTTGCCATCTCATGGCACTCCGCATCCTCCCTCTCTGTCCTCTCGACTTCCTTCTCCCCCAGCTCTATCCTCTCGTTCATGTAGTTGACGAACCGCTCCTGCAGGGCCTCATCAGTGAGCATCGTCACCAGAGTCGGCGAGAAGCAGATCGAGATATGGTAGTTGACCCCGTCCTTGTCGAGGCGGTCAAGCATCCTCAGCATAGGGATATAAGTCTCGTTCAGCGACTCGAAGAGCCAGTTCTCCTCAAGGAACTTCGGGTACTCGACATGCCTCACGTACGGAAGGTGCGCATGGAGTATAAGGTTTATCTTATTCATTTACGTCAGCCTCCCTGAAAGCCGTGATTATATCCCTGACAGGCGCGTTGAGCACCATGCTGCCATCCTTCGAGGTTATCAGAGATACATATATCCTGTAGAGCGAGTCGTTATCAGCCATCTCATCCTTATGATAGAGCCAGTACGGGAAGATAAGGGCCACGCGGCCAGACACTGCAAGCTCGTTGACCTCCCCGTCGATGATCGAGATCAGGGAGACCTGGCAGTAGCCGTCACCATACGGTATACCTATATTCCATTCCGAGTCGGAAAGGGATACAGGCACATCGTATACTTCATTCTTCTCGCCATTTATGATCGAGACACGGAGAGCGATGCTTCCTCTCTTCTCCGCGATGTAATCACTCATCAGCGGCGCTATGCCCCAATAGCAATAGACCCAGGAAGAGCTGCGCATCAGCAGATGCACCTCTGTCTCAGGGTAGCTATCGGGAAGCTCCTCGACTCCCGGCAGGCCCTCAACGTAATCGCTTATCTGTCTATAGTCCGTTATTCCGGAGAGGTAGCGGAGATTAGGATCGATCTCATTCATACCTGAGTCATCGTCCTCTTCATACTTTTCCCTCAGAAGCTCGATGATCTCCTCTCTGGACAACGAATCAATATTGCCGATCCCTTCCTGTGCAGCGATTCCCTTCAGTTCATCCACAGAAAGGGATTCGATGTTAACAAGTATCATCGCATCCCCTTATCTAGCTTGTTACAGAGATACTAAAAAATAGAAGGAAAATAGTCAACAAAACCGCAAATGAACGCGCCAAATACAGAAAATTCATCCTTGGATATGCAATTTTCCGCACAACCTTAACCTGATACACCATTTGTGGTAGACTTTCCACCATGGAAAAAAAAGAAGGAAGGACATCGCTGATACTCCATGGCCATTTCTACCAGCCGCCACGTGAGAATCCATTCACCGGAATCGTGCCAAAACAGGCATCCGCAGCTCCGTATCTTGACTGGAACGAACGGATATGGCATGACTGCTACTCCGCAAACGCCCACTCCAGGTACCTATCCCCTGAGGGCAGGATAATATCGATCACGAATAATTTCTCATATATCTCGTACAATTTCGGCCCTACCCTCCTGTCATGGCTTGAGCAGAACCATCCGGAGACGATAGAGATGCTGATCGAGGCGGACAAGGAGAGCATAAAGCGCCTTGGCCACGGCAACGCCATGGCACAGAGCTTCAACCATACAATACTGCCTCTGGACAGCACAAAGGATGCTAGACTCCAGATAGAATGGGGTGCCATGGACTTCGAAAGGCGCTTCGGAAGGAAGGCCGAAGGCATGTGGCTTCCTGAATGCGGCATAAACAAGGATGTGATACAGCTGCTTGCGGATGAAGGCATACGCTTTGCCGTGCTCTCCCCATGGCAGTGCAAGGCTGTCGAGGAGAACGATGGCAGGACAGCGCTTCTCCAGGGAAAGCCTGCTCCATACTGGCAGCCTTATATCCTCACAGGGACAAGAGGCGGTGAGATTTCCGCGTTCTTCTACCATCCAGGACTTGCGGAAAGCATCTCGTTCGGACATATACTGCGGTCCGCAGACAATCTGTACCAGATGCTCAAGGGCATCAAGGACACCGACAGGAAGGGCCTCATACACACGGCCACGGACGGAGAGATATACGGCCACCATGAGCCATATGGGGACATGGCGCTTGCGGCCCTGATACGCAAGGTCGAGGAGAGGAATGACTTCGTGCTCGACAACTACGGATCATACCTTGAGAGCCACCCTGCAAAGCTTCATGCTGAGCTCCATCAGGGAGAGGACGGCAAGGGAACATCATGGTCATGCTCCCATGGCGTCTCCAGGTGGTACAAGGACTGCGGATGCACGACAGGAGGACAGGAAGGATGGAACCAGGCATGGAGGACACCGCTCAGAAACGGGCTGAACAACCTGGGAGCCAAGCTCAGCACGATATTCCAGGACGAGGTCAGGAAGATCTTCGGCGAAAGCGTCGATCCATATGAGATACTGAAGAAGGCTGGCAGGGAGTTCTGCGGAGCTGTATCGATGAGGACCTTCATAGAGGATCTGCACAAGGAATATCATTTCGCATCGACTTACGATGTGGAGATCGCCCATCTGCTCTCAGGCGTGAAGAACAAGCATTTCTCCTTCACCAGCTGCGGCTTCTTCTTCGCGGAGCTGTCCGGGATAGAGCCAAGGCAGAACATAAAGTATGCCCTTTACGCGATAAGGATGTTCCAGCCTTACTGCCAGGGCGACCTGCTCTACCCTTTCCTCTCGGACCTGAGGAAAGCGAAGAGCAACATAAAGACGCAGGGCGATGGGATGAATATCGCGCAGGAGGAGATGAAAGGCCTTTCGGGAGAAGCCGAAGCCGTGCTCTATTTCTATATAAACAGGCTTCTTGCAACACCTGAGGATCATGTGGATGTATATGGCCGCTTCATCCTTGCGCATATGGCGGTGGATGAGAGCGACAATTTCTCAGCTGATATCATCGACACGGTCAACCTTGAGCTTTTCAGGTTCAAGATACTCTCGTCTTCCTCGATCGATTACGGAATAAACCTCTATCTTGCAGGAAATGACAGCAGCGGCAACCCGATAAGCAACACCCGTGTGACGAACCAGGATATCCCTGACAGGATGCTTACGGAGATATTCGCATGGATTGACAGGTCGATGAACAAGATGACATTCACCGAACTCTCATCGCTGGCAAAGGACATGAGGCACTTCTCCATGCTTGTGAAGAACTCGAAGTATGTGCCCCTTGACACGCTGGTGATGGAGAACCTCGGCCTGACGCTGAAGATAATCAAGTCCCTATTCACGTTCTATGTCGACGTGACGCCGCAGGAGAGGAAGGAGATACTTGGCAACATGATCGACTTCGTCAGGAAATGCGGCAGGGACTCTGACATACAGTCGATAAACGGCATACTGGCGACACATGCCTCATATCTTTCATCAGAGGTCAAGAAGGAAGGGCTTACGGCAATGAACGCTGAGTCGATAATAGAGCTTCTGGCACTTGCAAGGGCCCATGGCTTCGAGCCAGACCTTGCGGAGCTTCAGAATGCCGTGTATCCATACTGCAGCGGTGCGTCAAGAGCAGAGGCAGAGAGCAGTATAGCAAGGGACTGCTACCTTTCACTTAACTTCAAGCAATGACCTTGCATGCTCAAGGGAAATAGCGCTCGTCTCCCCCGAAAGGAGGCGGGCCGTTTCCTTCACCCTCTCCTCACCATCTATCCTGGCTATCCTTGAGATTGTCCTTCCGCCTTTCTCCTCCTTGTAGACAAGGAAATGGCTTCCGGCCTTCACAGCAAGCTGCGGAAGATGCGTTATGGCAATGACCTGGTTCTTTTCCGACAGGGCGCAGAGCTCATCAGCGACAGATCCCGCGACAACGCCGCCGATGCCTGCATCGATCTCGTCAAACAGAAGCGTGTCTATATCCCCACCGCCTTTTATCGATGACTTGAGCGCAAGCATGATCCTGGAAAGCTCTCCTCCTGATGCGGTGCTTTGTATCGGCGACAGCTTCTCTCCCTTGTTCGGGGCCAGCAGGAACGATACATCGTCCATGCCATCAGGGCCGGCAGAGCTCCGGCGCTCTATGACTATGCGGAAAATGGCCTTGTCCATCCCCAGGCGATGGAGGTGCGCCTCAACGCTTCTCTCAAGATCCTTGGCCCCCCTCTTCCTCGCCTCGCTGAGAGCAGCAGCGCTGTCCTGCACCTTCTTCCTGAGATCGGAAGCTTCCTTCCTGGCCTTGGCAAGAAGTCTTTCGCCGTCATCAGCGATGCTCAGCCTGGCTCTGTAGTCCTCACGTCTCCTTATCGCTTCCTCCACAGTCCCGCCGTATTTCTTCCTGACACGCTGTATCACGGAAAGTCTCTCGTTAGCCTCTTCAAGATCTGCATCGGAGAAGTTTATCGAAGAAAGGTGTTCACGCATTGTGAGAATCACATCAGAGCACTCTATATCGAGGTTCTCGACGCGGTCATGGAGGGAGGATAGCCCCTCGTCCTTCTTCTCCGCCTTCTTCAGCGTGGAAAGTGAATCTGAGAGAGATGAGGACGCGACCTTCAGCTCTTCGATTATCGAGGAGAGCGCAGAGCGGAGGAACTCTGACGAGTTCATCACCTTTATCCTTGCCCTCAGCTCATCCTCCTCGCCTTCCGAAAGCGATGCGCTGTCAAGCTCTCCCAAGGCAAAGCGCATGTAGTCGCTTTCCTCCGCGCTCTTCCTGCAAAGCTCCTCGATATCCTCAGCCCTGGCCTCAGCCTGCCTCAGCTCCGCATACAGCGCCTTATATCCCGCTATATCAGAGCCAGCAGTCTCATCAAGGAGGCCAAGAAGCACATCAGGCCTCATCAGCGACTGCTGCCCATGCTGGGATGAGATATCGACAAGCAGGGAGCCTAGCATACGGCCCTCATGCAGTGTCATCGGAAAGCCGTTCACGGTATAGGATGAGCGTCCGGACTCCTTCACGGAGCGTCTTATCACGATCTCCCCATCATCGCAGACTATTCCCTTCTCTTCCAGGAAGGAGATCACGGCAGGCCTATTTGTATGGAACACACCTGATACTTCTGCGCTCTCGCAGCCTGCCCTTATAGCAGCCTTGTCCGTCTTTGCCCCGAGAAGGAGGGATATCGCGCCAAGCATTATCGTCTTGCCAGATCCAGTCTCACCTGTAAGGACAGTGAAGCCGCTGCCGAATGAGATATCAAGCGAATCTATAAGGACATAGTTCCTGACTATAAGACGCTCAAGCATGTATCGCCCCCGACCAGTGCAGCTTGTCCCTGATGATCTCTGTGAAGTTCCTTTCGAGAGACTTCACCAGAAGAGCCCTGCTCCTGCTCTTCTCGACTATCACCCTGTCGCCTTCCTCAAGGTCAAAGAGGAGCTGCCCATCAGCTGTCAGCACTATATCAGTGCGCTGTCCAGGCTTCACATCAAGGCTCACTATCCGCCCGGACGTCACAAGAGGCCTGTTTGACAGCGTGAACGGACAGATCGGCGTGATTATGACGGCGGACATCTCTGAATCTATTATCGGGCCGCCTGCCGCAAGGGAGTATCCTGTGCTTCCGGTAGGAGTCGCGATTATCATGCCATCTCCCTTGAAGAGTCCAAGCGATGTATTGTCAAGGGAGAGCCCGAGGGTTACGACCTTGGCTATGCCCGATGACGTGACTACAGCCTCATTCAATGCTGATGCGTGCCATACGCGCTTTCCGTTCCTTATGACAGTTATCCTGAGCATGAGACGACGCGACAAGTTGTCGCCGGCAGCTGCATAGTGCTCGAACGCCTCTGCCCATTCATCCTTTGATATCTCCGTGATATACCCGAATGTGCCGAGATTCACAGGAAGGATCGGAATCCCCATCTCATGCACAGCCCTTGCAGCATACAGGACAGTCCCATCACCGCCCAGGGTTATCACAAGATCGGTATCGACAGGAACGTTCACGGAATCTGAGAACGACTCCGTGCTCGCTATATCAGCAGAGATCGCCCGCTCGCCAAGATAGTCCCTTATCTTCCTGGCTTCCAGTCCGCTTTCA
This sequence comes from uncultured Spirochaetales bacterium, assembly GCA_949295675.1. GTDB lineage: Bacteria > Spirochaetota > Spirochaetia > Sphaerochaetales > Sphaerochaetaceae > Ornithospirochaeta. The sequence continues at coordinate 1,712 of CASFMA010000128.1, read as the reverse complement.
TGCTTTGAGCCATTGGCTATGATAAGCACATTCTTTATCATCTCTCATCCCTTTCCTACATATTACCATCTAAGATGGCATGGCTGGAGAATAATCTGCATCAGCCTACATGGCTTATTACACGCTGTATTGTCTCAAGATCCTGCTTGGAGAGGAATGGATAAAGCGGAAATGATATGGCCCTCGTTATGAACGCGATGGCGTTTGGGAACCTGTCGTACTTATCCTGATACCTCTGCCCTACAGAACCTGTGAATGTCCTCCTGCAGGATACCGAATACTTAGTCGCGAATGCTATCGCCTCATCAGGGCGTGCCTTGACTATCACGGAGAATCCATAGCCATTTGACGAGAAGAGAGGGGACGCTGACCCGAAGAGCTTAGTGTCGCTCTTCCTCTGCGCCTGGAGGTACATCTGGTATATGCTGCGCCTTCTCTCAAGCAATGTGTCAATCTTTGACAGCTGGACTATGCCAAGCGCTGCGTTCATATCAGGAAGGTCTATATAAGGAGTTCCGAGATCCGCATACTTCTTGAGCCTCTCGATATGCTCCTGACCGGAAGACACTGCAACGGCACCTCCCCCTGTGGAGATTATGCCATCTTCCTCGAGTGCGGCTATTACCACATCGCCGACCATGCCTGCCTTGACGAACTGTGCCTCCTTGCCTTCATCCTCATCATCTCCGCGATCGCTCTCGACCTGCGATCCTATTGATTCTGTTATATCCTCTATTATAGGCAGCCCGACTGCCTTGATGTTCTCTATATCAGCAAACGATGAAGGTATCTGGCAGACAGGCTCAAAATAAAGGATAGCCTTCACTCCGTCCTTCAAAGCCTCTGATACTGTCTCCGGGTCAAGGAGCCCGTATTCATTCGTATCGACTATCACAGGCTTTATGCCAAGCCTGCGAAGCGCCTCAAGGTATATCTTAGGGGAGAGGACAGAGATTATCACGCTATCGCCTTCAGCGACATCCAGCGAAACAAGGGCAGCCATTATCACATCGAGGTACGACCTGAGGGCTATGCCATCCTTAAGCCCGATAAATGCGGAGAAGAGCTTCAGGAATTCCCTCTTGCGCTCCCCCGGTCCGATCTTCTCATCGACCATCGTCTGGAGGACAGCATCCATATCCTTTCTGTACAATGCCGGTTTCTGGAATCTAATAAGTGCCATATATGGTATATTACCAAAAAAGATGATTATAGACAGTAGAAGACCAGCCTGATGGCTGGCCAACTAACGGAAACCAAATGAAAGCTTCTAGAGGGAGGATTTCTATATATATTATAAACAGAAAATCGGGGAAAATGACGATACATTTTTCACAAAAATAGCTGAATACAAAAGGTTACACTTATAGTGTGATAAAATATTTTCCTGTAATACAAACAGATATTCCAAATGTGTAATTTTTGTGTAGCAAGTTTCAACTAATAGCACTTTGCTATGTCAATTATATATAAACAAACTGAAATGATTATGGCGGAAGAGCATGAGGCAAAAGAAAAGCCTTCAGGCATCAGGTACGGACTTTGCACAAGTCCATACTTGACATCTGAAGGCATAAAAAAACCTGGCAGCTACCTACTCTCCCACGGACGGGCCGCAGTACCATCGGCGCGGGGGCGTTTCACTTCCGTGTTCGGGATGGGAACGGGTGTAGCCGCCCTGCTATGGCCACCAGGAGTCAGGATGGGAACGC
>CASFMA010000127.1 GCA_949295675.1 uncultured Spirochaetales bacterium | reverse complement strand
CTCTCTTACTTTATGAAGTGGACAGCGAAGCCACCGATTTCCTCGTTGACGTAGAAGACCTTCATCCTGCCTTTTGCATCATAGGATACGGTCTCTTCATTGATTGTGAAGCCCTTGTTCTTGAGGAAATAAGCTGTTCTCTCGAGATCATAGCACCTGAAAGCGAGGTGGCCGTTCTTTCCGAGATAGTTCTTCTTCATGACCTCGATCTCCTTGTTCATGAAGATGGAGCTGTTGCCGTTCTTGATCTCAAGCCCAAGCTTTGCGAACTCATCAGCAACTCCTGCAGCTGCATCAGCATCGGGGAGGTTGATTCCAACATGTGCGAGCTGGATTCCCTGAAGCTTGACAGTTGCTTCCTTGCAGAGCCTTGTGATCTCTTCCCAGTTCTCATTCTCGATGAGGTCTGCCTTTACCATCCATGAACCTCCGATAGCGAGGACGTTTGATGCCTTCGCATAGTCAGGGAGGTTGTTCGGATTGATTCCGCCCGTTGTCATGAATCTGACCTGTGAGAATGGGCCAGAGAGGTCCTTGAGCATTGCGACACCACCAGAAGCCTCAGCTGGGAAGAACTTGAGGACATTGAGTCCCATCGAAAGTCCCATCTCAATCTCAGAAGGTGTGCATACGCCAGGAACGACAGGGATGTTGTGCGAAAGACACCATGCAACAGTGTCCTTGTTGAAACCTGCGGATACGATGAACTTCGCACCTGCTGCCACAGCCTTCTCTGCAAGCTGCGGATTGATTACAGTTCCAGCTCCGACAACCATCTTCGGGAAAGCGGCTGTGACCTTCCTGATTGCTTCCTCTGCCGCAGCTGTCCTGAATGTGATCTCTGCGGAGTTGATGCCTCCATCAATCATTGCTTTTGCAAGCGGTACGGCCTTCTCGGCATCATCGATCTTCACGACAGGTACGATTCCTGAGTCATGGAAGAATGTGTAAAGTTCATCTTTTGTCATAAGAAATACTCTCCTTTCTTTCTTAATGCTTATATTATCATACGATATTCAAAAATGGAACAATGTTCCATTGACAATACCGCACTTCGTTGTACAATACTTAAGTATCTATTCGATTATAAAGCAGTTTTGGAGGTTTTGAATGTCAAGATATGTAACTTTCGGCGAAATCATGCTTCGCCTCAGGAGCCAGGAGCTCTATCGCCTTTTCCAGACACCTTCTCTGGAAGCGACTTTTGGTGGCGGTGAGGCCAATGTAGCAGTATCCCTCTCCATTTTTGGCGAGGATGCAGCATTCGTTACAGCTCTTCCGGAGAATGCAGTGGGTGAGGCTGCCGAGAGAGAGCTTCTCAAGTATGGTGTCGATACTTCATGCATCAAGAAGGTGAAGGGCGGCAGGCTTGGAATCTACTTCCTTGAGACCGGTGCTAACCAGAGACCTTCCCTTGTTGTATATGACAGGGATAACTCAGCTATCGCAAAGGCTGTTCCTGCAGACTTCGATTTCGATGCCATCATGAAGGGTGCCAACTGGTTCCATACAACAGGTATCACACCTGCAGTAAGCCAGGGTGCAGCGGACTGCGCGCTTGAGGCTATGAAGGCTGCAAAGAAGGCTGGTGCTACCGTCTCCATCGATCTTAACTACAGGAAGAAGCTCTGGAACTACGGAAAGAAGGCTCCAGAGGTTATGAGAGAACTTGTGAAGTATGCTGATGTCATCATCGCAAACGAAGAGGATATCCAGAAGTGCCTTGGTATCGAGGCTGATAGCGATGTAACATCCGGCAAGCTTGATACAAAGGTATATGAGGAGCTCGCAGCAAAGGTAAAGGCTCAGTTCCCGAATGTATCGGTTGTTGCAATCACCCTCCGTGAGTCAAAGAGCGCAGATCACAATGGATGGTCAGCAGCTCTCTCCGGCAAGACTGGTTTCTACCTTTCCCGCCACTATGAGATCACGGATATCGTTGACAGAGTCGGCGGCGGAGACAGCTTCGCAGCAGGTATCATCTATGCTCTCTCCCATTTCGAGGATGAGCAGTACTGCATCAACTTTGCGGTTGCTGCATCCTGTCTCAAGCACTCCATCAGCGGGGACTTCAACCTCTCAAGGCTTTCAGAGGTCAAGGCTCTCTGCGAGGGTGACGGATCAGGCCGCGTACAGCGCTGATTATCCGGTCATAAGTGTCATTTGCAGGTCTTCTGATGAGGGCCTGCTTTTTCATAATATGGGAGAGTGTTGAGGTATGAAGCTTTTTCTTCTTGGCGATTCTACGTGTGCAGACAAGACTCCTGATACCAGGCCTGAGACAGGGTGGGGAGAGTGTATCCAAGAGTATCTGGCAGATGGCTGGGATGTTGATAATCGTGCTATAAATGGACTTTCAACAAAGGATATGATAGCAAAAGGACTATTCCAGGCTATCGTTGATGATGCCAGTGAAGGGGATGCTGCTCTTATACAGTTCGGTCATAATGACAGCAAGAGCGAGGATCCTATGCGTTACTCAGCACCATGGACCCAGTTCATTGCCAATCTTGTCTATATGGCGGATAAACTCAGGGAGAAGAATGTTTCTACTGTCTTTCTTACTCCGATAGCAAGGCGCCGCTTCAAGGATGGCATCATCGTTGATACCC
>CASFMA010000126.1 GCA_949295675.1 uncultured Spirochaetales bacterium | reverse complement strand
TATACCCGCTATTTCACCAAGTGACTATCCTCTCTAAAGCGGCTTGCTGTTCTTCCATGCTTCGCCTGGTATAGATTCTCGTTGTTTCTATCGAAGAGTGCCCTAGTAGATCTGCCAGTACCGTGATATCGGCCCCTTTCTGCTGCATAAAGCTTTTACCGAATAGATGTCTAAGGGCATGGGGATGGCATACAGCCTTTGGAAGATGATATTGCTCTCCATACTCATGTAGCTTTGCCTCTATAGTCCCGATTGCATATGGCTTCTCTGTAGCTTTTCCGAAGATATAACCCTCAGATTGTTCGATATCATCAAGGTATTGCTGTATCTCTTTACAGAGTCTCTTTGGAATTAGGATTATGCGGTAGATTCCACCCTTTGCATATACCTGTGCCTTTCCTTCCTCGATATGCTCGACACGCACTTGCCTTACTTCCGATACCCTCATGCCTGTCATTGCGATAGTTTTGAAGAGTAGCATCCAACGTCGTGTGATTATGTCGTCGCATTCTGACATCTTACGAATCAATCGATGGTAGTCTGCCATAGATATTACATTCTCAAGATGATGGATTCTCTGCATCTTCACAGGAGGGAGCTTGAGAGAGCTGCCATTGAAGTACAGATATGCGTTCATGCCCTTTATCCGTGTGGCTATTGATGCAGGCTTGTATCTATCATCGAGGCCTGCGCGCCAAAGCAGAACATTCTTTTCAGACAGCGTTGAATATGTCTTCTGATAGTCGATGACGGCCTGGACATATGTCTTTATCGAAGCCTTTGAAAGGCCCTTCCTTTCCAGATGTTTGTTGAATGCCGAAAGTGATTTCATGTTTTGGATTATAAGAAGGTCCATTTCCCTAATGAAAAAGCTGACGGCCTTCCGACATCCTATCCTCCTATAACTGGATATCATCAGGCAAGGAAGACAAGGATCCCGATGACTGGGAATAGGAGAAGTATTCATGAGAGACGACGAAGAAAGGGGAGGACGATGGGCAGAGATTGCCTTCAAGGTCATATTTCCCTTGGTTTCTACAGCTCTTGCCAGTGCTGTTCGCGTCATCGTGGAGAACTTTCTCAGGAGGTAAAGGTGTGGAATCGATCATCACAGTGATTTTTTCCCTAGTGAGCCCAGGGCTGATCATCTGGATTCCTGTGCTCATCATCACAGGAGCCTTCCTGAAGAAGGCAACTTCCTTTCCGAATGGCTTCATCGCGCCGGCACTTTTCGTGGAGGCCTTCCTGATCGCTGCTCTATATGGCTATGGAGCGACAGCGGGAATGGCAGTAGCGAAAAGGATAGCAGAGGCCGTCATAGCCTACGGAATCGGGCAGGGCTTCATGCTGACTGTCACGGCAGTATTCGCCTATGACATCGTACACGGTGCTATGAAGCACATTGCGGCAATAAGGGAGAAGAAGGGGCAGGAAAACCCCAAGGAGGAAACAGCGGTTATGTCTGATACGGCTGAGAAGACTGCTAAGAAGCTTCATATAAACAGCTTCGTAAGGAATCTCATCACATTTGCAGGAAGCCTTTTGGTCACTGCACTGGTTGAACTTTGCTGGGGCGTTGATCATGCGCTCGATTTCATCTCTCACGGGATGATCTTTGCTGTGGCAATCATGGCAATGGGCGACATCATGTACAAGCTGACGGATGCCAGGTGGCAGATCGTATGGCAGTACTGGGTAGGCATGGGAATCATCTTCGGCGCAGATATCGCATTCATGGCGGCATCTAACAGCGAGACATTCATAGGGATGTGGGTGGCTCTCGGATTCTGCGCTGCGCTCGGCATCAGTGCAGGACTGTGGATGACTAAGGTATATAAGCCGATTGTCGAGAAGAAGAAGGCGGAATACACAGAGGCCCTGAAGAAAGTCCTCATCGATAACGGGGTCTCTGAGACTGCGGCTACCGAGATGGTCGGTGTCGTAAAGGAGGAGGCATAAGGAGATGTCATGGCAGAAGACAGGAAAGGTTCTGGTATCGCTACTGGCCTTATTGGCGCTGGGGTCGGCATCGCTTTGGGCATGGCCCTCTCAGCTGTACGGAAGAGAGGAAGTCTCTCAGCCGTCACCGGTCGTGCTATCGGAAGTGCTTCAGCAGGAGAAGGAAAGCGAGGCAATACGGGAGCCGATATCAGCGGAAGCGGAACTGGCAGCGGAAACTTCGGAGGCTACATCAGCCCCATCGACAGAAGCAGCTTCTACAGAGCCGCAGGAGCAATTTGCGAATCTTTCAGAAGAGGAGAGGGCAGCGGTGCTTCTCCTGAAGGAAAACCCAGACGCCCTCGAAGCCTTGCTGAGAGACTTACAGGGAGATAGGGCATACGAGAAGATCGCTCCGTATATCGACATCATGATCAGCGAGTACAACGATGCCTGCAACAGGCACGATGCTCTTACGGCGGAATACAATGCCCTCGCAAAGGAACATGCGGATACAGTTGCAGGACTCCCTGGACAGCTCAGGTTCACACTCATCCCAGAGGTTTCTTATGACATCACCAAGGACGAGTGGGGCATAGGAGCATCCCTTGGGCTCAACTGGAGCCATGTCGCGCTGATGGCAGGATTCGAGAAGGCGATCAACAAGAACTTCTTCACGACAGAGGGCTTCAAAGTCCGGGCTGGAGTAGGTCTTACATTCTGATTCTTCCGGGGTGCTGAGCCCCGGTCATTATAAGGAGTTGGTGCTTTATGAAGTACATTTCAATCGTTCTGCTGGTCCTTGCAATGATCCTAGCCGGATGCCAGGAACCAGTTGCGGATATCGATGACGGAGAAGGCCAGAGGGATACGGCTACAGCTCAGGATTAT
>CASFMA010000125.1 GCA_949295675.1 uncultured Spirochaetales bacterium | reverse complement strand
AATGTCCTTTTGCTTGCTCCATCATGCAGTGATGTGTATAATGGATTCGATTATTTTAGGAAAACTAATCGGTATGGACGCTATCCTGAAGATAAGGCTTACAGATGATGACAAGATACTTTGCGGACCTGGGACAGAGATGCTCTTCGATGCGATAGAGCAGACAGGATCTGTGCGCAGGGCTGCAGAGAAGACTGGAATGAGCTATACAAAAGCGTGGAAGATCATACATGACGCAGAGGATGCCGCTGCGAAGGTCCTGATACAGAGGAACCCTGGAGGACGTGACGGCGGCGGTGCATACCTCACGGACGATGCCAAAAAGCTTATGGCCACATACAAGGACATATGCAGCAAGATCGAGAAGGCAAAGGCCAGGATAATCAAGGATGCCGGCCTATGAAGCGCTGGATGATCCCTGCCCTCGCACTGCTGTACATAGCTGTATTCATACTCTCATTCTCAGCAGGAAGATTCCCGGTCTCGCCTGTGGAGCTTGTGAAGATACTGATCTCAAGGATATTTCCGATCGAGGCAGACTGGACAAGGCAGGCAGAGTCTGTCGTATTCAACATAAGGCTGCCAAGGATAGCAGTTGCATCGCTTATCGGTGCTGGGCTCTCTCTTTCGGGACTTGTGTTCCAGATGATATTCCGCAACCCGATGGTATCGCCTGACGTGCTTGGGACAACAGCCGGAGCCGGATTCGGGGCTGCAATCGCGCTGCTTCTGCACCTGCCATCCCCTTCTCTTCCCTTCTTCGCGTTCCTGTTTGGGCTTCTCGCGGTATTCCTTGTGTGGCTTATAGGCAGCCGTGTGCCTTCAAACCAGGTCCTTGGCCTCATCCTTGGAGGCATAATGATAAGCGCCATCTTCGAGTCAGGGACAAGCTTCATAAAGCTTGTGGCGGATCCGAACGATGAGCTTCCGGCCATCACATACTTCCTGATGGGTTCGCTGGCAGGGGCCGGAAACGCGGAACTGAAGCTGATCATCCTTCCGATGGCGGTATCTGCAGTACCGCTGTTCCTTCTTTCATGGAAACTCAACCTGCTGTCATTGCCGGAGGAAGAGGCAAAGTCCCTGGGTGTCAACACAAAGGCAATAAGGGCTGTGGCAATAGCGGCGGCGTCTCTTATGACAGCTTCTTCGGTCGCTGTTGCTGGCATGATCGGCTGGGTAGGCCTCGTCATACCGCACATCACACGTATGATGACAGGGCCTGATTCCAGGCTGACGATACCTTCGTCAATGCTGCTTGGCGCGGCATTCCTGACAGCTGTGGACACAGCCGCGCGTACAGTAAGCTACCAGGAGATCCCAATCGGCATACTCACGTCATTCATAGGAGCGCCGTTCTTCCTCTATCTCATAATAAGGGAGGGCCGACGTCATGACTCTTGAGGCAAGGAACATATCATTCAGGTATGGGAAGCACATGGTCCTTGACGATGTATCCTTCTGCATGGAGGAAGGAAGCTTCACGGCGCTTCTCGGAAGGAATGGATCTGGGAAGACAACGCTGATGAGGCTTTTCCTTGGCTTTCTAAAGCCATCATCAGGGGAGATAGTCATAAACGGCAAGAATATATCCGCAATGGGCATAAAGGAAAGGGCAAAGGCCATCGCATACATACCGCAGCAGACGGAGATGGTTTATTCATACACAGCCCTTGACGCGGTGCTCATGGGGCTTTCCCCATCAATGACGATCTTCCAGAGACCAGGGGAAAAAGAGAAGGCAAAGGCCTTGGCTGTCATGGGAGAGCTGGGGATCAGATATCTTGCAAGCCGGTACATCAACAGGATAAGCGGCGGAGAAAGGCAGCTTGTGATGATCGCCCGCTCAATCGTGCAGGATGCGAGGATACTCCTGCTTGATGAGCCGACATCATCCCTTGACTACTCAAACCAGATCATCGTGCTTGAGACGGCGAAGGAGCTTTGCAGGAATGGATATACGGTCATGCTCTCGACGCATAATCCTGAGCAGGCATTGGCATACTCATCTGAGATACTTGCGCTTTCAGGTTCCAGGCTTGTATATTCAGGGCCTCCCACAGGACTCCTCGACGGCGCTGTGCTGTCAGAGCTTTACGGAAGGAAGCTGATGATAAAGGAGATAGAAGTGGAGGAAAGGAGCAGGTTCATATGTCTGCCGGTATGAATTGGTGGGATGCTGAGAGAATCGGATGGTATGAGCGCGCGGCTGCCAGCTCTTCATTCCACCGCCTGCTTGCCGAGGACATAGAGAAGATAGTCCCGAAAGGACTGAAGATCGTGGAGCAAGGATGCGGACTCGGTTATATCGCGGAGATCCTTGCCAATGATGGCTATGACATAACAGCTGAGGACATTGACGGGAATGCGATAAGGAGAGCAACGGCAAGAAGCGGGCTTCCGATCTTCAGGGAATCAGATTTCAGCAAAGAGCTTCCGCGTGCAGATGCCATGCTGCTCATCTACTTCGGCCGCATTGCCGAGACTGACTGCATTGACAGGCTGCTGGACGCGGCGCCTCTGATAATATATACGGCATCGCACCATAGAGGGCAGCAGACAGACAGGCGGATAAGGAAAGGGAACATAGAGGCGACCATCGATTATCTCGAGCAGAAAGGCCTCCCATATTCAAGAAAGGTCGTGACATATGACTTCTCGCAGCCTCTTCTGTCGCTGTCCGATGCAAGGAGATATATAGCAAGGATGTACGGAGAGGAAAACATAGACGCATATATGCCCTTCCTTGAGAAAGGACGGGATTACCCCTTTATGCTGAGGAACATGAAGACATCATCGATATTCACTATCCGGAGGGAAAAATGAAGAAAAGGCTTTTGATCATATTGCTGCTTGCTGCGGCAATGAGCGTGTCAGCAAGGAGCTATACAGACGATCTTGGACGTGCTGTTGAGCTGCCTGACACGATTGAGCATGTAGTTCCATCTGGCAATCTTTCCCAGATGATACTCTACTCCATCACGCCAGATAAGATCGTAGGATGGTCTTCCCAGCTGTCTGGATCCGCAAAGGAAGAGTATTTCACGCAGGATACTGTCAACCTGCCTGTCTTCGGGACATTCTATGGGAAGAAGGCAAACCTCAACAAGGAAGCGCTTATGGCAGCCGGCCCTGATCTCGTCATAGACATGGGAGAGATCAAAGGCTCGAAGGAATCCATGATAGCTGACCTGGACAGCCTGCAGAATGATATAGTGACCCCCCTCATCTTCATAGAGGCGTATCTTGACAACACACCTGATGTATACCGCAAGCTCGGTACGCTCCTCGGCGCAGAGGAGAGAGGCGAAAGCCTTGCCTCCTTCGCAGAAGGCGCCATAGCCATGGCAGGAAGCGCGAGAGAGCAGATAGAAGATCCCGTGACAGTCTACTACTCATCATCGCCTGATGGCCTTGAGGCAATAGCTGAGGGAAATTTCCACGGGGAGGTCATAGAGAAGATCGAGGCGAAGAATGTCGTGCCGTCAGCATTCGGGGAATCAAACAGCGCAATCTCAATGGAGCAGCTCTATCTGTGGGATCCTGATGTGATCCTCCTCTCTGACAAGGAAGCATATGACAAGGCACTATCTGACGATATGTGGTCAATGCTGCGGGCTGTTGAGGAAGGAAGGGTCTACCTTGTGCCATCTGAGCCATATTCATTCATAGACTCACCTCCCGCCACGAACAGGATCATCGGCATATACTGGCTAGGCAACCTGCTTTATCCTGAGCTATATCCCGTGGACATAGTCGAGAAGACAATCGAGTATTACAGCCTCTATTACAACTATTACCTCGCAGAAGAGCATGCAAATGAGATACTTGGACTTTAATCTGGATATTATGATAGGGGACTGCGGGAAGCAGTCCCCTGTGGATCAAGCCTTCAGCTCATGCTCACTGAAGCTGTATCTCCTGCCGCTGACGATCACGGATATATCATCAGAGCCTATCGAGCAATCCGCCTCAACGGAGAGAGGCTCTTTCCCGAATGATATGACAGTGACAAGCCGGGCTGAGCATGCAAGCGTCCTGTATTCAAGCCTGTCGACTCCCTTGTACATTCCCTGCTCCTTTCCGGTTGCTATTATCCCGCCTGCAGGATGAAGGGCGCCATTGGTGACAGAGAGCGAGCTGCCGCCAGCAAAGGAAAGCTGTACATCGGAAAATGATGCACTTGCCTTTCCGATTGAGACACGCTCCGAATCGACATGCCAGAGGAAGCTGAACTCATGCTCCTCTTTTCCCTCGACTCTATCGACAACTATGAAGAAAGGCTCTGGGAAACCTTCATGTTCCTTGATGAAGTAGACGCTTCTCGTCCATCCGGCAGGCTTCTGCTCTTCATCGCCATATGGGCCTGAATAACTGCCTTCTGCCCAGTCCACGCTTTTTGATATACCGCTTCTGAGGCATGACAGCTTGCTTATGTCGCTGTCGTTCCAGCTATAGCTCTTTCCCCTGTTCTGCCCCATCCCATCGATTATGAGGACATTGTGCGAGAATGAGGAAAGCGTCAGATCCCTTATGTCAGATGTATCATAGGCATAGCACCCGCCTTCTGTTATGATTCTCTTCCTTCCCTTGGATACCACAAGCGAGAGCTTATCCTCATGCTGGTGCATCCTGCCATATGGGGCTGAATCGAGAAGAGCATAGACAGAATCAGGACTCCAGCCGGAACGGAACACGAAATACCCGGAATACGGCAGGGCGACAGAGTCATAACCGATGCTGCCTTTCCTGCCATCGGAGAGTATCCATTCCATTGCAGGGCTTGTGAACAGCCTCGACTTAGGTTGGAGAAGCTCCTTTACATCGAACACATTGCCATCGTTGATATCCGGAAGCCTTCCGTCGGGCTCCATGAGCTTTATATCGACCTCGGAGGCATTGAGCAGTATAGAATAAAGGGATACAGGCACCTCCTTGCCGAAAGCCTTCATAAGCTCGAACATCCTCTGGTAGTTGTTGATAGCGACCTCATGGTAGTTTGTCGTGAGCTCGAACTGGAAGCCATCTGGGTAGAACTGCCTTCCCGCCTCCTTCTCCATCGCTTCCAGCGCATATGAGGACCACTGGGCCGACTCTCTGAAGAACGGACAGAGCGTAGCGATATACATAAGCCCATTCATCTCCATAAGCAGCCAGTTGTTCCCTGTATGGTTCCGCATAAGCCTTACGCCGTGCTGATGAAGGGACTGGAATATGGAACAGAGAAGCTCATCGGAAAAATCCCTGTAGAAGGCATAGATGAAATACGGCCAGTTCGCACCCATCCTTATGCCGCACTCTATAGTCCTCCAGCAGTCTGTCTCCTGCCCTCTTATCTCAGGCCCGGGCACTGGGCATCCAGCAATCCATGAGGAAATAAGGTCGGAAGCGGCGCTGCTGTATTTCTTATCGCCTGTCAGCATATACTCATGCGCGAGCAGCTTTATATCATTGTGCCTTGAAAGCTGCCATGTCCACTCCTTGTAGCCGTTGTATGTCGGGTTCGAGTGCCAGTCAACATTCTTCGTGCTGCCGAATGCCGATGGTATGCCGACCGATACAAGGGTTCCTTCCGCAATCCTGTCGCAGGCCGCCTTGTCGCTTTCCCCTGGAAGCTTATAGACATTCTCGGGGACCTCATACGGTATTGAAAAGAACCTATCACGGGTTGCATCAAGATAATCCCTTATGAAAGAAGAGAAGGACGGAACGAAGCTATTGCTGCCAAGCACATCCTCAATTCCGGGGAAACCTGGATCAATGGCAGAGCGAAGTTCATCAAACAACATTTTTACCTCCAATGAAAAGAGCAGCCCGAAAGCTGCTCACGCTTGATCTGGAACAGATTATCTTATCCTTGGCTTTGCCTCATCAAGCAGCATCGCAAGCTTTGATGCCGGATCAGAGAACTTAGCGAGGAAAATCATCGCTGCGATGATATAAGGCTTATATGAAGCCTCCTTGTAAAGAGGATCAAGATAGCGGCTGAACACAGAGTCCTCAACCTCTCCTTCCTTGCATGATACGCCGGAGATATCAGCAGGCAGGCAGTGCATGTAGAGGGCATTGCCGTCCTTCGTAGTCTTCATAAGCTCTTCCGTGCATGTCCAGTCCTTGAACTTGGCGTTGTTGGCAAGACATCTCTTCTCAAGATCCTTGAGCTCATCGAACCTGCCCTCGCCGACAAGCTTCGTCCTCTCCTCCATGACGGCAAACGGAGCCCATGACTTAGGATATACGATATCGGCATCCTTGAATGCCTCTGCCATTGAGGAAACCTTCTTGTATGAGCCACCGGAGGCCGCAGCGTTCTTGGCAGCTATCTCCTCGACATCGCTCATTACATCATAGCCTTCAGGATGGGCAAGCACGACATCCATGCCGAAGCGCGTGAAGAGCCCTATGATTCCCTGAGGCACAGAGAGAGGCTTTCCATATGATGGTGAATAGGCCCATGTCATCGCGACTTTCTTGCCTTTGAGGTTCTCCACCCCGCCAAAGTGGTTTATCACATGGAGAAGATCAGCCATGGACTGTGTAGGATGATCAATATCGCACTGGAGATTGACAAGCGTCGGCCTCTGCTCAAGGATCCCATCCTTGTATCCCTGATCGACAGCGTCAGCAACGCTCTTCATGTATGTGTATCCCTTCCCGATGTACATATCATCACGGATACCTATGACATCAGCCATGAAAGAGACCATGTTCGCAGTCTCCCTGACAGTCTCGCCATGTGCGATCTGGGAAACCTTCTCATCAAGGTCCTGGACCTCAAGGCCAAGCAGGTTGCAGGCTGATGCGAAAGAGAACCTTGTGCGCGTCGAGTTGTCACGGAAAATCGAGATGCCAAGGCCGGAGTCAAAGACCTTTGAGGAGATATTGTTCTCCCTAAGCCCGCGGAGAATCTCTGCCACCTTGAATACAGCGCTGATCTCATCATCAGATTCCTTCCAAGTGTGGAAAAAGTCATTGAGGTACATCCTCTTCGTATCAAGGGCCCTCAGCCCTTCGATCATCTTCCTTATTTCGCCTTTGTCCCTAGCCATATCTTCCTCCTAGGATTTTCTCATCTCAACTCTACCACAGCAACAATAAGGCCGCAAGAGATTGTTGCACTTTGTTGCGCATGACAAGGCAGACATTCCAGATCAATAGAAGAGGAAGAATGGAGGCAGCAGACCGGGAAAAGGACTGCGGAGTCCCAGGCTCCCGGCTTCCTGCATAAGGGAAAGCCACCGCATAAGCAGTGGCTTCCAGTCATCACATGTTCTCCAGGAAGAATTCCTGAAGCCTGTCGAACGGAATCTTTTCCATATTATCATAGAGATCTGTGTGGTTTGCCCCTGGTATTATCAGAAGCTCCTTGTTGTCTCCATTGAGAAGCTTATATGTATCCTCGCTGTACATCCTGGAGTGTGCATTCTCGCCATGGACAAGCAGGACAGCGCTCCTGATCTCCGGAGCATATTCGAAGAGCCTCATATTCATTAGCGATCCGCTTGCTGTCACAGCCCATCCTGTATTCGAGTTCACGGAACGCGGATGATAGCCCCTCTCTGTCTTGTAATAAGCCACATAGTCCTTCACATACTGCGGCGCATCGGCAGGAGCTTCTTCCAGAAGGCCTCCAGAGAGGGCATAGAATCCATTTCTGAAGTCCTCTGTCCTCTGCCTGTTATACGCAACCCTTGCCTGATAGCGCCCCTCCTCATCGATTGAATCGAAGTAGCCAAGGGCTGTGTTGCGGCTCATGTCATACATCGTCATGGCAGCAGTTGCCTTTACCCGTGTATCGAGAGCTGCTGCCTGCACGGCCATTCCGCCCCACCCGCAGATTCCTATTATGCCGATTCTCTCAGGATCGACATTATCCTGTACGGAAAGGAAGTCCACCGCTGCCTGAAAGTCCTCCACATTGATATCCGGGGAGTTGAAATTGCGTGGATAGCCACCGCTTTCACCTGTGAACGATGGATCGAATGCAATTGCCAGGAACCCTCTCTTAGCCATCTCCTGCGCATAGAGCCCTGAACTCTGCTCCTTCACAGCCCCAAATGGTCCGGCAACTGCAATTGCTGGCAGTTTCCCCTCATACTCCTTCGGCTCATATAGATCTGCGGCAAGAGTTATGCCGAAATGATTCACGAACGTCACCTTCCTGTGATTGACCTCATCACTGAGAGGGAAGACCTTGTCCCAATCATCGGTGAGCTCAAGCTCTTCCATATGGATAGACATGTCCATCATATTCCCCTCCTCCTCTGGCTCAACGCCAAACACTGCAGCCGCAATGAAAAACATCGCAGCGCAAAATGCAATTAATTTCCTCATCGTATGCTCCTTATATCAATATCCCTGCAAAGAGAATGTAACCTCTATATCACCGCTTCCGAGCGCAAGCCTGAGATTGTCGACATCATCTATATGGCCCAGCCTGGTATAGTTCCATGTGTTGGATCCATAGAAGATGACAACCTGATTGCCCTGATAAAGGACGATGTCACCAGGATGTGCCGTTACACGCACATCATCTGCGGCAAGGTGGCGCCCCAGTGATCCGACCTTCTCAAAGCTGCCATAGTCCCTCATCATGATCGTGAGAAGTCTCTCTTCCAACATCTGCAGAAGCTCATCCACCGCCCTGCTGTCCTCCAAGGACGCAGTGAATGAAGAACCGCCTACGTTTACGCTTATCTTCCTATCCATATCATCCGCTCCTGTACCGGCACTGCTGCACGCAGCCATTGAAACGGCAAGGAGCATGAACAACATCGCTGCCATTCCCTTCATATCAGCTCACCATCCAAAAGATGGCCTTATGCTATCTCCACAGCAGATGGATTGCAAATATTTATATTCTATATGATCGAATAAGATTTTTTTATACAGAGTACATATAGCAGCAAGACAAGAAACATCAAGGCCTGCATATCGTATTATAATTTGATTATGGAACGATATGCGAAATTCCAGGGCAGCTGGTATCCGGACGATCCACAGCTCCTTGAAGGGATGATCGATTATGGGAAAAGAGAAGGGACTTCGCGCATTGCAGTCCTTCCCCACTCCGGCCTCATATTCAGCAGCAGCCACATAAAGCAGTACTTCTCAACACTTTCAAGCAGCATAAGGAAGCTGATCATAATCTCCCCTTCCCACTACTTCTATCTTGAACCTGACATGATCGTATCATCAGGATTCACATCCTCGGCAACACCGCTTGGCAGCATAGCTACGCATCCTCTTGATATAGGAGCGAGAGCAGACAGCGCCATACAGGCAGAGCATGGCATAGAGATGTTCCTTCCGTTCATCGCTCATGAAGGCACTCTATCAGTATCGTACATCCTGCTCTCATCACTGTCCTCAAAAGAGAACATCAGGAAAACTGCGGAGAGAATCCTCAGCCTAGCCGATGACGAGACAGGAATCATAGCATCTTCTGACTTCACCCACTACGGCCCATCATACAGCTATATGCCATATGGCAGGGATGGATATGGGAAAGCCGTTGATGCGGACATGGAGATAGCAAGGCTTCTTGCCTCGGGAAATGCAGAGAAGGCTTGGGAGAAAGGACGGAATGGCACGATATGCGGCATAGCACCTGCTTCGGTGGCATCCTGCATTGCGGGAATGCTCAACCTTGAGGGAAGCATCGGGAAAAGATCGACAAGCGCTGATACGACAGGCGACAGGAATGAGTTTGTCTCCTACTGCACAATACTCTGGAGGGATAGATGACCGCTGAAAGGAAGAAGGAACTTCTTGCCATTGCCCGGAACGCCATAGCCGGAAGCAAATGGGCAAGGCACAATGCAGAAGAGAGGTATGGAGCGTTCGTGACAATACGGAAGGATGGCAGGCTGAGAGGCTGCATAGGCTTCCTTGAGCCTGCTTCCGGCATCGAGGATGAGATAGCCAGGCTTGCAAGGGAGGCGGCTTTCTCAGATCCCCGCTTCCCTCCTCTCCCGCTCTCTGAGCTTCCGCTATGCACGATTGAGATATCATTGCTGACAAAGCCCGAGAGGATTGCAGGTCCCTTGGACTTCACCCTTCATCGCGATGGGATAATCATGGTCCTCGGAGGAAGGAGGGCCGTGTTCCTTCCGCAGGTTGCCGATGAGACAGGCTGGACGAAGGAAGAGATGCTGTCAGCGCTTTCAGAGAAGGCAGGGCTTCCTCCATCTGCGTGGAGAAGCGATGAAGCTGTGTTCCTCACATTCCAGGCGGAGGTGTTCAGTGAAGATGATCTGTGATTTCTGCTTCCGCCGCTGCATGATAGAGGAAGGCGGATGGGGATGGTGCAGAGCAAGGACAGTGCGGGACGGAAAGCTTGAGGACAGGGCTTACGGGCATCTTGCATCTGCAGCTGTCGATCCTGTGGAGAAGAAGCCTCTCCGGCTGTTCCTGCCTGGGACTGAGACACTTTCCGTGGCAATGGAAGGATGCTGTCTGTCCTGCGCGTTCTGCCAGAACCATGAGATAGCGCAGTCATATCATGGCGGCCTGCCATTTGTCCCGCCAGAGGATGCTGTCCGATACGCATTGGAGAATAATATACCGTCCATAAGCTTCACCTACACAGAGCCTCTTGTCTGGCAGGACTATATGATTGATACGGCAAAGCTTGCGAAGGACAGCGGGCTCAGGACGATAATGGTCACAAACGGAGAGTTCTCGGAGCAGGCCCTGGAGAGGATATTGCCTCTGATTGACGCATACAATATCGATGTGAAAGGCGACGAAGGATTCTACAGGTCTATCTGCGGCGGCTCTCTCCGCCCTGTGCTGGATGCAATCGGCAAGATAACAGAGCACGGAGCGCATGTCGAGGCCACGACACTTCTGATCGAAGGGATACATGACAAGGCAATGATAGGGATGCTGGGAGAAGAGCTGAGGGAAAGAGGCGTGAATGTATGGCACCTGACACGGTTCTTCCCCGCATACCGCATGGCTCAAAGGAAAGCCACGACAGAAGCATTCCTTGCCCAGATGCTTGAAGCAGCGGAAAGGTCCGGCATAAGATACATCTTCCCAGGCAACAGCTGCCAGCACCGCCCTCTCACCTGCCCTCACTGCGGCAATGAGACATATCCTGAGAATGGGATATGCCTCGAATGCGGCAAGCTTATCGATGGGATAGCGTAATCAGCCTCCCAGATATGCTTTCCTTACCCCTTCGTCATTGATGAGATCAGAGCCTTTGCCTGAGAGCATTATCTGTCCGGTCTCCATCACATACCCTATGTCAGCGATGCGCAGTGCCATGTTGGCATTCTGCTCGATAAGAAGGATCGTGACCCCCTGTGCATTGACCCTCTCGATTATGGAGAAGATATCCTTGACTACAAGAGGAGCAAGGCCGAGGGATGGCTCATCCATCATCATGAGCTTCGGCTTCGACATGAGCGCACGCCCTACAGCCAGCATCTGCTGCTCTCCACCAGAGAGCGTGCCTCCATACTGCCAGCTTCTCTCCCTCAGCCTAGGAAAGAGTGAGAAGACCCTCTCTATATCTTCCTCGATCGGATCGCTGCGAAGGTACGCACCGATCTTCAAGTTCTCAAGGACAGTGAGATCAGGGAATATCCTGCGGCCTTCAGGGACGAGCGTTATGCCTTTGCCCACAATATATGCAGGATCCTTTCCTGTTATGTCATCACCTTCGAACTCGATCTTCCCCGCCCGCGGCCTGACAAGCCCTGCGATCGTCCTGAGCGTCGTCGACTTGCCGGCACCGTTGGCTCCTATCAGCGTGACGATGGAACCCTCAGGAACAGAGAGCGAGATGTCCCTGACGGCCTCTATGCCGCCATAGTTCACAGATAATCCCTTTACCTCAAACATCTTCAGACACTCCTAGATACGCATCTATGACCCTCTGGTTGCTCTGGATCTCCTCAGGTGTGCCCTCTGCGATAAGAGAGCCGAAATCAAGGACATAGACACGGTCGGAAATCCCCATGACAAGATCCATATGATGCTCGATCATCAGCACCGTCAGGCTGTATTTCTCCTTTATGCTGCGTATGAACGCGGCAAGCTCTATGGTCTCCTGAGGATTCATGCCGGCAGCAGGCTCGTCAAGCAGCAGCAGCCGTGGCTCGGTCGCAAGGGCACGGGCAATCTCAAGACGCCTCTGGTAGCCATATGGCAGGCTTGTCGCCTTGTCATCGCGATGGTTCCAGAGTCCCTGCTCCTTCAGCAGCTTCTCGGTCCTCTCCCTCATCGCCCTCTCTTCCCTGTAGTTCAGGCGGAGGACAGATGAGAATACATTTGCCTTTGACCTCAGGTGCATTGCTGTCAGGACATTGTCGAAGACTGTCATGCTCCGGAAGAGCCTGATGTTCTGGAATGTCCTGGCAATCCCCATCTTAGTTATCTCGTCAGGTGTCGGATCTATCTTCTTCTCCGATGCGAAAAGCTCAGGTTCAACACCTCCGTAGTTCTTCCTCATCTTGCCAGATGGATGGTTCACGATGATCGGAGCGCCATCGAATGATATCCTGCCGTTTGTAGGCTCATATACTCCTGTTATGCAGTTGAAGGCCGTTGTCTTACCAGCCCCGTTAGGACCGATAAGCGCCACGATCTCCCCTTCATCCACGTGCATCGAGAGATCATTCACAGCAACGACTCCGCCAAACTGCATCGTCACATGATCAAGCGAAAGCAAAGTCTTCATACAGAACGCTCCTTCCTATGTATCCTGCTCCCTATGAAGGACTTCAGCCTTGCATATGAAAGCTCCTTGTCCCCCATGATGCCCTTCGAGAAGAAGAGGACGATCACCATGATAATCACAGAGAATACAAGACGCCTGAAGCCTGAGCGGAAAAGATCAGGGGCATGTATGCCGAGGAACGTGCCCATATCGAGGCCGCGAAGCCACCATTCCGATAGCGCTATATACAGGAAAGACGCTATGCACGATCCAGATATCGACCCTATCCCGCCTATGACGACAATGAGGAGGATCTCATATGTAAGAACAGTGCGGAACTGCTGGGCCTGGACAGTATACTGGAACATGGCAAGCAGCGCACCTGATATCCCAGCGAAGAATGATGATATGACAAACGACAGCTCCTTGTGCCTGAAGAGGTTGATGCCCATTGCCTCCGCAGCTGTCTCATCATCCCTGATCGCCTTGAAAGCACGGCCATATGATGAGTTTATGAGAAGCACGATCAGCAGTATGCAGATTCCGACGACTATGAATACGAACAATGTCGGCGGGAACGGTATGTCAGAAAAAGGAAGGGTGATCCTAGACAGATCCTTGAACTCCCTGAGCAGGTTGGCACCATTTGTCACAGGCCCAAGCACATCCCACTGGCACACGGCCCTTATTATCTCGGCAAAGCCAAGCGTCGCGATCGCAAGATAGTCAGATTTCAGCCGGAGGACCGGAAGGCCGATCAGGAACGCGAACAGAGCCGCGACAAGCCCTGCGGCTATAAGCCCTGCAACAACGCCTGTATCGAAATGTATCAAGGCATCATAATACTTGTACACCCTCTCAGATTCCTTGACCGATGTAGGCATTGTCAGTATTGCGTATGTATACGCCCCGAGGAGCATGAACCCGGCCTGTCCCAGTGAGAAAAGCCCTGTAAAGCCATTGAGGAGGTTCATCGAGACAGCGACAAGCGAGTATATGGCACCCTTGCGGAGGACCGTGAACACTATGCTTGTCGGACGGAGCGTGAACTCCAGTACGGCGACAAGGCAGTACACCACCGCAATCGCGGCGAATATCCTTATCAGATGATTTCGTTTTTCCTTATCCATTGCATCCTCCTCAGACCTTATCCACAGATTTCTCTCCGAAGAGACCTGTAGGCTTGACTATAAGGACGATGATCAGGAAAGCGAACGTGAATGCGTCCGAGAACGTTGTCCAGCCTGATCCCGGTATGCCGAATATGGAGGCGCCTCCCTTTATGATATTCTCGCATATGCCGATGATGAACGCCCCTATGACAGCTCCCGGAATCGATCCTATCCCGCCGAATACAGCGGCAACGAAAGCCTTCAGCCCGGGCATCGAGCCGCTTGTCGGCGTGACGGAAGCGTAATTCGTGAAATAGAGAAGCGACGCCACGGCTGCAAGGAGAGAGCCTAGCATGAACGTCATCGATATGACCTTGTTTATCTTTATGCCCATAAGCTGGCTTGTCTCGAAGTCCCTTGAGACAGCCCTCATGGCCATTCCTATCTTCGTGTGCTTTATGAGAAGGGAAAGAAGGATCACGAGGATCACTGTCAGGAAAGGCGTCACAAGCGTCACTACCCTTGTCGTAGCATCCCATATGACGACAGACCTGGAAAGGAAAGGTATCTCAGGATAGACCTTCGCAAGGCCGCCGGTGAAGTACAGCGCAGCATTCTGCAGGAGATACGAGACACCGATCGCGCTTATCATGACAGACATCCTAGGCGCGCTTCTCAGGGGCTTGTAGGCCACCCGCTCTATCACGAAGCCAAGAATGACTGTCAGGATTACCACAAGAGGGATGGATACCACGAAAGGAAGCGATGATGAGAGATAGACCATCATGAGGCCTGCACACATGAAGACATCACCGTGCGCGAAGTTTATAAGGCGCAATATGCCATATACCATCGTGTATCCGATAGCTATAAGCGCATACTGCCCTCCCACGGAGATCCCTGAGAGAAAATATGAAAGATTCTGATGGAAGAAATCCGCCACGCGGCTTACCTCCTTGAAAGAAATATGCGGCAGTATCCCTGCCGCAAGGATCGAATATCAGTCAACGACTACGGCAGGAAGCGCGTCCCATCCACCTGTCTCGACATTCGCATGCTTTACATAGACTGTATTGCGTATCGCATCTCCGTTCACCTGCTCAAGCGCGATATGACCGGTAACGCCATCGATCTCAGTCGTCCAGAGCGCCTCCATGATATCACCAGGGTCAGTGCTTCCCGCGTTCTGTATGGCCTGAAGCGCGAAATAGTAAGCATCATAGCCCATTGCAGTCACAGCGCTTATGGTATCGTCTCCGCCATTGTTGGAAAGACGTGTGGAATCAGCATTCACCCACTCCTTGAAAGAGGCATCGAACTCAGGGTCAGCGCCTTCAGGGTAGAATGTAGTCACGGTGACATCCACATCCTTTCCAAGAGCAGCCTGCAGTATGACGTTGGAGTCCCATGTGTCGCCGGCAAGGATCGGCATTCCAAGCCCCTGGCTGTCAGACTGGTTTATGATAAGCTGGGCAGCTTCTGTCGATACAGGGGAGAAGAAAACCTCGCATCCGCTGTTCTTGGCATTTGCGATGTAGGATGTGAAATCGCTGTTGCCCTCAGGGAATGTCTCTGATACCACTTCACCGCCCAAAGCCGTGAACTGCTCGACAAAATAATTCACAAGGCCGCCGGAATAGTCATCACCCAGCTTCGCAAGGCAGTATACCTTCCTCGCACCAAGCGTGTTGTAAGCGTAATTCGCAAGCACCGTGCCCTGGAAAGGATCAAGATAGCAGATACGGAAATAATGGCTGTTGCCCTCCGTCACCTGCGGGTTCGTGCATGTGATCCCGATGACAGGAACACCAGCTACCCTGAATGTATCGCTTCCGGCAATCGACACGCCTGAGCCATATGATCCAAGGACAACAGAAGCGCCTGCGTTTATAAGAGTGGCGGCAGCTGATGCGGCCCTGTCGTTTGAACTCTCGTTATCGGCCAGGACAAGCTCCACGGTGTACTCGGTATCACCGACCATCACGGTAGGAGTCAGTGCATTGGCATACTGTATGCCAAGCGTTTCCTGCTTTCCGCCAGCGCCATTATCGCCGGATGCAGGCTCGAAGATACCGATCTTCACGACTGTGGAATCATCTTCGCTAGATCCACCTGCAAACACAGCGATGCAGGAGAGAAGGACCACGAACAACAGGAGCATTTTCTTTCTCATTATTTCCTCCTTAAGCAGGTAATTCATTATCCACAGTAGTAATACTTGAATGAAAAACCACCTATTTGGCGTTATGTTACAGCTATAGTGGGTTGTTTGGGAATGGCAACAGCTATGAAAATGTAAATTTTCTGCATTTTTATTGATTTTTCTGCATATAAGTCAGGCATATCCAGCCATTTCCTCCCCTTCATGCAGGAAAAATGCCCAGCTTATGACAGCAGCTTGGCAAGGCGAACCGGCTACAGCACGCTTTCATGCGAAATCATGAAAACAGCCCTTCCGCAGCAATTGGGCATCAGAGGGGCTTAACATGGCAAAAACATGAATATGAGGGACATCCTATGGCTACATATCTACAGCAACACGGCAGCCGGATCTCCTGCCGACCCTTCCCACAATAGCGGAAGGCTCACCGAAACGACTGACAAACAATTCAGCATCTTCTTCCGGAAGGGCAAGAAGGAGGCCTCCTGAGGTTTCCGGCGAGAAAAGGAGATCCTGATGGACTTTATCAACGCGGCAGTCAAAGGAGACCTTATCATGCAGATAGTCCTCATTTGTGTACCGGCCTTCGGGAAGGAAGCCAAAGCGGGCAAGATCATAAGATTCAGGGAAGAACCTAAGGGATGACAATGATAGATGCACAGTCAGGTCAGAGCCATCAGCCATCTCGAATGAATGCCCCAGGAGTGAGAAGCCTGTAACATCAGTCGCAGCATGCACACGAAGCTCCCTTGCTGTCTCAGCGGCCCTCTTGTTCAGTGTCCTCATGCTTTCTATTGCATCTGCAGCCTCTGTCTCTCCGCCTTTTGATCCTGTCATCATCACGCCGGATCCAAGCTTCTTCGTAAGAACAAGGCAATCACCTTCCACTGCGCCCGAGTTTGTCCAGACAGACTCTTTCCTCTCTACCGCAGTCACGCAAAGGCCGAACTTCGGCTCCCTGTCGGAGATGGTATGACCACCGGCTATGACACATCCTGCCTCCTTCGTCTTCTCCATCGCGCCAAGCATTATCGAACGCATCACAGAAAGATCAAGGCATGAGGGAAAGCACATAAGGGAAAGGGCAACGGCTGGAGTGCCTCCCATTGCGTATATATCCGAAAGCGCATTCGCTGCCGCAATCTCGCCGAAGACAAACGGATCATCGACCATAGGAGGAAAGAAATCCACCGTCTCGATGATCACCCGGCCATCTCCTATGTCATATACACAGGCATCATCGCTTTTCTCATATCCCCCGAGAAGCCTTGCATCATCAACCTTCGGCAGGCTTCCAAGCACCTGGCTGAGCTTTCCCGGCGGGAGCTTCGCATTGCAGCCAGAGCTTCTCACAAGCTCCGTAAGACGTATATCAGCCATAGATCTTCCTCCATCCGCTGCCTTCTCTTTCATATGCAGCCTCAGTATTCTCATCGAACAGCTCCCTGGGGATATCCCCGGAAATGAAAGCTGCCGTGCCGCAGGAAGAGGAAAGCGAGCGCGGAACAGGCCGCAAAGCACAGCCCTCACCGTATCTTCTCCTGAAAAGAAGAGCACCATAATGACTATGGAATGTGATTACTTTCTGATCTCCACTCTCCATGATCCGTCACCCTCGGAAACAACGGCCCTGTACCCCGCAGCCTCTGCATAGCGAGGGACGTTCTCACGCGCGGCACGGTCATCGACAATCACATCGATCCCGGCTGGATTCTCCTTCAATGCTCTCTTGGTCCTGATCACAGGCTCGGGACAGCTTAATCCTCTGCAATCTATCTCAACCATCTTTCCTCCTGTTATTGTATGTAACGACCGATGCGATAGCCAGAAGTATGAGTATGCCCGCAACAGTCGCGACCTTGCCATTTGTCCCTGGACCGACGGAAGCTGATGAAGCGAGGGAGAAGTTATGGGCAAAAGCCGCTCCGGCAGCCATTCCGATGACGGCGGCAGCGCTGTCGCCTGACCCCTCACCTGCCAGTATGAGCTGTCTTAAAGGACAGCCGCCAAGCATCACTGATCCAAGCCCGACTGCCACCATCCCAAGATAGTTCCACAAATGCGCCTGATGGGAGACAGGCTGGTCTGCGAATCCAAGGTGGAAGTTCCCCGTCACGAGATTTCCAATAAGAGTGAAGATGAATATCGCGGCAAACCCAGTGATAAGGGTGAAATCGCGTATCAGGATGATATCCCTTATGCCTCCAGCCATGCACAGCCTGGTACGCTCTGCGATGATGCCGACAACAAGGCCTGCAAGAAGAGAGAGCGCAACAGGAGCGTGCATCGATCCTGGCCCTGACTCAGAGAAGAGGAAAAGCGATGGGAAGGCAATGAAAAGCACGAACAGGACGATTGACATGAACGGGAAGGCCGTTCCCTCAAGCCTGGAAACCCTGTATGACCGTCCAAGGGAGAATCCCTGCGAAAGGAAAACACAGCCCACTGCGATCCCTGAGATGAATCCAAGCAGCCCCACAAGAGCGTTCAGGTCACCACCGCCAAGACGAAGCACCATCCTCAACGGGCAGCCAAGGAAGACAAGGGCGCCGATCATCACGATAAAGCCAATGATGAAGCGAAGCACTGGGCTGGATCCTCCATGAGGATTGAAATCCTTCCTTATCACGCTGATTGCGAATGATCCGAGGATTATCCCGATTATCTCTGGTCTGAAATACTCCACGATCGGAGCCGTGTGCAGATGCAATGACCCTGCGATATCCCTGATGAAGCAGGCAATGCAGAAACCCATGTTCAGTGGATTGCCGAATGCAACCAATATCACGCTGATCAGGCCTATCAATGCACCGCTGATGGCAAGTCCAGTCTTTCCTGATGTCTTCATACATGATACACTACCATCATACAATCAAAAACTCAATGGATTTTTCACCATTGCGTTTAAGTTTGCAGCAGACGGTTTATGATATCATAGGATTATGGACAGAATCTATCTCGACAACGCGGCAACATCATTTCCCAAGGCCCCCGGCACGGCAGAGGCGGTATTCAGCTACATCAGGGACAATACCGTCAATCTTTACAGGACTGAGAGCTCAAAGTCCGAGATTGTCTTCTCATCGGTATACAAGCTGAGGGAGGATATAGCCAGGCTTTATAATTATCCTCATCCTGAGTGCATAGCATTCACGTCAAACGCGACAGAGGCCCTGAACATCGCGATAAAGGGCCTGATAGCCAGAGGCTCTGCAGTCCTTGTCTCCCCTTTTGAGCACAATGCGGCAATGCGCCCGCTGCATCAGATAGGATGTACTCCGGTGAAATATGAAACCGAGGATATAGCTGCGGTGGTTGCAAATGCTGCGGACAATGTATCAGGCGCCATCATCGATATCCCGGCATATGCTGAGATAGCGAGAAGACACTCTGTCCCGCTCATCATAGATGCCTCCCAGGCTTCTCCATACATAGATATAGATATGAAAGGAACAGAAGCCGCCGCAGTCTGCTTTCCAGGCCATAAAGGGCTGCTTGGGCCTGAGGGGACAGGCGGGATAATCCTCCGCAGGGATATAGCGGAGACAATCGATCCTCTTGTCACAGGAGGGACAGGCACAGAGAGCGACAATGAAGGAATACCGGCAACTCTTCCTGAAAGGCTTTCCGGGGGTACAGAGAACCTTCCTGGCCTCATCGGCCTCTCATCATCGCTTTCATATACCCTTTCACATCTGGAAGAGATCAGGGCAAGATGCACGCGCATCACGGAAAGGCTCTATGAAGGGCTGTCATCAGTCAATGGGATAAATATCATCGGTCCGGATATCGCAGACAAACGGATACCGATCATATCCATAACAGCGGACAAGGATGAGGCATGGCTGTCATCTGTCCTCTTGGAAAGAGGAGGAATAGAGACACGTGTAGGTCTTCATTGCAATCCTGAGGCACATAAGACACTCGGGACGTTCCCGAGAGGGACGCTGCGTTTCTCGCCCGGACCGTTTACAACAGAAGATGAAATTGATGTCACGATCAGAATACTGAAGGAGGCTATGGATGAGTGATCTTTACACGATCCTGAAGAAAGCACTGTCAGAAGGAAGGAAGATAGAAAGGACCACAGATACATCATCAGGGGATGAGAACCTGATCATAGACGGAAAGCTTGCATATGGCAGCGCTATAGAAAATGGGTGCACGGAAAGCATAATAGCTGAACCTACGCTGGTGATGTTCGGGGCTGGCCATGTCTCAAAGGCGCTATATGACCTTGCCGTACTGCAGGGCATGAGGACAGTCGTACTTGATGACAGGGCTGAGGAACTGACAGAAGAACGGTTCCCTCTTTCTGAAAGGCACATCGGACCATTCGAGGAGCTGCTGCGGAAAGAATATGATGTCCCATCTCCTTACTTCGTGATATTCACCCACGGCCACTCATATGACCTGGACGCCTTGCGTTATGCACTCTCCCATAACTTCTCTTATCTGGGCATGATCGGATCGAAATCAAAATCAGCAGCACAGATGAGGACCGTGAGAGAAGAAGGATTTCCTGCAGAACGGATAAGCGCGGTCCACAGCCCCATAGGGCTTCCTATAAACGCCGTGACACCTGAAGAGATAGCTGTATCGATAATGGCAGAGATCATAAGCGTGTTCAGGAGGAACAAGGATGCAGTCACTGTGGATACATCGCTTCTGGATAAGATAATCAATGAGGATGGGATTGTCGCAAGGATAATAGAAAAGCAAGGCTCTGCCCCCCGTTCCATCGGATCCATGATGTTTGTGACAAGTGATGGCACATATTCAACTATAGGAGGCGGGAGGATCGAAAGCCTTGCAATAGAGGAAGCCAGAGCCATGCTGAAAAACAATACAAGGAGGAAAATCCTGTGCTATGACCTTGGCAAAGGAGGAAACGCCGGCATGATATGCGGAGGATCCGTGAAGGTTCTCCTCTCAAGGGAATAAGGATGAAAGCCCGTGAATGCGCAGAGTACGGGCTTTCATCAGATATCCTCAACCTCCTTATCTGAGCTGAAATCAAACTCAAACTCAGCTGGTGGTTTATCGAACCAATCGGTCTTCCCTGCCCTGAAGCGGCGTATGTAATATCTGACAGTATCGCGTTTCAGGCC
>CASFMA010000124.1 GCA_949295675.1 uncultured Spirochaetales bacterium | reverse complement strand
TTCTCAGGCTTGAATGATGTTGATATCATCCAGGCAAGAGGGGCAAGCATCGTGATTCCTATGAAGAACAGAATCACAGTGAAGACTATCTTATGAATAGGCACGTGCCTTCCTTTTATCTTCAGCATCACCAGCCTCCTTACTCATTCGTGAAGTTCTTCTGGAACTTCCACTGGATCATCGTTATCAGGAATATGACTATGAAGAGAGCCCATGCGAGAGCGCTGGCATAGCCCATCTTGAATTCCTCAAAAGCAGAGCGGTAGATATAGAAAGCCATGACAGACGTCGAATTCCCAGGCCCTCCGTTGGTAAGCACGCTTATGATATCGAAGACCTTGAACGAACCGATTATGCCCATAGTCGCGAGGAAGAACGTGGTAGGCTTGACCATAGGGACAGTTATCGAGAAGAACTGGCGCACGCTCGAGGCCCCATCTATAGTCGCAGCCTCGTAGATATCGACAGGGACATTCTTCAATCCTGCCATATATACGGCGACATAATACCCTATCTGCGTCCATATGTAGATCATCATCACGGATACAAGCGCCCAGTTCTGGTCGACAAGCCATCGCGGAGGATTGCTTATCCCCATAGCGCGCAGGGCCGAGTTTATAGGTCCATAGCTTGGCTGGAGCATCACCTGCCAGACTGTGCAGACAGCGACTATGCTCGCTATATACGGGATGAAGATCATCACACGTATGGCCTTTCCGCCGAAGACATGCCTGTTCACGATCTCCCCCATCACAAGGCCGAAGATTATCAGGAGCGGTATAGTCACCGCGGTGAAGATGATGTTGTTCCTGAATGATACGAAGAACCAGTCATCAGAGAACATGCTGATGTAGTTCTTCAGCCCTGTGAACTTCATGGCTCCCCAGCCGCGCAGGAAATTCCAGTCACAGAAGCTTATGCCAAGAGACATGATGACCGGAATCAGTATGAATATGATGAATCCTACCAAGCTTGGAAGGATGAAGCCTATCCCGGCAAGCGTCTCACGGCGCTCCGCCCGCTTCCTGCCAAGCGTTATCTGGTCCTTTGCAGCCCAAGCCATAGCCTACCTCCTTTATATATACAGTTCGGCTTTCATTGCCTTCTTCCTCATTCTCTCATCAGGAAAGAGAAGAGAAGCTGAATCAAGCAAGTCACGTCCAGAGACGATCCTGCCGGCCTTTGAGACGAAATCCTTGATGGCATCCGCAGTATCAGGGCACGTCTCCGCAGTCATTACGGCAGCGACAAGGCGCCCATCATCGCTCAGCCCCTCTATGCCGCTGCATGCGGAGAGATCTACATGGTGGTACGCACTGATCATATCGTCTGTTATCTCACCCTCCTTAGGGATGCCAAGCCTCTCATACTGGTCATCAGGCGCCTCATTTTCCTTCATAAGCGCCCTCATCATAACTATCAGCCGTCTCTCGGCATCATCGTCACGAATAGGCTTAAGCTCATCAGGATCAGAGGCAAGGTCATAAAGCCTCGTGCCATACCAGTACGGGTTTATCTCATTATGCGCCTTCAGCCTCAGGACCTTCGCTCCCTGCAGGAATTCCGGACCGCTGAAAAGCTCCGCATCAGACAGCTCTGAAGGAGAGAACGGGGAGCGCATGTGCATCGGCATGAGCGTGTATTCATAAAGAGGCTGGTTCAGGGGAGAGAGCGGAGCGTGCATATACACATATCTGCCATCTGTCACGTTCACATGGCCTCCGAAGATACCGAAGATCGCCCCTTCCCTTATGCTTCCGTCACAGGCTATCGCTCTTTCCATGTCACGGCCATCGATGCACACTGGAGGATCTATCCCGAAATATGAAGCCAATGTTGGAACTATGTCCACGGTCTGGGCCAGCGCCTGCCGCCTGGATCCATCGGCCTCAGGGTGACGTGGATCATGGATGAAGAACGGATTATGGACAAGCTCCTGATATATAGGCTGGATGTTCTTCCCCATCCAATCCTTCTCCCCTAGCATGAAGCCGTGGTCTGTGGCAACTATGAGCATGGTATCATCCCACATGGAGTATTCATCCATAGCATCGAGAAGCTTCCCCAGATAATGATCGCACATCGAAAGAAGCGCGGCGTACTCATAGCGGACATGGTCGGTCGCATCCTTGCCATAGTGGTTCCTGCCATAGTCCGGCCAGTCAAGGTTCTTCCCTTCATAGCGATCATCATAGAGCTTCTTCCATCTCTCCTGCGTGAAGAAAGGCTCATGTGGATCGAATGCCTCGATCTGCAGGAACCAGTTATCGGAAGAGTGGCTGCGCTTAATGAAATCCAGGCCATTCTCAAATGTCCTGTACTGCGGCATATCCTCCTCACGCCTGATGAAGCTGCGGTTGATCCAGTCATGGCGCCAGTTCTCAGTGACAGAACGTCTTGAAAGGGTCTCAGGGAAGCATGGAGGCTCCACCTGCCCTTTCCATGGATCACCCTGCTGTCCCCTCACGATCTCATGGCTATCGAATTTGGTGAGGTATCCAGAGCCACCATCTTCCCAGTAATGGAAGTGGTCAGTCGCGATATGCGTGTAGATACCGGCCTTGCGCATCCTCTCTATGATGGAGTCATCAAACGGATTCATAGGAGACCATGACGAGTGCAGGAAGTTGTAGCGTCCTGTATGGAGCTCACGGCGCGCAGGCATGCAGGGCAATGACCCGCCATAGAAATTATCAAAGACAGCTGTACGTCCTGCAAGACGCTCGAAAGACGGCATCTTTGTCCAGTCACAGCCATAAGGCGGAAGATATGTCCTATTCAGCGTATCGAACAGCATCAGTATAGCACGCATCATAGCCTCCTTTTGGGAACGTTACCAAAATTACGGTAAGGCCATTTCCCGGATACGTCAACAAAAATATTCCAGCCAGCAGCTGATTTTTTGATTTATATCGGTATCATATTATAATTATAAATAAACAGTATGATTGCACAATTGAAGCTGTAATTTAAGGCAATATAATTAAACGAAAACAGCACTGGAATAAATCCAGGGAAAAACTATGGAAATCGGAAAGCCCTGGAAAGCAAGGCATGGAAAGAGCGGTCCGAAGACCGCTCCTTGGGCCATCAGACAGCGCTCTCAGCGAATGCCCTGATCTGTGAGGCGTTGGTGATGACAGTCGCTACCCCGCCAGAGAGGGACACAAGCGTCGGCGCCTGCACGACATTATACTTCCTGCAAAGCTCCATATTCTCCTCTGCATCAATGACGCGGTACTTCATCCCAGCCTTGTCGAGCGAGGCTTTCGCGATGCGGCAGTTAGGGCATGTCTTCGTAGTGAAGAGAAGAAGGCCATCTGCATCAGAGCCAGCTGCGAAAGATTCAGAGCCATTCTGCCTTACCTTGTTCACGCCATGGTGCGTAAGGTGTGAATTCGGAACATCATATGTCCTGCGCTCCTTGAACTCCTCTGTCTTTCCGACATTCCAGTTCTGTACCGGCCTGTAATACCCGGTTATCCTGGAATATACCTCTGTGGCCTTTCCGCAATGAGGGCACTTGTAGACCTCGCCTGCTATATATCCATGCTCGGCACATACTGAATATGTTGGGCTGAGCGTATAGTAAGGCAGCTCATAGTTCTCAGCGATCGTGCGCACAAGCCTGGCAGCACTCTTCCAGTCAGGCATCTTCTCACCAAGGAACGCATGGAATACCGTGCCAGACGTATAGAGCGTCTGAAGCTTGTCCTGCACGTCCAGGGCCTCGAAGATATCATCGGTATAGCCGACAGGGAGGTGTGAGGAGTTCGTATAGTACGGACTGTTCTCATCGCTAGATGCGGTGATGATATCAGGGAACTGCTCCACATCATGCTTGGCAAGGCGGTATGAGGTGGATTCAGCAGGCGTGGCCTCAAGGTTATACAGGTCACCATACTGCTCCTGATAATCAGAGAGCCTCTCCCTCATGTGGTTCAGCACCTCGACAGCGAAAGCCTGCGCCCTCTTGTCCCCGAGGTTGACGCCAAGCCAGGAGGCATTGAGGCAGGCCTCATTCATGCCGACAAGGCCGATTGTCGAGAAGTGGTTATCAAATGTCCCGAGATACCTCTTCGTATATGGATAAAGCCCCTCATCCAGCAGCTTGGTTATGACTGTCCTCTTTATCTTCAGCGAACGGGCTGAGATATCCATGATCCTGTCAAGGCGGCGGAAGAAGTCCTCCTTGTCCTTCGCAAGATATCCGATGCGAGGAAGGTTCACAGTGACAACGCCGACTGATCCCGTGCTTTCGCCGGAACCGAAGAATCCTCCGGTCTTCTTCCTCAGCTCACGCAGGTCAAGGCGCAGGCGGCAGCACATCGAACGCACGTCTGATGGCTCCATATCGCTATTGATATAATTCGAGAAATATGGGGTGCCGTACTTTGCCGTCATCTCGAAAAGAAGCTTGTTGTTCTCTGTCTCGGACCAGTCGAAATCCTTTGTGATCGAATATGTCGGTATAGGATACTGGAAGCCCCTTCCCTCAGCGTCGCCTTCAATCATTATCTCGATGAAAGCCTTGTTGACCATGTCCATCTCCTTCTGGCAGTCGCCATAGGTGAAGTCCTGGTCCTTGCCGCCGACAATCGCCGGCACGTTAACGAGATCCTTCGGGCATACCCAGTCAAGCGTGATGTTCGAGAATGGCGCCTGGGTTCCCCATCTTGACGGCGTATTCACACCGTAGATGAAGGATTCTATGCACTTCTTGACCTCGTTGTATGAGAGATTATCCTTCTTCACGAAAGGAGCAAGGTATGTGTCAAAGGAACTGAAGGCCTGAGCGCCTGCCCACTCGTTCTGCAGTATGCCGAGGAAGTTGACCATCTGGTTACAGAGAGTCGCGAGATGAGACGCTGGAGATGATGTGATCTTCCCGGGGATGCCGCCAAGGCCTTCCTGTATGAGCTGCTTGAGAGACCAGCCCGCGCAGTATCCCGTAAGCATCGACAGGTCATGGATGTGGATATCGCAGTTGCGGTGGGCCTGGGCGATCTCCTCATCATAGATCTCGGAAAGCCAGTAGTTAGCTGTGATCGCGCCGCTGTTTGAAAGGATAAGGCCACCGACTGAATAAGTCACGGTGCTGTTCTCCTTCACTCTCCAGTCATTGAGGCGGAGATAATTATCCACTACTCCCTTATAGTCAAGGATCGTGGATTTCATGTTCCTCATCTTCTCTCTCTGCTTGCGGTAAAGGATGTAGCTCTTGGCAACATCGCCATATCCAGCCTCGCCAAGCACCTTCTCAACGCTGTCCTGTATATCCTCGACAGCAATCCTCCCATCCTTCACCTTTCCGGCAAAATCAGCGGTGACCTTGAGGGAGATGAAATCTATTACATTATCATCATAAGGTTTCTGTATAGAATCAAAAGCCTTCTTTATGGCTGCAGAAATCTTAGCTATGTCAAAAGACACAAGCTGTCCGTCTCTTTTAGTGACCTGGTACATTCATTACTCCTGTTCGTGATTGCACCTATGATAGCACAGTAAATAAGTGAGCGCAATATAAAACACAATACAAAGTGTTATATAATTCTGATTGCACTATATATAGCGGTATCACCTGTCTCGAAGTGATACATTTCCTATAGTTTTCCTTAGTATCCTTATATATCTTTCCATATCCTCAGGAGAGGGTGGAGTGAGATTCTCGCCTATTATATCTCCCGAGTCTGAAAAGGTTTGCAGGAAAAAAGCAGAAGCTCCTGCACACATCCTGCCGATATCGACGAAATCATCGTCAGAATGCAGCTCATGTACAACTGTAGTGCGGAACTCATAGGGAACATGGCCCTCAAGAAGATATGAGATGCTCTGCTCTATCCGTGACACGTCAAGCTCAGGGACGCCTGCAGTGGCGCCATACCTCCCAAGGCTGTTCTTCACGTCCATGGCGATATAATCAACCAGCCCACGCTCCACAGCCTCCGCCATGACGTCAGGCCTGTAGCCATTCGTATCGAGCTTCACAGCATATCCTTCCCCCTTAAGCCTTCCCAGATAATCAAGGAGATCAGGCTGGACTGTCGGCTCGCCGCCTGTCACGACGACGCCATCAAGCATCTTCCGTCTCTTCCTGAGATACTGGAAGATCTCATCATCGCTGATTACAGGCTCTGTGCCGGGATGCAGCACTAGAGAGGAGTTCTGGCAGAACGGGCAGCGGAAGTTGCAGGCACCTGTGAAGAGTATAGCCGCAACACGTCCCGGATAATCAACAAGCGTGAGCTTCTGCAATCCATGTATCTGCATTATGCTTCGAATGCCTTCAGGATATCATCAGGGATCTTCTTCGGCCTTTTTGTCAGGCTGTCTATTACAGCGATCTTTATCAGAAGGCTGCAGAGAAGCATGTCACCGCGCATGATGCTCTGCTTCATCGTGAACGAGAAATGCTGTACATCCTCCATCGTCGTAAGGACAGTGATCTCCTCCTCAAGATATGCAGGCGCCTTGTATTCGATGTTTATCGAGCGGACGACCATGATAAGATGCTCTTCCTCGGCAAGCTGCATCTGCGTCTTGCCGGGATAGATCGCCCTGAGCATCTCAGTGCGCCCATGCTCAGCCCAGTCAAGATACCGCGCATGATAAGCAATCCCCTCTGCATCTGTATCAGAGAAATATACCCGTGACTTGTATTCAAATGTTGTCATTTCCTCTTACGGCTCCCTTTTTCGTTCCTTTCCTTGCTCATGCGGAAGAAATCAGCCATTGTGCCACCTGAGAAATCAGATGATGTGAAGCGTGACTGGGAGCTCCTCAAACCTTCATCACGCCTCGTATCGCGCTTGTAGGCTCTCTTTGACTCACGGACGACGACTGTCTTTGTCTCATATACAGCCTTAGGCATCCTTACCCCGCCTTTCCTGTTTATGACCACCTTGGCCTTCCCGTCAGGCCCGGTGGTTATCTTCTTCGCGCTTGGTGCCCCGGTCTCGACCTTGATCTTCACATCCTTCTCTTCATACTGGCAGGAAAGCTTCTGGCAGATGTAATGGACTGATCCATCTGCATCGACAGCCTTCATCATATCAGAGTTGCAGTAAGGGCAGCGCCTTGTGTCCTTGAACTTGGGGGAGAAGACCTTATCGCTCCTCTCAACTTCCTTCACAAGGTCAGACGCCATCTTCTTTATATCGCGTATGAAGGCATCTGGATCTTCCTTTCCGCGGCTTATGCGCTCCAGGCGGCCCTCCCATTCACCTGTAAGGACAGGGGATCTGAGGATCTCAGGAGCAAGGCGTACGACCTCCCTGCCCTTTGCCGTAGGGATGAAGTACTTGCCTTCCCTTTCGATGTACCTGTTCTGCACAAGCTTCTCGATCATATCAGCGCGCGTTGCCGGAGTGCCGAGGCCATTGCCGAGGTTCGCCTTCAGCGACACGTCATCGACGAAGCGCCCGGCATGCTCCATCGCGGAAAGAAGCGTGGCATCGGTATAACGCTCAGGCGGTGTCGTGACATTTTTCCTGACCTTGATGCTCTCGACTGTCACCTCATCACCTTCCTTGAGGCTCATGAGGCCGAAGCTGTTATCACCTTCCTCGGCAAGAGGCGATGCACTCTTTATGCCTGCACTCTCAGCTACGGATCTGTAACCTTTCCTGACAGGCACTGACAGACGTGTCTTGAAGAGCTTCCCGTCAACATCAACCGTGCAGACAGTCGTCCTGTACTTATAGTCCTCGCCTATGACCTCCAAAAATCGCAGCGTTATCAGCTGCCATAGCTTCGCCTCATCGCCGGAGAGCTTTTCTGTCCTCACAGGCTCTTCAGTCGGGATTATCGCATGATGGTCAGAGACCAGAGAATTGTTCACGAAGCGCGGATTGTCGCTCCTGAATCCAGCGGAAAGATACTCATCGACCTGTCTTGAGAATATGGTTGATGAGAGTGCCTTTATCCTCTCTCCAAGCGTGGGGACTATATCTTCTGTGATATATCTTGAGTCTGTTCTCGGATATGTCACTATCTTATGGACTTCATAGAGCCTCTGCAGGGTGTCCAGCGTCTCCTTTGCAGAGAAGCCAAGCACTACGTTGGCATCGCGCTGTAGCTCCGTCAGGTCATAGGCCTGAGGTACAGGATCGCTCTTCTCCTCAGATACAAGAGAGACCACGCGGCCTTTCTTCCCGCTCCATCCCTTCAGCTCTTCCGCGACATCATCGTCCTGGAACCTTATCGAGTTCTCTTCAGGATAATACGAGGCGGAGAAGATGCCGAAATCCGCACGGGCAGAGTAATAGTACTTCCCCTCGAAGCTTTCTATCTCATCCTCCCTGTCGGTCATGAGAGCCAGTGTCGGGGTCTGCACGCGGCCAGCAGAGAGCTTTGCATCATAGAAGCAAGTAAGCGCCCTCGTTACATTCATGCCGACATACCAGTCAGCGGCAGCACGGCAGAAAGCGGCATGGTATAGATTGTCATAGTCCGATGCCGGATGAAGCGACTGGAAGCCTTCCTTTATGGCCTTCTCCGTCTGGGATGAGATCCAGAGTCTCTCAGCCTTGCCGGTGTATCCAGCCATCTTGAGTATCCAGCGGGCGACAAGCTCACCTTCCCTTCCTGCGTCTGTCGCGATTACGACACTCTCTATATCATCACGCTTCAGGAGCGATGCGATCACGTCAAACTGCTCGTGCGTCTCATCTATCACCATCTCATCCAATGTCTCCGGGAGCATCGGAAGCGTATCAAGAGACCACCTCCTATAACGTTCGGAGTAGTGCTGCGGCTCGCAGAGCTCAACAAGATGGCCAAGGGCCCATGTGACTATATATGATGGCCCTTCAGAGAATCCCTTCTCCTTTATCGGGCAGACGAGGTTCCTCGCTATCTCACGTCCGACAGACGGCTTTTCGGCAATAACCAGTTTCTTCATGGCACCGATAGTAGCAGAAAAGATGAGCAAATGGTACTGTATCGCCATGGATAAAGGACAAAGAGATCTCACGCAAGGACAGATCGTCAGGCCAATGGTCTCCTTCGCGATCCCACTGATTGCAGGGAACATGCTTCAGACGCTGTACAATGTGGCTGATTCCATAATCGTGGGGCACTTCACAGGACCTGACGCGCTTGCGGCTGTAGGTTCCTCATATTCGCTGATGACATTCCTCACCTCTCTCATGATAGGGCTCTCAATGGGCGTCTCGGTAGCATTCTCCCGTTATTTCGGGAAAAAGGAATATGAGAACCTGAAAGCTTCGATAGGGATATCATTCGTGCTGATCGGCACGATCTCTGCCATCATAACAATAGCATCCTGGCTGCTCCTTCCCTCAATAATAAGGCTGCTCTCGGTCCCGGAAGAGCTTGTCGATATGATGAAAAGCTATATGTACATCATACTGGCAGGGCTTCCCGCTCTTTTCGTGTACAACTTCTATTCAGCAGCGGAGAGGTCGATCGGCAACTCTGCGGCTGCCCTTATGATGATGGCGCTATCAGCTGTCATAAATGTGGTGCTGGACCTATATTTCGTCATATCGCTCGACTGGGGTGTGGAGGGAGCTGCACTGGCAACTATAATCAGCCAGTACGCAGCTGCTGCCGCTATAGCGCTCTACACGCTTTTCCGCTCACCTGCCCTCCATTTCAGGATGCGTGATGCTGCAAGAGGCGTAAAGATGCTTCCTGAGCTTCTCTCCCTCTCCATACTGACCTCTATGCAGCAATCGATAATGAACCTGGGGATACTCATGGTGCAGGGTGTCGTGAACAGCTTCGGAAGCAAGGTCATGGCCGCATTCGCCGCAGGCGTGAAGATAGACAGCATAGCATACATGCCGCTCCAGGAGTTCGGGAACGCCTTCTCCGTCTTCGTGGCGCAGAATGATGGGGCCGGAAGGAAGGACAGGATAAGGAAAGGCATGAAGGCAGCGTTCTCAATCGTGACACTCTTCGGGCTCCTCATATCCATCATAGTATTCATCGCGCCAAGGCTTCTGCTCTCAATATTCATAAACCCCGCGGAGACCGAGATAATCGATATAGGTGTGGGATACCTGCGCCTTGAGGGCTCATTCTACATACTCATCGGATACCTCTTCCTCTTCTATGGGATATTCCGCGCATCAGGATTCCCAGGCGTCTCGCTATTCCTGACGATAGTGAGCCTGGGGCTGCGTGTCCTGCTCGCATATCTTCTTTCCGTGCCATTCGGGCCATCGGGAATATGGGTCAGCATCCCCATAGGATGGGTCATGGCGGACCTTGCCGGCCTGACGCTTGCGAAAATAAAGAAAGTTAGCAGAAGCTAAGCGTACATTTAGCGTTTCATTGGCTGATTCGAGGTTGACGGGAAGAATCGTAGAGAGTAAATTCTACGTAGAATGACATACTGCATTAAGCAGAAAGGAGTTTAACTATGGCTTATAAGATCACTGACAGCTGCATCGCTTGCGGAACTTGCCAGGGCGAGTGCCCAGTAGGCGCTATCTCTGAGGGAGATATCTATCAGATTGACCCAGATACATGTATCAGCTGCGGAACTTGTGCAAGCGTATGCCCACAGGGTGCTATCGAAGAGGAGTAAGATCCTCAAGGCCGTAACCGGAAACGGCCTTTCTGTGGAAATAGGAACCTTCCCCGACAAGAGGAAGGTTTTCTTTTTCCATCATGGCAGCTGCTTCATTTCCTTCCATCCTTCAGAAGGTATATGGCAATGCAGGCCAGCCCGATGCCAAGCATTCCAAGCCCTGATCTGCTATCAAGCTCGCCAAGGATGGAAAGCACTGTGACGGCAACGCCCATCGCAAGGGCAATGCCCCTTGCTGCAATCCATATGATATCCTCTGCATTGTTCCTGCCCTTCTTATCATCCGTCCCTTCCATAAGCTCATCAAGAGAGACTCCGAGGATCCTTGCAAGACGAGGGAATGAGGCGACATCTGGATAAGAGAGATCACGTTCCCACTTCGAGACTGCCTTGTCAGTCACACCCATCTTCTCTGCAAGCTCTGCCTGCGTCATGCCCTTCTCTTTTCTCTTTGCTGCGATAACCGTGCCTAAAGTCATATCACTCATAGCTGATAACTTACTATTTCCGCGTCCTCTGCTCAATCGACAGCTGGTTTAGTTTCTCTACCAGCGGTTTACCTTCCATCATCCTTGATACTAAGATATAGCCATGCCAGCATACGATGCCATAGGAAGGACACTTACAGTAACAGAGGCCAATGCCCTGATCAGGGATACCGTCTCGGAATTTTTCTCAGAGCTTACCATCGAAGGGGAGATCTCAGGATTCAGGCCTTCCTCATCGGGCCACTGGTACTTCACGCTTAAGGATAGCGGAGCAGCAATAGACGCAGCGGTCTTCCGATCTGCCCAGTATTCGATGGAGCTGCCGCATAACGGCGATCTCGTGATAGCAAAAGGCTCGATGTCCTATTATACGAAAACCGGAAAGCTCTCATTTGTCATAAGGGCAATGAAGATCAAGGGCGAAGGCAACCTGCTTGAGATAATAGAGAAAAGGAAGGAATACTACAGGAACCTTGGTTATTTCGATGAAGACAGGAAGAAGCCGATACCCGAGACCATCAGGCGCATAGGCGTCATAACGAGCCCTACAGGAGCTGCAATACGCGACATCCTGAACATCACGCGGAGAAGAGCCCCTGGCATAGATATCATAATCTTTCCAGCTGCGGTCCAGGGAGATGGCGCGAAGGAAGAGATAGCGATGAGGATAAGGCAGGCAAATACATTCGCCGCTGCAGATATCCTCATAGTCGGGAGAGGAGGAGGAAGCACAGAGGATCTGATGGCCTTCTCTGAGCCTGAGGTGATAGAGGCCATCCATGAATCCGCAATTCCTGTCATATCAGCAGTCGGGCATGAGATCGACTGGCCAATCTCAGACTATGCAGCAGACAGAAGGGCCCCTACTCCATCGGCTGCTGCGGAGCTTGTCACGGAAACGGCATACAGGCGCCGTGAACGCCTGGCATCAGCCATTCAGCTCATAGAATCCGAAATAAGGGTCAAGGCTGCAAAGGCTGCCTTCAGGCTGAGAAACGCGGAAGGATTCAGGACAGCGCTTGAAAGAAGGATCTCACGGTACAGATCGATGGTTCCTTCCACTGCGGATCTATGCCACACGCTGCGCATGCGTCTTGAGATGCGCAGGTCAGAGCTTGGATGGACAGAGGAGGAGCTGCTGAGGTCATTCTCAGCAAAGAAGGAGAAGGCGAAGCTCCTCATCTCATCGTATGGGGAGAAGTCCAGGATGCTCATGGACAGAAGGATCAGGAAGAGCGCGGCGGAACTTACGCTCGCGTCAAGGGAGATAGAGGCACTCTCCCCTCTCGCGATCCTGTCCAGAGGATACTCAGTGACAATGGACGAACATGGAAAGGTGATACATAATACAGCAGGCATCAAGGTCGGGGACAGGATAACGACAAGACTCGGCAGCGGAATGCTTGTTTCTCACGTGGAGGGAAAAGATGAGCTTTGAGAGCGATCTTAAGAGGATGGAGGAGATAACTGAACTCCTGAAGAAGGATGATACGGGGCTTGAGGATGCCATCAAGCTGTACGAGGAAGCGACAGAGCTTGGCAAGAAGCTCAACAAGACACTCTCCGAGATCGAGAGGAAGATAGAGATAGTAACCTCCAGCGAGGAGGACGTGCTGACTACTGAAGAGCTGGAGGAATCAGATGATTAAGGCAATATTCCTCATCCAGGCAGAGGACAAGAAGGGGCTGCTCGCCTCGACTGTTGACTTCTTCTACAGCAAAGGGTTCAACATCCTCCACTGCCAGCAGCATACAGACAGCTACGAGAGGCGCTTCTTCATGCGCATTGAGCTTGATGCCTCCGATATGAAGACGACAAGGAAAGCTCTTGAGGATGAGTTCAGGGCCCTCGCCGATGACCTTGGGCTTGATTGGTCGCTGCACTGGTCGGACTACAGGATGAGGGTTGCCATACTGGTATCGAAGACAAGCCATTGCCTGTATGATCTTATATCAAGGCAGCTTGAGGGAGAGCTGCAGTGCGAGATCCCCCTGATAATATCGAACCATCCTGACATGGAGAAGGTAGCGAACCAGTTCAGGATTCCTTACTACTACTTCCCTGTCGGTGATGACAAGGCAAAGCAGGAGGGGAAGATACGGGATCTGCTCAAACGATTCGATATAGACCTTGTCGTCCTCGCCCGCTACATGCAGATACTCTCCCCTGAGTTCACGGATGAGTGGAAAGGGAAGATCATAAACATACACCACGCGTTCCTTCCGGCCTTCCAGGGGGCAAATCCATACCTGAGGGCATACAACAGGGGCGTGAAGATGATAGGAGCCACGGCACATTACGCATCAGAGGATCTGGACCAGGGTCCTATAATCGAGCAGGATGTCGTGAGGGTGAACCATGAGCTCACGCCGACAGGCCTCAAGGAGGTCGGCAAGGACTGCGAGCGGAGGGTGCTGGCATCAGCGGTGAAGGCCCACCTGGAGCATAGGATAATAATATACAGCAACAAAACGATAGTATTCTCAGTCGAACGCTAGATCGAGATGGTAAGCTTGCGGCCGGAGCATGGCTCGATATAGCTTATGCTTATAGCCTCCAGCCCGAATGATGCGGAGGCATTCCCCCCGTATTGGATATCTCCCTCGATAGGATGGCCGGCCCATGCGAGATGGGATCTTATCTGATGCCTGAACCCCTTTGTTATGGTACAGCGGAAGATTCCGTCTTCCTCAGGGACAACCTCCGTGGTATATACCCGGCCCTTCTTATGCCTTTCATTGCTCCAGACTGGCCTGACACTCTTCCCGCCCTTTCCGAACGCCCGGAAATAAGATGTTATGATAGACGGGCCATCCTCGATTGGGAAGAGAGGGAAAGGCTCAAAGCCCTCATCAGTGCAGCGGCCGGCTGTTGTGACCGCTATATATTCCTTAACGATCATATCCTTCTTCTGCTGCTGCATAAGCGCATCATATGCTTTCTGGGTACGGGCAATCAGGACAAGTCCCTTCGTCGGGTTGTCAAGGCGATGCACGACGCCGCCTTCCCATGGGTTCTGCCCATAGCAGCATCTTATCTCAGGATATGAAGCTGAGGCTATTGAAAGGAGAGTCCGTCCATCTATAGTGCTCTTGAGAGGAACCGTAGGGATCCCGCTCTCCTTCCAATATACAAGTGTATCAGGTCCTTCGAAGACCAGATGCGTTGAATCAGTTGTCACTGCTTCTTCCGAAGATCCTCAGAAGATACAGGAAGATGTTCAGGAAATCGAGATAGAGATCAAGGGCGCCAAGTATCCCGACCTTTGTCAGCTCCTCATTCGTCATCATCGTCCCGTACGACCTGTTCATGTCAGATATCTTCTGGCTGTCCCAGGCTGTAAGGCCAGTAAAGAGAAGGACACCTACGGCAGAGATGAGCAGATCGAATGCCGATGAGCCCAGGAACATGTTTATGAGCATCGCCACAAGCATGCCTATGAGAGCCATTGAAAGATAACCTCCGATACCTCTCAGGTCCTTCTTCGTGACAGCCCCGTAGATGGCGCCGGCCGCGAATACAGCAGCCGCTGAGACGAAAGCAAGGACGAGCGTTGTCTGCGCATAGACGATGAATACAGATGTAAGCGTCAGTCCTGTGACTGCTGAATATGCGAGGAACAACGCTATGGCAGATCCTGTCCTCAGCCTCTCAATGCGCCCAGAAAGGACCATCACCAGCACAAGCTCCGCGATGAACGCACCGATCACGACAAGCGGATTGCTGTAGAAGAACCTGATGAACGATGCAGATGTCGAGAGCGCATAGGATACAGCAGCTGTCACAGCCAGTCCCGCGATCATCCAGAGATATACATTGCGGAGAAGGACATTCTCCCTTATTTTCACATCATGAAGAATGATGTCTTTGCTATTGTTCATGATAAAACTCCTGATAAAATGATATATTAAACTTTGCCATAGGGCAAATACTTCACACAAACAATACAAAGGAGCAAGCAAAATGCTGGAAGAAGGAACAAAGGCCCCGCTTTTCACGCTGCCTGACAAGGACGGCAATGAGATATCCCTGGAAAGCTTCAGAGGACGTTATGTGCTTGTATATTTCTATCCGCGCGACAACACGCCAGGATGCACTGCGGAGGCCTGCTCGATAAGGGACAATATGCCTGATTTCTCCGCGCTCGGGCTTTCCGTTCTTGGGATAAGCCCGGACAAGGCTGAATCACATAGACGCTTCGCGGAGAAATATGGGCTGGACTTCACGCTGCTTTCAGACACGGACCATAAAGTGATGGAAGAGTACGGGGCGTATGGCGAGAAGATGATGTACGGAAAGAAGACCGTAGGTGTCATAAGATCATCATTCCTGATCGCTCCCGACGGGACAATAGCGAAAGTCTGGAAGAAAGTCAGCACAAAGACACATGGCGAGGATGTTAAGAAAGCATTCTCCGAGATCGCAGGATAACGCAATGCACTGCAGCCGCAGTGCATTGGAAATCAGTTCCTGAAGCTGTGGACAGGGGCAGGGATCCTGCCCCCTCTGTCTATGAAAGCCTCTGATGAGAACTTGCTCACGCTCATTATCGGGGCATAGCCAAGAAGGCCGCCGAAATGAGCCGTGTCACCGACATCCTTTCCGATTACAGGTATGATACGGACTGCTGTCGTCTTCTGGTTGACCATGCCGATCGCCATCTCATCTGCGATGATCGCAGCAATTGTCGAGGCTGACGTCGTGCCGGGAATGGCAATCATGTCGAGGCCTACTGAGCATATGCAGGTCATGGCCTCAAGCTTCTCGATCGAGAGAGAGCCACGGTTCACGGCGTTTATCATCCCCTGATCCTCGCTTACAGGTATGAAGGCACCGGAAAGCCCTCCTACATAGCTGGATGCCATTATTCCACCCTTCTTCACCTGGTCGTTGAGCAGTGCAAGGGCCGCGGTAGTGCCAGGCGCGCCTGTGCTTTCTATCCCCATGGCCTCTATGATATCTGAAATAGAATCGCCGACAGCCGGCGTCGGGGCAAGGGAAAGATCGACTATCCCGAACGGTATGCCCATCCGCCTTGATGCCTCCTGGGCCACAAGCTGGCCTAGCCTAGTTATCTTGAACGCTGTCCTCTTTATCGTCTCGCCAAGAACACCGAAATCCCCCTTCCCCACGCTCTCGACAGCATGCTTTATGACGCCAGGTCCGCTTACGCCGACATTTATGACAGCATCAGACTCAGTCA
Organism: uncultured Spirochaetales bacterium; assembly: GCA_949295675.1. Classification (GTDB taxonomy): domain Bacteria; phylum Spirochaetota; class Spirochaetia; order Sphaerochaetales; family Sphaerochaetaceae; genus Ornithospirochaeta. The sequence goes on along the minus strand of CASFMA010000124.1, from coordinate 4,532 downwards.
CGCCGTGGAATGCACCTGCCATGAAGGGGTTGTCATCGGGAGCATTGCAGAACACAACAAGCTTGGAGCATGCGATTGAATCATTATCAGCCGTAAGCTCAGCGCTCTTTCTGATGATCTTGCCCATAAGGGCTACGGCATCCATGTTTATCCCGACTCTTGTGGAGCCGAGCGCAACTGATGAACATACCCTTTCAGTTTCTTTCAATGCCTCCGGGATCGATGATATAAGCAGATGCTCTGAGGCCGTCATTCCCTTTACAGGAAGTGCGGAATAGCCACCTATGAAGTTGACGCCTACCTCTTCTGCGACCTTGTCGAGCGTGCGGGCAACACGGACAAAATCATCCTCGCTCCTGCAGCTGGATGCACCGACAAGCCCTATCGGCGTTACGGAGATCCTCTTGTTCACGACCTTTATCGCATAGTCACGCTCTATATCATTGCCAGTCTTGACAAGATCACGTGCTGTATAGGCTATCTTGTCATAGATCTTCCGGCAGAGCGTATCCACGCTGCCAGACATGCAGTCAAGGAGGGAGATGCCAAGCGTTATGGTCCTGACATCCAGGTTCTCCTTCTCTATCATCATATTCGTTTCAATGACTTCATTGAGGTTTATCATGGTCAGATCCTCTGCATGCTCTCGAATATCTCTTCGCGCTGAAGCTTCACTATGCAGCCTATATCAGACCCAAGATCCGACAGCTCAGAGGAGAGAAGGCTGAACTCCTTCGTGGAGGCATTTGTATCCACGATCATCATCATGTTGAAATATCCGTCGACTATCGTCTGTGATATATCAAGGATGTTCACGTTGCTTCCTGCAAGATATGTGCAGACCTTGGCGATTATGCCGACCTGATCCTTTCCGACAACTGTTAAGATTGACTTGTGCATGTCCATAGTATCCTAAATCTGCAGCGATATGTACAAGGGGGAAAAGGATGCAAGGCGCCGTGTATCGGCTATGCTATGCCAGCGGCATCCGCTATCATATCCCCGACGGTGCGCTTATACAGCGCGATCACGCGGCCAACGCCGGCAACGGCGATCAATGTACCGATGCCGATCCCGACCACGCGCCCCTCGAAAAGCAATCCGATGATGCAGCACAGCACCACATTGAAAGCATCAAAGGCATTCTTGGCAAATCCGACAGACCATCCTGCCAGTCCTGCTATGGCGTTTACTATCCCGTCTCCCGGATTCGGCACGATATCCATGGCAAGGCTGCCCGCGGCCCCGATCCCTGTCGCGGCGACCGCTGCAATCAGCAGCGAAATGCGTGCCCACATCGGGAATTGCGAGACATCTGGGATAATCATCTGGAACAGTGCCATGAAACGTGTGAATACAAGGCTGAGAGGCAGCTGAAGAAGATCTTTTGCCAGCTGCACCCTGTCCATCCTGAGAATCAGCGAATGGATTACGACCTCAGCTGCAACAAAAACCGAATACAATGCGAATGTGACATCGGCAAAGTTCAATCCCGAAACTTCCGCCACAGCATATGCAACGGAGATGATCGGAGATACGCCAAGCCCTGTCTGCACATTGAGAGTAAGGCCGAAAGCCAGGACAACCATCGCTGCGGCATAAAACAGGATACGCAGAATATTCAAAGGAAAACCCTCCTGAAAATCTTTATCGGCTTTCAGGAAGGGTGTCAATCATTTAAGGAATCCCTGTATTATCTTTTCCTCTGCCTCTTCCTCGGTAAGGCCGAAAGTGCAGAGCTTCAGGAGCTGCTCACCTGCTATCTTTCCTATCGCGGCCTCATGTATGAGAGATGCCTCGATATCATTCGCATCGAGCTGCGGTGTCGCGCTGACTGTGCCATGCTCTGTTATGATCGCATCACATTCGCTGTGGCCTGTGCATCTGGCATTCCCCCTTATGACCGAATGGAACGCCTGGTGGGACTCATCGCGCGCAACAGAGCGCGAGACGAGGTCAACGGAGCTGCCTTCGCCATTCATATCCACGGCAAAATCCGTGACTGCTCTTTCGTCCCCGGCAGTGAGTATCCTCTCATGGACTATGAACGAGCTTCCCTCACCTACTGTGGCACGTGTCGTCCTGTGCGTATCGGAAACACCTTTTATCTGAGTGGAATCCATCTCCATCACTGAATTGGTGCCGATAGCGACATCGGTAACCGGGTCAATGCTCCGACGGCCCCTGCCTTTTCCTGTCCCTATGTGCTTCTCGACATATCTGACGTGGCAGTTATCGCCTATGAAGAAACGATGGATGCCGTTATGCCTTGCCATCTCACCGTTCTCCGTATGGACACCGCAGCCAGCGACTATGGTGATATCCGCATCATCGCCTATGAAGAAATCATTATAGACAAGATCATCAATGCCGCCGTGTGTGACACAGGCAGGAATGTACATTGTTTCTCCCTTAGTTCCTCTGTCCACGGTTATATCAAGCCCTGGCTTATCTTTCTTAGGCTCTATATGTATATGCTCCGTGCTCAGCAGCTCGACGCTTCTGCCATTCTCGCGTATGGAATGTGCACCGGAAAGCGAGCCTTTCCAATCAGAGACTATCCTCAGTATTTCCTCTGCATTCTTATCCATATCAGCTCCTCTTCGGGCAAACTGGGCATGCGGCAGATGGAATCAGCCTATCCAGGACATCCTTCCTGCCATCTTCCTTGACCCTTCCGTTCTCAATCACGATAATCCTGTCGGCAATCTCAAGTATCCTTTCCTGATGAGAGATTATGATCTCTATCCCGTCCCTTTCGCTGCGCATCTCCTCGAAAGCCCCGATAAGGCGCGGGAACGACCAGAGATCTATCCCAGCCTCCGGTTCATCGAATATCGCGAAGCCAGGCTTCCTTGCCAGCACAGTCGCGATCTCGACACGCTTGATCTCGCCGCCGGAAAGGGATGCGTCAACGTCACGGTCCTCATAGTCCTTCGCGCAAAGACCGACCTTCGAGAGGATGGAGCAGATCCCGCTTTCTGATAGCTTGCCGCCAGATGCAAGCTCGAGCAGATCCTTGACTGTCAGCCCCTTGAACCTCACTGGCTGCTGGAAAGCATAACTTATGCCCTTCCTCGCACGGTCAGTCACGCTCAGCCCGGTCACATCCTCACCGTTGAAGATAACCGAGCCGCTATCTGGCTTCTCTATCCCTGCGATGATCTTCGCGAGGGTCGTCTTACCTCCTCCATTCGGGCCTGTGATGACAACGATGCCGCTTCCTTCTATCTTAAGGCTTACATCGTGAAGCACCTCATGGCCTGAAGGAGCACTCCAATATATGTTCTTGAGTTCTAGCACTGCTATCTCCTTGTTAGCTGAAGTTAACCATCAATCGGGGAAAAGGAAAGCTATCTACCCATATTGCGCGCCCGCATCTCAGCTCTTGCCATGACGGAAAGATAAGGTGCGGCAAATGGAAGGAACTCCTTATACGCAGGACAGAGATATGACAGGCCAAGCTCTCCTGTGCTGAAATCCTCCCTGTCACGGCGGCAGCCTCCCCTGCACAGCTGGAATGACGGGCAGGAGGAGCATTCGCTCTCAACCTTCAGGGATTTCTCCGTGAAGCCTATCTCCTTCCGCCTCCTGTCGAAGTCATCGAAACCCTCTGTGTTTATATTCCCAAGCCTGTAGTCGTCAAGGACGTAGAAGTCACATGGGAAGATGCTGCCATCAGCCTCTGAGACATAGTTGTCCGGGCAGAAGCCGAGAAGCCCGCATGACTCAGGGCGCAGTCCCATCATCATCGTGACAAGGTTATCGAAATAACGCACGGATACATAGTCGCCTCTCTCCCAGTCCCTGTAATAAAGGATGAACACATCCTTCAGGAACTTCAGGAATGCTTCAGGAGTCAATGAGAAATCCTCGCTTCCCCTCTCCTTTGCCATAGGATCGAGACATGGTATGTACTGCTGATAGCGGGCACCGTTCCTCTTCAGGAACTGATAAATCTCCTTTCCCCTGAGCGCAGCATCCTTCGTCAGCGTTATAAGCACGTTGAAATCAACAGATGCTGATGTGAGCAGCTGGAAGGATGAGAACACGCGGCGGAATGTACCCTTGTCCCTGCCATCGACACGGTATCTGTCGTGAAGGGCCTTGTCTCCATCCATCGAAAGCCCGACAAGATATCTATGGTCATGGAAGAAGGAACACCACTGCCTGTCAAGGCAGAAGCCATTTGTCTGTATGGCAAAATGCACTCTCTTTTCCTTTGACTCAGCATACTTTGTGAAGAAACGGAAGAAATCGAGTCCCCTTACTGTAGGCTCACCCCCCTGGAACGCGAACGTGACATCATCAAAGGCAGAGAACGACTTGTCGATGAGATTGCGTGCAGTGTCCTCGCTCATCATGCCATAGTCCTTGTATTCCCTGTTCTCAGCCTCATCCTGATAGAAACAATAGCGGCAGCGCATATTGCACTTGCCTGATGCTGGCTTTATGAGAATCGTAACAGCTTTCATCTTCGCTCCTTATCTACCTTGGAATAGCAGAGAAGGCAATGAAAGGCAATAAGGGCA
>CASFMA010000123.1 GCA_949295675.1 uncultured Spirochaetales bacterium | reverse complement strand
ATCAATCCTTTTATATCATTTGCGGTGACGTTATCGATAGCTGAATCGGATGAGCCTCTGATCGTGCATGACGCTATTGAATCCCATAGCGCTATATGGCTGCCGTGAAGGAATGCCTTCTTATCATCTATGCTGATGAGCTCAACGCTGAACAGCCGTTCCATGATCTTCCAGAATCTGTTCTGCGGGTGCGCATAGTAGAATCCCTCGTCCCTGGATTTGACAGAAGGGAATGATCCTAGGATGAGGATCCTTGAGTCCTTATCGAAAAGCGCTGGAAATGGATGGTTCAGAATTGTGTCCATGCTTTCATTTTCTCCTTCCTTCGATCCTGATACAAGTCTTTAGCTGAAATATGGCTGACTATGGTTGTTTAGTCGTGAAGTGTGCGGTAAAATCATCAAGATATTCAATAGGAGATTCAGATGAAGTTTGCCACGTTCAGGCGCGGCGGAGTGCATCCTGATGACAAGAAAAGGCTGTCAAAGGACAAGGAGCTTGAAAGGCTTCCGTTTCCTGAAGAGCTGATTGTTTCGATGTCTCAGCATCTTGGCGCTCCAGCGACGCCTTTGAAGAAAAAAGGTGACAGGGTAGCCCGAGGCGAGGTCATAGGCGAGGCCTCCTCATATGTCTCGGCACCTGTCCATAGCCCAGCAGACGGAGTTGTGACAGATGTCAGGAAGGTGAGGGTTCCATCTGGAGCCGTTGCTGATGCCATTGTCATCAAGTGCGATGAGACACAGCCTGATATGTTCAGCGAAGAGTTTGACTGGAAGGATGACAGCCCGGAAAAGCTTCTTGAGACAGTCCGGTCGCTTGGCATCGTAGGAATGGGCGGTGCTACTTTCCCGACATCGGTCAAGCTTACGATACCGATGGGCAAGAAAGCTGACGCACTCATCATAAACGGTGTTGAATGTGAGCCTTATCTCACATCTGACTACAGGCTTATGATGGAGAGGCCAGAGGGGATACTTGAAGGTATTATGGCTGCTTCAAGGATCATCTCTACGGATAACATAATCATAGGGATAGAAGCCAACAAGATGGATGCTGTGGAGCTTCTCACCTCTGTGATTGCCGAAAAGGGCTATCCGATAAAAGTGCAGCCTCTGAAGATGAAGTATCCTCAGGGTGATGAGAAGCAGCTTATAAAGGCAGTGCTGAACAGGGAGGTCCCGTCTGGAAAGCTTCCGCTCGATGTCGGTGCTGTCGTGTGCAATGTCGGTACGGCATATGCGGTCTATGAGGCTGTGAGATACCATAAGCCTCTTATCGAGAGGGTATGCACGATATCAGGGGAATCGGTAAATGATCCCAAGAACGTCATTGCACCTATCGGAACTAAGTTCTCTGATCTTATCTCATATGCCGGAGGGGCCAAGGAAGACCTTGTCTCTCTCATAGCTGGCGGCCCTATGATGGGATTTGCAGTGGCAGATCCTGACACGCCTATGGTCAAGGGCTCTGGTGGTGTCCTCATGCTGCCGAAGATGATCGATGACGTGTCATTCCCATGCGTGCTTTGCGGAAAATGCGTTGAGCATTGCCCAATGGGCCTTATGCCTAACAAGATGTTCAGGAACATCAAGTACGGAAACTATCAAGCTGCTATGGATTTAGGGCTGATGGACTGCAAGGAGTGCGGATGCTGTGCCTATACATGTCCGTCGCATCTTCCTCTTGTCCAGGGATTCAAGCTTGGCAAGAAGCTCGGGAGGGTAAAGAAATGATGAAAGTTCGTACCAGTCCTCATATCCATGGAAGCCTGCGGACAGACAAGGCTATGCTTTTCGTGATAGCTGCCCTTCTTCCTTCTGCACTGTGGGGAGTGTGGGCATTCGGGCTCAGGGCTCTCCTTGTGCTTCTTGTCTCGATAGCTTCTGCCGTGCTGGTGGAGTACCTTCTTGGGCTTGTATCGAAGGAGTTCACCCTGCGTGATTTCTCCGCTATAGTCACTGGCCTTCTTGTCGGGATGAACATGCCGCCTGCTGTGCCTCTTTTCATTCCCGTGATAGCTTCCGCATTTGCGATTGCAGTCGTCAAATGGACTTTCGGAGGCCTTGGATGCAACTGGATGAATCCCGCTCTGGCCGGAAGGGTATTCGTCTTCTTCTCGTTCACCTCTGACATGAGCGCATTCACGCTGCCTCGCGTCTTTGGCGTCAACGCTGTCGCATCGGCCACTCCGCTCTCGGCTCTCAAGACAGCTGTGACTGCAGGTGGCGCAGGGAGGAGCAGTGACCTGCTGACGCTCCCTGTCACCGACTTCGCGCTGTCTTTAGGTGAGAAGCTTGGTATATCGCCATATGCGGTGGATTCGTTCTTCGGCAATGTAGGAGGCTGCATAGGGGAGGTCTCATCACTTCTGCTTCTCGCTGGAGGCATATTCCTGATAGCTTCTCATATAATCACATGGCATATCCCTGTCTTCTATATTGGTTCATTTGCCATCCTCTCCTGGATGTTCGGCGGGGTGCCTTATGGCCTTGGTGTCTTCCATGGCGAGATCCTCCTTCCTGTCTTCTCCGGAGGACTGATGCTCGGTGCGTTCTTCATGGCCACTGACTGGGTCACGACGCCTACCACGAAGAAAGGTGAGATGATATTCGCGATAGGATGCGGATTCTTCACATTCCTCATCAGGTATTTCGGATCCCTGCCAGAGGGCGTTTCCCTTGCAATCATCCTGATGAACATAGTCTCGCCGACGATAGAGCGTTTCGTTAAGACAAAGCCATTTGGCTATGTAAAGGCAAAGAAGGAGGCAAAGGCATGACAAGATATCTCAGGACAGGCCTGATCCTCTTCGCCATCTGCGCAGTCTGCACCGCGCTTTGCGCCCTCATAAACGAGGTCACGGCTCCTGTAATCGCAATAAATGTAGAGGGGGACAGGCTTGATGCACTTGATGCTGTGGCCCATGGCTATGAGATAGGCGAGCAGACTGACGGAAGCGGCAATATCAGCTATATAATCCCGCTTTATGATAATGGCAATGTCGCTGGATACATCGCAGAGATCCTCACGTCAGGATATGGCGGCGAGATGACTGTGATTGCGTCATATAGCACTGACGGAACAGTGCTGGAAGCTCAGATGATGTCGAATTCCGAGACTCCAGGACTTGGGAAGAAAGCAGAGGAATCCTGGTATATGGATATGTTCCGCGGACATGGCGGTGAGGATCCTCTTCCGCTTTCAAAGTCCGATCTGCCTGCGGAGGAAGCTGCTGCTGTCTCCGGTGCTTCCATAACGTTCGGCGGTGTATCTTCCGCTATTCATGAGGGCTCTGAGTATGTCAAGAGCCTTGGAGGTTCTGTATGAGCCATATGAAAGAACTGACAAAAGGGCTTTTCAAGGAAAACCCTACATTCATAATCATGCTTGGCATGTGTCCGACACTCGGTGTATCGACGCAGGTGTCCAACGCGATAGGAATGGGACTGAGCGTAATATTCGTACTGACCTGTTCCAATGTGTTCATATCGCTATGCAGGAAGATCATCCCAGACGCGATACGCATTCCATGCTACATAGTGATAATCGCGTCATTCGTCACGATTGTCGAGATGGTGCTTCATGCTTATGTCCCAGCAGTCTACGAAGCTCTTGGCGTTTATCTTCCGCTCATAGTCGTGAACTGCATAATACTCGGCAGGGCAGAAGCCTTTGCTGGAAAGAATGGCGTCATTGACAGCGCGCTTGACGGGATCGGCATGGGAATCGGCTTCACGATGTCGCTTTCCCTCATAGCCCTTATAAGGGAAGTGATCGGAGCCGGGACGATAACGCTTTTCCCTGTCGGGTCATTCAGCGGAGTCATCACTCTTCCTGGCATCTCCGACTCTCCTGTACGTGTACTCACGCTTGCTGCCGGTGCCCTTCTTCTCATGGGATACCTCAAGGCGTTCTTCCAGTGGAAGAGCGGAAGGGGAAAGGAGGCTGAGGCATGAGCTATATCGGAATCCTTGTTACCTACATATTCATCCAGAACTTCATACTTGTGCAGTTCATGGGGCTCTGCCCTTTCATAGGTGTCTCGAAGAACAGCGAGAGCGCTATCGGCATGGGAGTTGCCGTGACGTTCGTCACTGCCATTGCATCTGTAGTCTGCTGGGCAGTGCATGAGTTCCTGCTTGCGCCTTTCGGGCTTGAATATCTCCGTACAATCGCATTCATACTTGTGATCGCGTCGCTCGTCCAGCTTGTTGAGATGGTCATAAGGAAGATGAGCCCGGGCCTGTACAAGGCGCTTGGCATATACCTTCCGCTGATCACCACGAACTGCGCGGTGCTTGGCATTGCCATAATCAATATCGATAATGGCTATAATCTCCTTGAGAGCTTTGTTGCAGGCCTTGCAGCAGGGCTTGGCTTCACTATGGCTATCATCCTGATGAGCAACATACGTGAGAAACTTGAGATGACGCCAGTCCGGAAGGTCTTCCAGGGCGTTCCTATCGCATTTATCTCGGCAGGCCTTATGGCTCTTGCTTTCATGATGTTCGATAAGAGCCTTCTTACGAACCTCGGATTGGTATAAGGAGGGCTGGATGTCTGTATTGATTGCTTTTCTGATTGTTGGGATACTTGGTCTTCTTCTGGGCCTTGGCCTTGCGATTGCTGATAGGAAATTTGCCGTTGAGAAGGATGAGAAGCTGATAGCACTGGAAGATTCAATGCCAGGAGCTAACTGCGGAGGCTGCGGATTTGCAGGGTGCCAGGCATATGCGGAGGCTGTCTTCAAGGGGGAGGCCAAGCCTGGCCTATGTTCCCCTGGCGGCGACCAGCTTGCCCGGAGGATGGGTGAGATCCTGGGAATACAGGTTGATGATGTCGAGAAGAAAGTCGCATTCGTGTTCTGCCGTGGCAACAGCAAGGTAACCAGGACAGATTATGAGTATGAAGGAATGGCTGACTGCAATGCAGCCGCGCTCCTTCAGGGCGGCCCGTCAGGGTGCAAGGAGGGATGCCTTCATCTTGGCTCGTGCATCAAGGTATGCCCTGTCGGCGCTATCTCGAAGGATGCTGACGGAAATGTGGCTGTGGACAAGGATAAGTGCATCGCATGCGGCAAATGCGTCGCGGTGTGCCCCAACCATGTCATAAAGCTCATCCCGTATAGCGTGCAGTATGTCTGTGCATGCAACAACCATGAAAACGGCGGAAAGGTAAGAAAGACTTGCCAGGTCGGGTGCATAGGCTGTAAGATGTGCGAACTCAAGGTTGAAGGATCACCTTTCAAGGTGGAGTCCTTCCTGAGTGCCAATGACTACCATGCACCTCAGGATACAGCTGCGCAGGCCGCGGCGATATGTCCTCAGAAATGTATCGTAGATAGGAGCTGATGATTTGAGATTCGCGCTTGGGATGTATACGGAGATGTCTCCTTCCACGCCGGTGCCCGCATTCAAACGGGCACTGTCTCTCATATACCGTCCAGTGCTCTCGTATCTCTACAACAACCCCGGGATGAAGATGTCGCTGTATCAGAGCGCTGCTATGATAAAGCACATAGACTCATCATCATCACCTGAGGTGAACATGCTTATAGCCTCTCTCTCCAAGAGAGGTGACTTGGATCTCATAACAGGCTCATACAGCCAGGCTATACTTTCCCTCAACCCCACAAAGGACAGGAGCCTCCAGATCGAGAAGATGACGACGCTCATCCGCCGTGTATATGGCGTGAAGTCATCCTCGTGCTTCTTCTATGGCCAGATCTGGTCTCCGACCTATATCCATACGCTCAAGAGCCTCGGGCTCTCCTCCGTCGTGATATCAGCATACAAGGCGACGACCAGGGAAAGCGTGGAGAGGGAATCCTTCATAATGAACGAGCTCGGAAAGCGAGTGAGGATCAATGTCCCGTCAGATGAGGCTGCTTCCCTTGTGTCTCGTTTCGCGCAGGGCATAATAGGCTTCAGCGAGCTGCGGGAGGGACTGCATGATATAGTCAGCGGAGAATCAGACAGCTTTATCTTCCTGAACATAGACCAGCTTCTGGAGGGAGCTGCAAGGGATGGCAGCGATGAGAAGCTCGCCGAGCTCTTCATAGGGCTTCTTGAGGGCCGTTCCGATTCCATAGTCCCGATGTATGCGCTTCCTGTGAAGCGTCCAGGTTATCTTGATTCCGGGTGGTATGGCCGTGATGCGTGGGCGCGTGGGCTCATGTCATTCAATGATCTTTTTGTCAGGAATGAGAACTACAGATATCTTCTCAACCGCTATCTTTCGATAACCGATGTACTCTCCTCGTACAAGAAAGACAAGACAGTGAAGAGGGAGGCTGAAGGCGAGCTCTTCCATATCTCGATGGGGCCTCTCTTCATCTATGATGCTGAATGTACGCCGCTTCGTTATCAGGAAAGGAAGCTGTTCTGGAAGGCCATCATCGAAGCTGAGCGTAAGATATACGATGCCGATCCTGTATCGCTTCCCCGTGAGTATGACTTCGAGGAAAGCGGCACGCCTTCGCAGATAGCCCGCAACAGGACATACTCAGCTGTCATATCGCCAAGAGGCGGTGCTTTGTCAGAGCTGTGCTATATGCCGCTTGCGCTCAATGTGATGGATACCCGTACGCCATTTGATAAGGATTTCCCATATGTGCCGCTTGCAAAATCCTTTTCTGATATAGTCAGCTATGGCGGCCATACATTCGATCTTTCCGATTCGATGTTCGATCTTGATGTCGTTTCCAAGACGGGATGCGAGTATCAGGCGATAAGGAACGAGGATGGAGAGTTCTCTCTTGTGAAGCATTTCCGCCTTCGCTCACAGACGCTGGTCTTTGAATCGATAATAACCGCAGAGTGCGAGATCGATGGCACTTACTCGCTTCCTGTATATCTCTCATCATCTGACCTCTCCCTGTCCTCCCTTGACCAGAGGCAGGCGCTGCTTCTCGGGTCGCTTGATGATGTCAAGACCGTAAGGTATACTGATCAGCTGTCTGGCCTCCAGCTTTCATTCTCTTCCACAGAAGGATTCTCTCTCAGGGAGGAGAGATTCAGGCAGAGCCAGAACACTTCTCTCGGTGTCGAGACATTTGAACTCTATACCCGTCTTCTGATAACCTTCCCGCTTCTCCTGGAGAAAGGCGAGACGAAGGTGATCAGGGTGGTGTCTAGGGTCTCTGATAATAGAAAAGATAAGGAGTGAGCCATGTTCATTGAAAACAGAGCGAAGTTTGAGGATATAAAAGAAGAAGCCTACACAGTCTGGAGGCGTCTTTGAACAGGCTGGGACCGAAGACAAGATAAAGACGCTTGAGGAGAAGACAGCGGCCCCTGACTTCTGGTCAGATCCGGAGAAGGCCGAGAAGCTTTTCTCAGAGCTTAATTCGCTGAAGGATAGCTACTACCCATGGAAGGAGATCATCGGTGAGATAGATGATCTGGGAGAGCTTATCGAGCTGTATTCATCAGAGGATGATGAGAGCCTGAGGGCAGAGCTTGAGGGACAGATAGATGCCCTTGACAGGAAGTTCAGCCCTCTGCGCCTGAAGACCCTCCTTGACGGCAAGAACGACAGGAACAATGTATACCTCTCTGTCCACTCAGGAGCAGGCGGCAATGAGGCCTCTGACTGGACGCAGATGCTTACGCGCATGTATACACGCTGGGCTGAGCGTCATGGATTCAAATGCGAGGTGCTTGACCTTCAGGAGGATGAGGGCGGCATAAAGAGCGTTTCCATGAAGATATCTGGGGACTATGCCTTCGGGTATCTCAAGGGCGAGGCCGGTGTCCATCGTCTTGTCCGCATATCCCCATTCGATGCTGCGAAAAGGCGACATACATCTTTCGCATCCGTATACGCATCGCCCGAGGTAGATGATGATATCGAGATAGACCTCAAGCCTGAGGATTACAGGCTCGACACGTACCGTGCGGGAGGGGCCGGTGGCCAGCACGTCAACAAGACAGACAGCGCTGTACGTATCACTCACTATGCGACGGGCATCGTCGTCCAGTGCCAGAACGAGAGAAGCCAGTACATGAACAAGGACGTGGCCTTCAAGATGCTTCGCTCAAGGCTTTACGAGTACTATCAGAAGAAGAGGGAGGAAGAGCATCAGAAGGATGCGATCGCCAAGAAGGATATATCATGGGGCAATCAGATCCGGAGCTATGTCTTCCAGCCTTATACTCTCGTCAAGGACCACCGCACCGGCTGCCAGACAGGCAATATATCTGCTGTTATGGACGGGGAGATAGATGAGTTCATTGAAAGTTATCTCCATTTTGCGAAGGAAGCTTAGCATAGTCCTGCTGATGCTGCTCCTTTCATATTCGATCGGGGCAGCATCATTCCGTACTGCTGTGATCTCGGATGACGAGAGAAGCATGCGCATGATCCTTGATGCGCTCTCGGTCCTTTCCGGCCAGGTCACTTCCGTTTCCGCCATCGAGGACTTCAATGCTAAGGAGGAGAGGGCTGCCATCCTTGAGAAGGATGCTGAGAGGAACAGGTATATAGTCGGGGAGAACTTCACCGCGCTTGAAGGGATGGACAGTGCCTCTGATGCTGCTGAGGATGATGGGGAGCTCATCCTTGAGATCGTCTCGATCACAGTCTCTGACACGGAGAACGAGTTCCTTATGAGAGGAGACGAGGAAGCTTTCTCCTATGTGATGCTGTCTGAGGACCTTGATCTTCTCATCGTCTCGGATACCCGGCAGGACGGTCAGCTGACAGATTTCACCCTATGGGTCAATGGACGCGAGGTGTATGATTCGCTTTACCTTTCCACAGAGGATGACAGCGAGTTCCTGTCAATCGTTTCCGTGCTGCTTCCTTATATAAAGGATGCTGACACGATCATAGTTCCAGTGAACATCCCTCCCGTTGTCTCCCTTTCAATAGATGGCAGCGCTGTGACGCCTGTACGCTCCGTGATCGCCCTAGAGAAGGGTGAGCACGATATCATCTATACATCTCCACGGTTTGAGCGCATAGAGGAGACGGTATATGTGGATGAGGAGACAACGCTCTCACCATCATTCACGCCGCTGTTCTCAGGCCCTGCTTTCATATCATCCCTGCCTTATGATGCCGAGATATACTATCAGGGGCTTCCTGTCGAGAACCATGTGGTTGATGAGGGGACGGTACCGTTCTCCCTTGCCGCACGGCATCAGGGGTTTGCCCCGTTCTCCATGCAGTCTACGGAGATTGCCGATACGATATCCATATCATTGCGTCCAGAATGGATGGCAGGGAACGACACCGTCAGCAGGGCAAAGGGGCGGTTCTATGATAATCTTGTCGCGACTCTTGTGACATTCGGGGCATTCGTTGCAACGAACTCGCTTTCAGGGATCTATGCAGATGTCGATCTGGCTCCTGTCGCGGTTGCCTTTACCGGTATCAGCCTAGTACAATTGGTGGAGCTTATAGATTCCATGTTCGATTATTTCCAGATGGCCAGGATGGGAGGTTGATTGATATGTTCTTCAAGAAGTTCGGGGAGAAGTTGAAGAGCCTTTTCGGAGGCAGGAAGATAGATGAAGCTTTCTTTGAGGAGCTTGAGGATACGCTTATCGAAGGCGATCTCGGCGCCAGGCTGACCGAGGAGATTTCAGATAAGCTCCGTGATATCGCGAAGAAGGAAGGCCTGACAGAGGCTTCAGAGCTTCAGAAAAGGATGAAGGATATCCTTGCGCAGTATATAGAGCCATACGACGCCGAGCCAAGGAAAGGTGAGCTGTCAGTCTACATGATCCTTGGCGTCAATGGTGTCGGAAAGACAACTACGATCGCAAAGATGTCCAGATACTTCACGCGTGAGGGCTATAAGGTATTGCTTGCTGCCGGGGATACATTCCGCGCTGCTGCTGTGGATCAGCTTGATATACATGCTGAGAGGCTAGGGATGCGTATAGTGAAGCATCAGATGGGATCTGATCCTGGCGCTGTCATCTATGATGCGATAACATCAGCCCAGGCTCAGGGAGATGACCTGATCCTGGCAGATACAGCTGGAAGGATGCACAACAAGGATAACCTGATGCGAGAGCTCAAGAAGATGGACAAGGTCATCCAGGCCCGCGGCGTGAAGGCTGAGAACTACAGGAAATTCCTCGTGATCGATGCAACTACAGGCCAGAACGGCGTTTCCCAGGCGTCCTTGTTCAATGAGGCGGTGAAGCTCGACGGGATCATCCTGACAAAATATGACTCAGCTGCAAAGGGCGGCGCGCTCGTACAGATAGGCAAGATGCTGTCCCTGCCGATCGTATTCGTGTGCGTCGGCGAGGGCTATGACGATATCAGGCGGTTCGATAAGGATGAATATCTTGACAGCCTGCTTGGACTCGGGGAGAGATGAGGAAGCTTCTCCTTCTCATGCTGGCGCTTCCCGCACCTCTTTTCTCCGCAGTCTTCACTTCCAACTCCATCGGGCAGCAGATTGCATTGAAGGACAGTCTTGAAGGTTCTGGATATGAGCTGACGGTGGAGGATGGCCACTCTGTGCTCTACTTAGATGGCAATGTCGTAATGGAGCGGGAGGAAAGCCCTGATGGATACAGCCTGATAAGCGATGGGTATGAGGAGCGCGTCATGATAGAGGATGGGCAGCGTACAAGATGCACCATCTCCGAGAATGGGCATGAGACTGTCTATACATATTTCTATGAAGATGAAAGGCTCTCTTCAGTATCTGTCTCCGTTGACGGGCAGCTTGCCAGGAGGATCGTCTATCTTGATACGGCTTCCGGCACTCCGGCCGCGCTTGCTGGCGATGTGAAGGGGTATCTTCTGCCTTCCAGCTATATCTATTCGATAGACGGGAACGTGATCAGGGCCGAAGGCAGCAGCGTATGGACTCCTCCTGTCTCATATGTCCTTCAGGAAGATGGCAGCTGGAAGGAGGAGAGTGAGATCGATGGGAGGCCTGTCGCCAGGATATATTCCCCTGAAGGGCTTCTTCTCTCGACTGAAGGCAACGGCATCCTTGAGGAGTTCAGATATGATGATGACGGTTCGCTGATATCCTCAATTGAGCGACGCGGCAGGGAATCCACCGTGACGCGATATGCCGATGGGAATATCTCTTCAATATCATATTACAGCGGCACTGACCTCTCGCATGTCCGCACGTATCTTGACAGCGGTGAGATAGAGGAGACGCGGTATGAAGACGGCCGGCCTCGCGCAATCATAGTCTTTGACAGCGATGGAAAGAGAGTCAAGGAGGTGCGTAATCTCTGATGGTACTGCGACTTGCACTGCGTTATAGCTTCTCGGCGTCAAACCGGCACAGGGGGAGAGTCCTGCGTATTGTCCTGTCGACAGCTTTTTCCGTGGCTGTCCTCATATCTGTCATCTCGGTTATGGACTATCTGCAGGGAACAAGGCTGAGAGGCGTGCGTGACGTGAGGTCGTTCGATGCCGTTGTCCAGGGCGATGTCGTGGATGAGCTTTCAATCCGTTTTCCCGATGCTTCCATATTCCCATATGCTGAGGAGGATGCCCTTGTCTCTGGGAAAGCGTATTCAATAAGGTACATCGACAGTTCATATGATGGCGGAATAGAGATCATCGGGGATGCTTCAGGCATCGCAGTTCCTTACTCATTTCCATCTGATGCTGTGGAGGCTGTGATGCTCTCTGAGGGACAGAGCGGGGCTGTGCTGCCTCTTTTGAGCCGATATAGCGTGACAGGCAGGTATTCCAGCGCCCTTGGCTATGAGTTCGACAGCTGCCATATGTTCCTCCCTCTCTCATCCTATTCTGGGAACAAGACCGTCACCGCGATAAAGGGAATAGGGAGCGATGATGCAAAAGCCCTTGCCTCAGAGGGATTTCCTGTCACGACATGGAAGGAAGCCGAAGCTGGACTATATTCCGCGCTTCTCATCGAGAAGGTCATGATGTACCTTGTTCTTTCCCTTCTGTTCGTAGTCATACTTGTCTCATTGCGCTCATCGATACGGATCTTCCTCGGCTCGAAGAGGGGGGAGATGGCAGAGCTGCTTGTCCTCGGGATGATGGCGTACCAGATAAACATATCATTTGTCCTGGCGTTCACCCTCATCCTTCTGGCCGGCCTCGCCTCTGGTTCTTTCCTTGCCATCATCCTGATGCCGCTCCTTGAGCTTGCCCTGCAGTCATATGGGCTCAGGCATGCCACGCTCTCATTGCCAGGCAGCACACTTGCCGGGCTCTCTGCCATGCTGCTTGCGATAGCGGCCGCTATAGCTGCCAATGAGGAGAGGAAGATATGGCGCATGGAGCCAAAGGAGGTGCTTTTCGATGAATGAGCTTCTCATCCTTGAGGATATATGGAAATCCTTCAGCACGCCATCGGGCTCTGCTGTGCATATATTGAAAGGTGCGGGATTGTCGCTTTCCGAAGGCGAGGTGGTCTCGATAGTCGGAAGGAGCGGGTCTGGAAAAAGCACTCTTCTCTCCATTGCTGCCCTTCTCATCTCCCCCGACAGAGGCCGGATAGTCTATTCCGGAAAGGATGTATCGGCACTTTCAGAGAAGGAGGTCCAGGCCCTTCGCTCGCGTTCGATCGGATTTGTGTTCCAGTCATCGATGCTCCTTGAGGATTTCTCTGCTCTTGAGAATGTCGCGATGCCGCTTCTCATACAGGGGATGAGGGAGAAAAACGCGTTCAGCGAGGCGTCAAGGCTGCTTCGCAAGGTAGGGCTTGCCGACAGGATGGACTACAGGCCGCGCCTGCTTTCAGGCGGTGAGCGGCAGAGGGTTGCGATAGCAAGGGCCCTTTCCGCCTCTCCTCTGGTGGTCTTCGCTGATGAGCCTACAGGATCGCTGGATGAGGAAAGCGCGTCTGAGATAGAGGATCTGATGTTCCGCACGGTAAGGGATGAGGGCCGGTGCATGGTCGTCGTGACCCATGATGCAGATTTCGCATCACGTGCTGACAGGATGCTCATGCTCTCTGAAGGGAGGCTTGTGGATGGGGGCATTTGAACGTCTCTGGCTTGTAAGGAAATGCGGTCATGGGATGGGGATGCGCTATCTGCTCTCTTCCATCCTTCCCATTGCTGTCATATTCGTGATCACTGCAGTCCTTGTGTTCTCGATCATATTCATCACATCGGTCTCAAAGAGGATAGACAGGATGATCGAGGTCCTTGGATCGGGATCCATCTACGTATATGGCCCATTTGATGATTCCCTTCTTCCTCAAGGCTCGGAGGTTGCTCTGACAGATGCCACGGAAGCATTGCTGTACGCATCTGGCGGTGAGAGGGCAATTGCCATCAAGGGCATTGAGGATGGCTATTTTGAAGGCATGAGAGGAAACGAGCTTGGAATAGCGGAAGTGCTGCAGGATGTCAGGAATCCCATTGTGATATCATCATCGCTCTCTTCCTCCCTTTCGCTGAAGGCAGGTGACAGGGTTGCCCTTATGGTCTATGAGAGCGCAAACGGCAGGGCCCGGCCGTATCTTGCCACCGTTGCTGCCGTCTTCGATTCTGTCTATCCTCAGATTGACAGCAGGCTTGTTTACGCACCTCTTGCAATCGTCGGGGAGGGCAGGGGCTTTGAAGTCCTCCTTCCGCCAGGCTCTGACAGGGAGGCCGTCCTTTCGGATCTTGTCTCCGAGGATATCCCTGCGCTTTCATCCAGGAGCCTGTACAGGAATGAGTACGCCAATATAGAGGCATCGCTCTCAGCCCTGTATATCATATTTGCCCTTGTCGCATTCCTTGCTGCGTACTTCTCAGCAGATGCGGCTGAATTCTTCATGTCCCGTGACAAGAAGGATATCTCGGAGCTCCTGCTGCTTGGGGCAGGGAAGAAGAGGATAGCGAGGATCTATCTTACTCTCACATCGATCTTTGTCTTGGCTGCCCTCGCTGCGGGCGCGCTGCTTGGAGTGCTCCTGTCATTGCTTTCGCCGCTTGCCCTGGATCTCATAGGCCGGAGGGAGCCTGCATTCCTTGATTACTATGTCCGATCATTCTCAGTTGATGTTCCATGGGCAATGATAGCGCTGATAATAGCCTTGTCCCTGCTTGTCTCGATAGTGTCGATGTACATATCCATACGGCGAAGCACGGTTGCCAACATCTTTGTCCGCTGATAATATCTTCCTGTGAATCTTGAGGCATTTTCATTAGGCACGAGCGGGATGATGCCGCTTCCAGGACGTTTTCTCACATCTGTCCTCGTCAGACGTGATGGAGACCTCTTCCTCTTTGATGCGGGAGAGGGCACGCAGGTATCCATGAAGATGCTGAATCTGAGATGGAAGAAGATCTCAGCCATCTTCATATCGCATATGCACGCGGACCATGTGACAGGTCTTCCCGGCATGCTGATGCTCTCGTCGCAGGTTGACAGGACGGAGCCTCTGTATGTCATAGGACCCGCCAAGCTTGGTGACTATATCGAGTCCTCACGCCGGATACTGGACATGTACATAAACTATGAGATACGGTTCATCCCCGTAGAGACAGGGATTGTCTTCAAAGGCGATGGATTCACTGTGCAGGCGTTCCCGCTACTCCACACGAAGCCGTGCTATGGTTATTCCCTGGTTGAGGAGAAGCGCAAGGGTGAGTTCTTCCCAGACAAGGCGGAGGCTCTTGGCATCCCTAAGGGGAAGCTCTGGGGGATGCTGCAGAGAGGGGAGCGCATCACCCTTGAGGATGGCCGGGTGATCGAAAGCTCGATGGTCATGGGAGAAAGCCGCGACGGACGCAAGCTCAGCTATGTGACAGATTCTATGTACTTCCCTGAAATTGCCGATTACGTCCACGATTCGGATATACTTTTCTGCGAAGGTATGTTTGAGAAAGCCCTCAGCGATACGGCAAGGGAGAAGAAGCATATGACTGCATATGAGGCAGCGATGATCGCCAGGGACAGCAATAGCCAGAAGCTTTGCCTTCAGCACTACTCGCCCCGCTACTCAGACAGGGAGCTCCGCCTTCTTGAGAAGGAAGCCAAGGAGATATTCCCTGAAACCGTGCTCACAAAGGACAG
>CASFMA010000122.1 GCA_949295675.1 uncultured Spirochaetales bacterium | reverse complement strand
ATTGCGGCAATGATCTTCCTTGCAAAGTTCAAGGATCCATCATCGAAGCTCCAGGCACTGCTTGATAGAGCTCAGCCCAGGATCCTGTAAGCAGGAGTCTTCTAGATAACATATGGCCTCTCCGGAGGCCATTGTCATGTTTTAATCTATGGATTCAAGACCGAATATAGGCATGATGGCCATCGGAGTGGTAGGAATGGGTTTTTTCCTGTCATTCCTTCTCAGGACAGGCTATGGCACAGATACATGGGCCTTCATGAATTCCTCTCTATCATATAGAACAGGCATATCCCTTGGTACTGTTATGGTATGCGCCAATGCCCTCCTTTTCCTTGTAGAGCTGATCTGGGGTAGACAATATATCGGGCCGGGAACGATTGTGAATATGCTCTTCATTGGCTATGTTTCCGATTTCTGCACGATGCTTTGGAACCGGTTCCTCCCTCAATGGATCTTCCAGGCACAGCCCTATAGGGCAGCTGTATTTGCCTCGGCGCTGTTTTTCTTCCTTATATCCGTGTCGCTGTATATGAATTCCGGGTCAGGACTTTCTCCTTTCGATGCCGTTCCGAAGATCATAAGCAGGGCTTCGCATATTCCCTTCTTCGCTGTGAGGATATGCTGGGATTTCCTTGCAATACTGATAGGTATCCTTGCGGGAGGTGCTATAACGATAGGGACGGTCATCATCGCACTGACCATCGGTCCTGCTGTCTCCATGATCGGCAGGGCAATGCGTCATTAGAAAGGCCGCCATCTGAGGCGGCCTGGAGCATCATTTCCCAAGGATATCCTTGAATTTCGAGAGCCTTTCAAGGGCCAGATCAAGTGTCTCCTTTGAACGTGCGAAATGAAGTCTTATGAGATTGTTGACGTCTTCCCTGAAGAAGCTTGAGCCAGGGACAGCTGCCACTCCGATATTCTCAACCATCCATTCGCAGAACTGGAGATCCGACCAGCCTTTGAACTGAGGAAGGTCAAGGAAGTCCTGGATATCAACAAGGACGAAGTAGGAGCCCTGCGGAACATTGTGCTTCAGTCCGATCCTGTCGAGACCCGCAAGGAAGTAATCGCGCTTCTCTGTATAGAGCGCTCCGAGTTCCTCATAGTAGCTTTCCGGCATTGTAAGACCTGCAACTGCAGCTTCCTGGAGCGGAGCAGCTGCTCCTACTGTCAGGAAGTCATGGACTTTCTTTGCAGCCTCAATGACATCCTCTGGTCCGATAAGGTATCCAAGCCTCCATCCTGTTATGGAGTATGTCTTGGAGAGCGAATTGCATGTTATGGTATGGTCGAACATCCCAGGGAGGGAAGCGACGGATGTATGCACGTTCGGAGCGTAGATTATGTGCTCATATACCTCATCGGTCACCACGAATGCATCGTACTTCAGCGCGAGCTTGCCGATAGCTGTCAGCTCCTCTGCTGTGAATACCTTACCGCATGGATTCGATGGGTTGCAGACGATTATTGCCTTGGCTCCATTCCTGAATCCCTCCTCAATCAGATTGATATCAAAGGAGTAGGTAGGAGGTACAAGTGGGATGAAGATAGGCTCTGCTCCGGAAAGGATGGCATCGGCACCATAGTTCTCATAGAATGGCGAGAATACCATGACCTTATCTCCGGGATTGCATATTGTCATCATTGCGCACATCATCGCTTCTGTTCCGCCGCATGTGACGACAATCTCTGTCTCAGGATTTATGGTCCTCTTGATTGACCTTTCTGCCTTCTTTGCCAGAGCTTCCCTGAAGTTCTCCGCTCCGAAGGTTATCGAGTACTGATGAGGACCTTCGTATGCGACTCTGCTCAATGCGTCGAGCAGGGGCTTCGGCGGATCGAAATCAGGGAATCCCTGCGATAGATTTATGCTCCCCGGGCATGCATCGCTTATGCGTGTCATGCGCCTGATGACAGAATCAGTGAATGTTCCGACTCTCTTGCTCAGTTCTGGCATTTATTTACCTCTCAGATGTCTCTGTCACTTCCGGCAGCACTGTTGATCCTGTCGGTATGACATAGATGGATTTTCCTTCGAGATGCGCATCCTCCATGAGCTTGTCGAGGTCATCATATGCCTTGATGCCCATCGGAGCCACGGTCTCTGCAGGAATCGATGAATACATGAGTATATTGAATCTTGAAGCCTGTTCACAGTTGAGGAAGAAGATATACCCGCCTACGGTGAAGTTCTCCCTCAGTTCCTTTTCGAATGTACCGCCGACAAGAGGCTTGATCCAGTCAAAGTAATCAGGACTGCCTCCGCCATTGCGTCCTTCCAGGAGCAGAATAAGCGTTCCGCCATCCTTCAGCGAGGATATGACGTTATCAACGGCTTTTGTTCCCTGGTACAGCGACTCATCCTTTGGAAAGCCTCCGCAGCTTGTTATGACGACATCGGCCTTCTTTCTGATAGGAACGGTATAGATTCTCCTTACTTCCTCGCATGCTGCTTCCCATGATTTCTTCCAATGGCCGGAGAAAATCGATGCGAGACGGAATTCGGTATCGGTCACGAGGGTTATCATGAAGAGATTCTTCATCATTGCTGCCGCCTGGAGCATATCCTCGTTCAGGGGATTGCCATCCAGCACGCCGTTGCCGATAGCAGGATTCGTTATGAACTTGTCCGGAGCAAGGCTGTATGCATGGTTATGCTTGATTGTCTCAAGGCTGGAGATGCCAGGGAGAATGCTCTTCCTTCCACCTCCGAAGCCAGCCATGACATGATACGTGGCCGCACCGAGGCAAATGACCAGATCAGCCTCCGCTGCATCCTTATTTATCTTTACAGGCGTTCCGTAATCCGTTGTCCCAAGATATACAAGGTCATCTGCCCTGCAGTCATGGTTCACGGTCTTTACCTTATCGAAGATCTCTGAGGTGACAAGCGTTCTTAGCTCCTCCTCAGATCCTCCGATATGCGTACCTGTCGCGATTACGATCTCCAGATCGCTGTAGCTCTTACCGCACCTATCGACAAGGTATTTTACGATAAGCGGTACGATCAGATCCTGCCTCATCCAGAAGCGGGTCATATCGCTTACGACGATAACGATCTTCCCTGCCTTTGATGCAATCGCCTCAAGGGAGTCTGATTCGATAGGGGTGTCAAGGGATTGGTAGAGCGCGCTCTTAATATCATCAAGGGGCTTCGTCTCATGCCCCTCAATCACGCTTATGATCTGATTTTCCTCAATTGGAAGCGACACAGTGCCGCTTCCATATCTGAACTGATAATTCTTTTTCATAGTCTTGTTGTTTCAGAGAACCTTCTGAAGGAAGCTGATAAGACGCGGGCT
>CASFMA010000121.1 GCA_949295675.1 uncultured Spirochaetales bacterium | reverse complement strand
CCGTATCGGGAATGTCGTGGCGATAAATATCATGGCACCCCATCGTCTCAATGCCTCTACCCGCCCTGACTGGTTCTTCGATCCGAAGAAGAATGGCGGTATCCTTGGTGATATCGGTTCACATCAGTTCGAGCAGCTTCTTGCATACACCGGTTCACGTACAGCGTCTGTACGGTACAGCGCCAAAGGCAATATATCCGCGAAGGACCATCCTGGATTCCAGGATTTCGGGGAGGCTGTAATCGAGACAGACAGCGGTGCTTCCTGCTTCGTCCGTGTAGACTGGTTCACTCCGGATGGCCTTGGAGCATGGGGTGATGGCAGGGTATTCATTATCGGTACAAAGGGGACTATAGAGATCCGGAAGTACATAAATGTCGCTGTGGACAGCCTGGGCGATCATGTTTTCATAGTCGATGGGACAGGTGAATACCATGAGCAGGTCACCGGCAGGATCGGTTTTCCGTTCTTTGGTGAATTCATACTTGATTGCCTTCATGGTACCGATAATGCTATGACTGAGGAACATGTCCTTGAAAGCATGAGACTCGCTATCGAGGCTGACAGCAAGGCGGAGATATTAGGAGGAAGATAATGGCTGGAACGTATGGTTTCGGGATAATAGGCACAGGATCGATTGCTAAGGTCCATGCAGCTGCTGTGACTTCTTTGAAGAATGCCAGGCTTACTGCATGCTATGACCTCAGCGGCGAGCGCTCAGATGCGTTTGCTTCGGAGTATGGCATTAAAAGCTATCATGATATCGACAGCTTCCTTGCCGATCCCGATGTAGACATCGTTACGGTCACAACGCCGTCGGGCGCCCACCTGGAGCCTGCTCTTGCTGCCATAAAGGCAAGGAAGAAAGCTGTGATCATCGAGAAGCCTATCGAGATAACCACGGAGCGCTGCGATCAGCTGATAAATGCTGCCAAGGATAATGGCGTAATGCTTTCATGCGTATTCCAGTCACGCTTCCATGATGCTCCAAGGCTTGTGAGAAAGGCTATCGATGAGGGCAGGTTCGGCCGGATAACGCTTATCGATGCACAGATCAAATGGTTCCGCACACAGGCATACTATGATGATATAAGCTGGCATGGAACATGGAAGATGGATGGTGGCGGCGCTCTTATGAATCAGGGGATCCATGCTATCGATCTTCTCAGGTGGTTCGGTGGTGATGTCGTTGACGTTTCTTCCCGCACAGCGACGCTTGCCCATGAGCGGATCGAGGTGGAGGATACCGCAGGTGCCGTGCTTTCATTCTCAAACGGTGCTATCGGGATAATCGAAGGATCCACCGCTGCGTATCCTGGCTTCCTGAAGCGCATTGAGATATGCGGTAGCGAAGGCTCTGCGATCATCGAGGAGGAAAGCCTCAAGTTCTGGCAGTTCAAGGATGAGCGTCCAGAGGATGCCATGATAAGGGAAAAGTACTCCGATTTCACTTCGACCGGAGGCGGAGCTGCCGATCCGAAGGCTATCGGTGCCCATGGTCATGCCCGTGTCTTTGCCGATGTGATGGATGCTCTCGATACTGGCAGAGAGCCGGAGATCACAGGAACTGAAGCCAGGAAGGCTGTGGAGCTGATCGAGGCTGTATACAGAAGCTCCAGAGAAGGAAAGACAGTAAAGCTGTGAGGTATGGCTTCTGTACCGGATTCGCGACATCCCCGCTCTTTGCATTAAGCCCTGAGCTTATACGGGGCATCGCGGATTCCGGCTATGACTATGCGGAACTTCCGCTGATATCTCTAGAGAACCTCGGGGATGGCGATATCGAGTTGCTATCCTCCTGGTTCTCTGCGCCTGTGATGTGCAATCTTTTCCCTGGCAGGCTCTCTCTTTTCTCTGATAGAAAGCCTATTGTGGAGTATCTTTCGAAGATGCTTCCCCGCGCTTCCAGACTCGGTGTCAGATACATTGTCTTCGGCAGCGGCAAGGCAAGAACCTATCCTGATACTATGTCCTTTTTCGATGCATATAGTATTCTGTGCAATCTTATTTCAGAGATAATCGCTCCGATGGCAGATGCCAATGGCAGTGAAATCCTCATCGAGCCACTGTCATATGGGGAGTGCAATATCATCAACACGGTTAAGGAAGGCTATGATTTAGTCAGGGATGTCGCCCATCCGTCTTTCTCGCTGATGGCCGATGTCTTCCACATGATGAACAATGGTGAGGATCTGGGAGTGCTTGAAAAAGCTCTT
>CASFMA010000120.1 GCA_949295675.1 uncultured Spirochaetales bacterium | reverse complement strand
CGAACTTATCATACTTCTCTGTAAAATGCCCCAACGACCCCATTCCAAGCATCCCCGGATCATACATCGTGACATCCCAGCCGCGATGCTGGATCAAGCGCCTGCCAAGCTCCTTTCTCACGGGCTGCAGCACAGGAAGAGACATAGAGGCGCTGCCGGAAAATAAGCAGCACCTCATGTGAATCACCAATAAGCTTTCCAGCCTGGCGTGACTACGCGCTTGAGTGCTTCGACATAGAAATAATCACCCCATGTGTTGCACTCATCGACACCCCTGTCCCTGGCATCATTGGTAGGGCTCTTCCTGCAGTATACGCCATGCAGGAGCTGTCCGTTCGACACGGAAGGATCTTTTGCCGCGCATTCACGGTAAAGCACTCCAAGAAGCTTTTCAGCCTTCTCCCTCAGCTCAGGGCGTCCCTTAAGGTCAGACATCTCAAGCATCCCGCAGACAGCAACGGCAAGCGCAGAGGAATCCCTTGGCTCATCGCTGCCATCGGTGAAGTCAAAATCCCAGTATGGGATGATGGACTGCGGCAGATGGTCAAGGAAGAAACGAAGGGTGCGCTCGAACACATCAAGGGCCTTTTCAGAGGAGGTATACCTGTAAGCCAATGCAGATCCATATATCCCCCATGCCTGCCCCCTGCTCCATGCCGAATCATTCCTGTTTCCCTGATGCGTCACGCCATAGAGAGGCCTGCCTGTATCAGGATCGAAGTAATAGGTATGATATGTTGAATCATCTGGGCGCAGCACGCAGTCTATCGATGTATTGAAGTGTGCAAGCGCGACACGCCTGTACTTCTCATCGCCTGTGACATCTGATGCCCAAAACAAGAGCGGTATATTCATCAGGCAATCGATTATAAGGCGGTAGTTGTCACGGCTGCCGATAGGCCCCCATGCCTGGATGAACTGCCCCTTCTCCTGGAATCTCGATATAAGGTAGTCTGCTGCCATGATTGCGGCATCCCTTCCCTTCTCGCTACCATACAACTTGTACGCAGCAACGCACGAAGGGGAATAAAGGAAGCCCATATCATGGTTCTTTATCGATATCCTCCTCACGATCCTGTCATAGAAGCTCTCAACATGCTCAAGAGCCTTATCCCGGAAAAGCTCCCTTTCCGTAAGCTCGTACATGACATTGATCTCACCTGTCCACATGCCGTTTGTCCACTCGTCATTCTCAGATTCCGGGTAGAAATTGCCAGTGCTTGCAGATGGCTTGAACTTATCGCCAAGGTCAGCTATGGCCTTCATCGTCTGCTTCTCAGCTGCCGCAAGCGCCTCAGGCAGCTCATCGAATCCTCTCATGGAACTGAAATCAATCATCTTCTCACCTCAAATGAAACAGGGGATGTGAAAAGGCTGTCCCCATTCTTCTGATAGCATCTGAGATATACCGCGCCGCGGCTCTCAGTCTCGACTTCCGCATGGATGCGGGAAAGAGTCTTCCCTATATTCCTGAACTGCCCGATCTCGAACGAAGGAGAGACAAACCCATATACATAGTCGGTGAATTCCTTTCCCTCCAGATCCGAGAGTGGGATATTATAGCTGCGTGAGATCTCGTGACCATCCCATTTCACTGCAATATCAAGCTTTATGGCTGTGTTCTCCTGGCCTTCCACCTCTATCGCGAAGCCTTGCGTGCTGTCAGTGACAGCTGTGGCATTGCCGTTCGTGAAGACATGAAGATGTATCGAGTTCCCCTTAGCTTCGTATGATGGAAGCATCTTCGCCCCATCTTCCGGGACATCAAGAGGGTCTACCATGTCGATTCCGCGCAGCCTTGGGGATTCAGACAGAATCTTCCCATTGGCCACAGACATCGAGATATCCCACTCGGCGCTCTTGTGCTTCTTCCCCCAGCCGAACATGAAGCTTATGGTCCCATGCCTTCCAGGAAGCTCTTCAAAATCATGCTGTGACGCGATCACCTTTCCATCCTGGATTATCTCAACGGTGTCAAGCGCGTCATAAGCCGATACGAATGAATCTATGGAAAGCTTTCCATCATGATCAGGCGCAACATGCCCAGATCTCACCCCGTTTATGAAAAGCATCGCCTCTATCGGATCGCCGGAAGCCGCAGATGTCGCACGGTCCCTCAGCGCATTCCATATGCTGTCGCGGGAGAGGGTCTCAGCATAGAGGACAGTCCTGCCATAACCATAGCTGCCCGGAGCTGCATTATGATGATCAGTAGATCCTACAACGCCGAAATGATAACCTCTCGCAAGTCCTCCCTGATATGTGTTCTCCCCGCTTCTAGGGCCCATCGTATGAAGATATTTCTGCCTTGCCTCAAAGCTCTCAGCGCATCCGTGCATCGAGATTATCTCCACAACCGGAGAGACATCGGGATTGAACCTGTCCCAGTTGATTCCCCTGTACCCCTTCCTGTATCCGATATGGTGCGGCGTGCAGAGGAACCTCTCCTGCTGCTCCACGCTGCCTCTTAGAAGGTCATCCAGCCTCTCATCCTTCTTTCCCTCCTCAACCTCAGGAGGAAGATCCTCTCCGGTGTTCCTGCAGAGTATCGTGTAGTCGCCTGTAGCGAAGCCATGGTATTCATATGAGTAGAACGGTATGAATGATGGTGTCTCCACGCTGTCCATCACGCTCTTGTAATGAGGCCAGTTCCTCCTGAGCTTCCTGAACCCTTCCCTGTGGTACCGCTGCACATCCTCAGGAACCATCATCCCGGGATCATCGGCGATATCAGGCCAGGCGAAATGTCCCGTCACGGAGAAGAAATCAAGCTGCTGCGATGCAAACGCAACCGCATTCTCAAGCTCGCCATAGCCGTAGCTTATCCCGCAGTGGTTGTGTATATCCCCGACAAAGGCCTCAAGCTTCGAAACCTCGCCATATATTCCCGATTTTCTGAGGTCAGACTCAAAGAACCTTGCTATCCTATTCATGCTAACTCCTTATCTTTCCTGATGATAACCCATCAGTTCTTTCGGTATGGAAATAATCGCGGAACACATGGTGCCCGGCTTTCATCTCAAACTTTATGCAGGCTATGATACTGTTCCGGACCGCTATATTGGTGTTGGGGGCAGCCTTCAGCGCCACAGGGACTCCATCTCCTGAAAGACATCCTGCAACGCTCTGCAGATCACCGCATGAAATCCTTACGCTGCCGTCCCCAGTCTCCACAGCGCATCCATCAGAGGAGATCGAATACCCCGCATCATATGCGATGAAGTCGACAGAGCTATCTACCACATGCTCCCTTATATGCCCGTTTGCGGCAAGCTTTATCGTGGTCTTCACCTCTATGCCGGGGAAAGGGGTCCAGAGCGAATATATGGAATCGTCTTTTATCTCGTATTCAAGGCTTCCCCGCCTTGCGTATATATTCCCTGCAACTTCAAAGGAAAGCATGTTGTCCGGAGCTGCATCCATGAAAGCATCATCAGAGTGGCTGACAGAGAACGGGAATGCTGTAGAGTAAACAAACTTATCATATTTCTCAATGAAGTGCCCCAGCGACTTCATCCCGGCCATTCCCGGCACATATGCGGAAACATCCCATCCACGGTGCTGTATCAGCATTCTTGCCTGCCTGATGATGTGGATTCCTGCAAGATCCTGAGGATAGGAAGCTTCATCGCAAAGCCAGAACGGATCAGTATCAGGCAAGGCAAGGACCATGAATGCCTTGCAGCACCAATAAGGGCTGCCTGGCGCATTATAGCGTTCTGCCATGGTAAGGTTGGGATAGCAATAGCCAACTGACAGTATGCCTGCATCATCCCTGATATCCTGATTCAGCCAGTATCGCATATTCCTGCCTATGATGCCTCTGACAGCTGAATCGGAAGACGGGGAAATATGGAACAAGGCGAAAGCAGACCAGAATGATGACTGAGCCATCCTATAGATAAGGGAACGGCCATAAGGAAGCCCCCTTCCCTCCGAATCAAACCAAAGCTCAAAATCACGGCTGAAAGCCAAAGCCCTGTCGCGCATCCTCTGGGAAAATCCAGGGCAGACATCATCCAGGAGATCCGAGCACAGCAATCCATAGAACTGCATGGCAAAAGCCGAATAGTAGTCAGTCCGCCTGGACACGCCATCCTCATACCAGCCTCCACCTGCATAGCATGACTCTATGAATGCAGCATCATCCAATAGCCGTTCCTTGCTGAACCTACGTCCGAGCTTCCTCAGCGCAAGATTGACAAGAATGCGGAAGTAATACCAGTTGCAGCGTGATATCTCATGATCATTTATCCTGTAAAGCCACGAAGAAAGCCTGTCCTTCACATCATCGGCAAGAGGCTCCCAAAGCAGACGGGGAACTGAGATAAGCGCAAATGCTATAGGCGCCATCTCCACATAACGCTGGTCGTAATCACCAGGATCGCCCCAGTACTCCGGATTGTCCGGATCAGTGCCGGATGCAAGCCCTTTTCTGTATATATCCTCGAAACCGCCGCTGCATCCGCCGCCCATCCAGTATGGCACAAGTCCCCACAGAGGACGTGCAAACGCCTCCATCTCAACGACATCCTTCGGATATGTCGCCCCAGCTCCGTATAGCCTCACACGGGCGCAGCCGTCGCTGAATCTCGATCTCAGAGGCTCAAGCAGCGATAGCAGCGTTTCCTGATAATCCTTCTTACTCTGAAGCCCGTCCGCCATGCTCATCTCCTGACGGGCGTATCGCCATACCGGCGCCGCAGCTCCTCAGGAGCAATGGAAGGCAGGGAAATCATATCTGAAGTCTCTGCCATATGCTTTCCCAGAAGACGTGCAAGATCAATCGCAATGGCATCATGGCCGCCTGTGAATATCAGGTTCTCTGTCTCCTGCGGATCTGATATCACATCATAAAGCTCGAAGAACGTCTCATCCTTGAAGAAATCGGCTATCAGCTTATACCGTCCCCTCACTATGCAGCGCTGGAAGTTGGAACGCGCGCCATTGCCATCGAACTGTATATAGGCAGTATCATCATTGCCTGAGGCATCACCGCTGATAAGCGGCATAAGAGACCTGCCATCAAATTCCCCATGATGATGGAGCGAAAGCATATCTGCCAATGTCGGCAGGACATCGATATGGCTCACGACACGGTCAATGACCTTATGCTCCCTTCCTGGCATGCTCATGAAGAGCGGCACATGGGCCGATTCCTCATACATGCACATCTTCTGGAAAAGGGCATGGGAGCCAAGCATCTCCCCATGATCCGATGTGAAGATTATGATGGAATCATCATAAAGACCCTCAGCCTTAAGCTCATCCAGGACCATCCCGACGCAGTCATCCAGCATGGAGACAAGGCCGAGATAGACACGCCAGGACTCCTTCCACTCATTCCTTTTGTACCTGGCGCCTATAACCCCAGTAAGGTTGTACATCTGCAGCGGTGACTGGTATGGATAATACATCCCCACATTCTCAGGCAGCTCGAAATCATCATCGCATATCCTGCTGTACCAAGGCTCGGGAATCTGCAGAGGAGGATGAGGGGCAAGGAACATAGCGTTGAGGAGCAATGGCCTTGATCTGTCCCTGTTCCTTATCGCCTCGACAGCCTTGTCTGCAAAATATCTGTCGAAATAATACTTCTCATCCTCTTCATAGCATCCGGTATTCGCATTCGAATATCTGGTCACGCGTGTGAATGCCCCTCCCTTCATCTCAGGTACAGGGGACTTGAAATAAGGGCCGCCTGGAGCCTTGACGCCATTTTCGGCAAGATATTCCTTATATGTCCTCTCGGTGGATGCCCAGAATGTGTCGCTGTCCACATCCTCCAGCTTTCCGCCCTCTGTGAACAGGTGCTGCTTGCCGCTGTGGATTGAGCACCACTCCTTCTCCATAATGCCGTAAAGGTTATCTATTCCCTTGTGCACATCGCCATAGTATGAATCATATGGAAGCCATGGGTTGATCAGTGAACCATTCGTATTAGGATACTTGCCTGTGAAGAATGCACCTCGCGCAGGAACGCACAGAGGGCTTGCGCAGTAAGCTCTTGAGAATTCAATGCCAGAGGCCCTTATTGAATCTATATTCGGCGTAAAACCGCGGCCTAAGGCATCAGAGCGCAGCTGATCCGCCATTATTATTATGACATTTGGTTTCATCTTGACCATCCTCGCAATGTATCCGGAAATATCAAAAGACAAGATATCTGTTCATATCTCTGGATAGATAGCTGAGGAGCATAAGCCCCTCAGCATTCATGATCATTTAGCAGCGTCGTATGACTTCTGCACGATGTCGATGGCCTCCTGGATGCCGCGCTTCTCAAGCTCTGCGCAGAACTCAGGATATGTCGAATCGAAGTCCCTTGTGCCAAGCACCCATGACTGGTACATCTCGTCCACGTATGGCCTGATGTTCGCGATGATCTTCTTGTACTGCGCGTCATACTCAGGAAGGATCTTCATGGAAAGACGCTGGTTCGAATACCTGAGCCCATCTTCAGGATACCACTCAGGATGCGCTGTATAAAGCTCAGCGGCTTCGAGAGCTTCCGGAGCCATGAACGCGAACTCATAGTTTCCGTCATGGATCATGCCGATCCTATACTGCACGCCGTATTTCCTGAGCTCCATAAGCGGTGTAGTATCGGTGTGCATGATGTTGTCTAAGAAGTACTTGTCGCCGTTCTCGTCATATGCGAACGTCTCGCCCTCGATTCCCCAGTTGATCGCGGTATTGCCTTCCGGCGTGAACCAGTAGTCGAAATACCTGATCACTGCAATCGGGTCCTTGCACTGCGATGAGATACCCCAGCCTGGAACACCGCTTCTCTGATCCCTGAGGATCTGTGTGCCATATGGGCTTACAGGAGGCGCTATGGCCATCATCTCAAAGCCTGGGATCTC
Organism: uncultured Spirochaetales bacterium; assembly: GCA_949295675.1. Lineage (GTDB taxonomy): Bacteria > Spirochaetota > Spirochaetia > Sphaerochaetales > Sphaerochaetaceae > Ornithospirochaeta. The sequence continues at coordinate 20,397 of CASFMA010000120.1, read as the reverse complement.
GCCCTCAAGCTTCACCTTGTAGTCCGCTGTGGATACCCAGTCATGTGTGAAGCCGCCCTGGTTTGATGCAAGGAGAACATCACGGCTCTTGGATCCGCGTGTGAAGATCTCAGGATCGATGATTCCCTCTGCATACCATCTGGCAAGCTCCTTGACAGCTGTCTCGAACTCAGGCTCAAGCGGGTCATATACTACCTTTCCGTCCTTCGCGCTGAACTCCGTGGAGCTGTTCCACATCTGAAGATACTCATCCGAGCTCTTGTCGCCGCGCCTGTCGAAGAGAGGGATCTCGTCCTTTATGCCGTTGCCGTTCGGGTCCTCGTTCCTGAAGGCATAGAGGACATCATGAAGCTCCTCTGTCGTCGTAGGCACCTCAAGGCCGAGCTTGTCCAGCCAGTCCTTGCGGATCCAGTAGAACTCTGTGAACTTGAGTGTCTGTGTCTTCGGTATGTAATAGATGTTTCCATCAAGGGAGTACGCATCCTTTGCAAACTGGGTGTTCTCTTCCAGTGCCTTCTTGATGTTCGGAGCATACTTATCGATGAGATCATTAAGAGGGATAAGTCCGCCATCCCTGCCGAGCTTATCAAGCTCGTTTCCATTTACATAGCAGATGACATCGGCGAGGCTGCCTGATGCGACCATCAGGTTGAAGGCCTCCTGCTCGTTCGAGTTCGTAAGGCTGATCATGCTGTCAAGATAGACATTGGTAAGATCTCCTGCCTCTTTGAAGACAGCCCAATCCGAGTCAAACACGATATTGTCAAAGTTCGAGAAGATAGTGAATGTAGTTGGCTTATCCAATATAGGATATCCCTCAAGATTAGCCTGCGTATCAGCTGTTCCGCTTTCTGATCTTCCTCCTGCAAAAGCAGGGACGGCAAGCAGGCATGCTGCCAGAAGCGCTGCAATCGCCTTCTTCATTTTTTCCTCCTTATGCCTTTGGATCATGCGATCCATTGCTTTAATAAGTCTCCGCCAGGAAATGCCAGCGGTAAATAATCAAAAACACAGAGTTATCACCAAAACTCCATAATTGCATGGCTTACTCATGGATAAGCGTCTTCCTGTACTCCGGATGCGGCACATAACCTACGCTGCGCTCCAGCGTATATGAATCAGGAAGGCCCAGCCTCTTCTTCATCCTTGCCTGGAATTCCCTGGATCTCTGGTTGACCTCATATGGGTCGCATACGCTGAAGAGCCGCTTCCTGCATTCCTCAATGACTTTCTGCAAAGCCTCGTCGCCATGGCTGGCCGGGAACAGGTCATTATCCTCAGCGGGATCTGCCTCGAGATCAAACAGCTGGGGATCGGCATCTGTATAGAAGACATACTTGTAACGTCCCCAACGGATCATATACATGCCGCCGGGGAGCCCATGGGCATTGTACTCGCTGAAAGCATAATCATGGCGTGAGGCATCCTCGCCTTTCTCCATCAGCCCGAACATAGACTGCCCATCGCAGTCCGATGGATGGCCGATATCCATGATGCTGCACATTGTCGGGAACAGATCTGCAATCGATACAGGGGCAGATATCTCCCTTGGCGGAAGATGCGGATGGTATATGATCATCGGTATGTGGGCAGACTGCTCAAACATGCAGCACTTCCACCACATCCCATGATAGCCAAGCTGTTCACCGTGATCGCTGGTATAGATGATCACAGTATCATCCATCAGGCCCTTCTCCTCAAGCTTGTCAAGGATCTGCCCTATATGATCATCAAGCTCCTTCACGGCCGCATAGTAGCCAATGAACGCCTTGCGTGTTATCTCATCATCAGCAAGCTCTGCTGCAAAATAGGTCCTCAATGACTGAAGCGGACCGTTCAATGACGTGAAGGGCGGCAGCACGCCTGAGGGAAGCTTATCTCCAACGACAGAAGCGAAATGATCCCAATGCTCCTGCGTGACATAGAACGGGAAATGAGGATCCAGCAGCCCGATGTTCAGCACCCATGGCTCCGATGGCGGATTCTCAAACCAGTCCAGCGCCTTTCCCACAAGCTCGTCATCGTGGCTTGGCTTGGTCTTTATTCCGATCCTCTGGAATCTCTTCTCAGCTCCAAGCCGCCTTACATTCCCATCCCTGTAGTAGCATCCAAGGTCAGGCGATTCAAGGAAGCCGGGCGATACGGCAGAAGCAAAGCCATAATCCCCGTCAGGATGGAAATGCGTCTTCCCGATATGATGCACCGGTATCCCATTCTTCTTCATCCACGAGCCAATGCCATAGACCCGGCCATCATATGGGGTGGAATTATCCCATGTCCCAAGGTTGCAGACATACTGGCCTGTGAACCAGCTGGCCCTTGCAGGCGCGCAGACAGGACATGAGCTATAAGCATTCGTGAAATTCTGCGAGATCTGTGCCAGACGATCAAGATTCGGCGTTTCGGCATAGACATTGCCAGCATTGGCCATAGCCTGATACGAATGCTCGTCAGATATTATCGTTACTATATTCATCTTGGTTCTCTCGGAATGCAGGAGGGAATCCTGCTCCCTCCTGCGGAATATGCTACTGCAGATTGGCCTGAAGCGCGTCGTACGACTTCTGCACGATGTCGATGGCCTCCTGGATGCCGCGCTTCTCAAGCTCTGCGCAGAACTCAGGATATGTCGAATCGAAATCCCTTGTGCCAAGCACCCATGACTGGTACATCTCGTCCACGTATGGCCTGATGTTCGCGATGATCTTCTTGTACTGCGTGTCGTACTCAGGAAGGATCTTCATGTTCAGCCTTTCGTTTGTGTATCGCAGGCTGTCTTCAGGATACCACTCAGGATGCGCTGTATAGAGCTCTGCTGCAGCCAATGCCTCAGAAGCCATTGTCGCGATCTCATACTCACCATCCTGTATCATTCCGATCCTATGCTGGCAGCCATACTTTCTCAGCTCAAGGACAGGTGTCGTCTCTCCGTGCATGATGTTGTCTAAGAAGTACTTGTCGCCGTTCTCGTCATATGCGAATGTCTCGCCCTCGATTCCCCAGTTGATCGCGGTATTGCCTTCCGGCGTGAACCAGTAGTCGAAATACCTAATCACTGCAATCGGGTCCTCGCACTGCGATGAGATGCCCCAGCCTGGCGCTGTTGACCTCTGGTCCCATACAACCTGCTTACCTGAAGGGCTTATAGGAGGCGCGATCGCGATCATCTTGAACCCAGGGATATCAGCCTGGAGCTTCTCCTCATATGATGCGACTGACTGCTGGTCATGCGTGAAAGCGCCAAGGTCAGAGGCAAGGAGAACATCACGGCTCTTGGATCCGCGTGTGAAATACTCAGGGTCTACGATTCCCTCCGCATACCATCTGGCGAATTCCTTGACAGCTGTCTCGAACTCAGGCTCAAGCGGGTCATATACGACCTTTCCGTCCTTGACGCTGAACTCCGTGGAGCTGTTCCACATATGGAGGTATTCATCAGAGCTTCTGTCGCCGCGCCTGTCGAAGAGTGGGATCTCGTCCTTTATGCCGTTGCCGTTCGGATCCTCGTTCCTGAAGGCATAGAGGACATCATGAAGCTCCTCTGTCGTCGTAGGCACCTCAAGGCCGAGCTTGTCCAGCCAGTCCTTGCGGATCCAGTAGAAGGCGGAGAACTTCAATGTAGGGGCCATCGGAAGGTAATAGATGTTGCCGTCAAGAGAGTAAGCATCCTGCCTGAATGCGGCATTCTCCTCCAAGGCCTTCTTGATATTCGGAGCATACTGGTCGATAAGATCATTAAGAGGAATCATACCGCCGCTCCTGCCCAGGCTCTCAAGTTCGCTTCCATCGACATAGCTGATTATATCTGCAAGATCACCGGAAGCGACCATCAGGTTGAAGGCCTCCTGCTCGTTGGAATTGGTGAGGCTTATGACGCTCTCCAGCGATATGTTCGTGACATCAGCAGCCTGCTGGAACACTTCCCACTCAGGGTTGAAGACCCTGTTGTCATAATTCGAGAAGATCGTGAATGTTGTTGGCTTATCGACAATAGGATAGCCTTCAAGATTTGCATTCGTATCAGGAATCCCCTGCCCCTTCTCAGCAGAGCCTGATGCAAAGACCATGCCGGCAGCCATCAGCAGAACCAGCAGCGCAGCAATTGCTCTTTTCATATTTCCTCCTTTTATCAATGTGGCTTTATCAGCCTTTGTTCGCTCCTAAAGTGATTCCAGTCTTGAAATATTTCTGGATGAACGGATATGCGATAAGCATAGGTATGATCGCAATTATTATCACGGCATAGATCATGGTAGTCTGTGACCAGGTCGAGCTCTGCGTCAGGATCACGGACTCCTCACCGCCTGCGAATCCATCGACTATCATCTTCTTGAGATAGACCTGAAGAGGAAGCTTCTCATCGCTTGTGATGAGATTCATCGGCCAGAAGAAGCTGTTCCACCTGTTCACAGCGTACATAAGCGATACGGTCGCAAGCGCCGGTGTGGAGAGAGGCAGATAAATCTGGGAGAATATCCTGAGATTGCTTGCCCCATCCATGAAGGCTGCCTCTTCCATTGAATCTGGCACCTGCTCGAAGAAGCTCTTGAGGATTATCAGGTTATACGCATTGATGGAGAATCCCAGAAGGATGGAGAGCCTGTTGTTGATAAGCCCGAAATCCCTGAAGTTCAGATATGTCGGAATGACTCCTGCATTGAACCACATCGTGAAGACGACGAACAATGTAAGGCCTTTCCTCCATGCGATCCTCCTCTTGCTGAGCGCATATGCCATCGTGGTGGTGAAGAACATATTGAAGACAAGCCCGACGAGCGTATAGAAGATGGTATTGCCATACGCAAGGAAAAGGCCGTCTCGTGAGAATGCGCGCTTGTAGGCATCCACAGTGAACCCGATTATGCGGAAAAGCACATCACCGTTATCAACGTAGTAAGGGCGGCTGAATGATGCAATAAGCACGTAGTATATCGGGTAAAGGCATACAACAGTTATGATGACGCCAAGGATGTTCATGATAATATTGAATATCCTCTCGGACCTTCCGACGATCAGATGATCTTTCTTCTTCATCTCCAACCTCCTTACCAAAGCGAGTTCTCTGTGACACGGCGGCTTATGACATTCGCGGCAAGAACCATCACAAGGGCTATCACAGCCTCGAATATCCCGGCGGCCGTGGCCATTCCGAAATTACCGTTTTCCATTCCGATCCTGTAGGAATAAGTCGAAATTACATCTGCAACAGGATATGTGGAAGGCTGATAGAGAAGTATGATCGCCTCATAGCCGACCTTGACCATCTTCCCGACCTTCAGGATGAACATCGTCACCACAGTAGGAAGGATCCCCGGAACCGTTATATGCAGGATCCTCTTCCACTTCCCTGCGCCATCAACTATCGCCGCCTCATACAGCTGCGTGTCTATTCCCATCAGCGCTGCTATATACACTATCGCATCGAAGCCTGCATTCTGCCAAAGCGTCATTATCGTATATATAGGCCTGAAGTACTCCGGCTTGACCATGAAGTAAATAGGGTCAAGGCCGATCTGCTTCCTTATGATATTGAATATGCCAGTGCTCGGAGAAAGGAAGTTGATGACTATCGAGCAGACGACCACAGTGGATATGAAATGAGGAAGGAATGTAGCGGTCTGGGTCATCTTGCTGATTCCCTTGTTCTTCATCTCCGTTATAGCGACAGCGAGGATAATCGGAATCGGGAAGCAGATCGCCATCTGCCAGAGCGCAAGCATGATCGTATTCTTGACAGTCCTCAGGAAATCAGGTCCTGTGACATATTCCTTGAAATTATCAAGGCCTACAAACGTTGAGCCGGCAAGTCCCCTGAACGTATTGTAATCATAGAAAGCCGTCACAAGGCCAAGCATAGGCTTATAAGCAAAAGCAAGGAACCAAAGCAATCCAGGAAGGAGAAGCAGATAAAGATCCCAGTCACGTCTGAGCTTGGTACGCAGGGATCTTTTCGATGTCAGTTCCAGTTCGTGATTTTTCATCATCGCCTCCTTTTTACTGAAACACTTTCATGCGAAAATCACCAGCTGTAAATCATCAAAATGCCAATTCATCTACAATTTGCCAGCAAAGCAGTATGCAAATTGCGCCAAGCTAAGCAGAAAGCCTCATTTCTGCAGGTGTGCCGCATATGATTTCGGCGTCATGCCAGTATACCTGCTGAATACGCGTATGAAGCTGTTCGGGCTGTTGAATCCCACCATGCTGGCAAGATTCTGTATCTTCACATCAGGATCCTCGCGTATTATCCTCTTGGCCTCTTCCGTCCTGTATATATTCAGATAGCTTTTGAATGTGTCGTTGCTCAGGCGCGAGAAAAGCATACCGCAATACTTTGGGCTTATGTTGAAAGCATCGGCAAGATCCTGCAGCCCTATATCCCTCATATAGTTCTCATGGATGAAGCTCTTCATGCGGGCAAGCATCTTCGCATCTGATTCATCCACATTGTAGCTGACGGCCTGTACTATCCTGCCTATTATCCCCCTTACGCGGCTGATGATCTCAGATGCCGGCATGTTCTGATAGAACGCGGCATAGTCAATATCCTCGCCGATGAGCCCGGCCGGCTGTGCGCGCATGTCCGAGAACATCCTTGAGACCATCGAGACAAGGCAGAAGCAGAAATTCATCATGCTTTCGCTGGAAATCGCCATATCTATATTCCTGGCGACCACCGAATCAAAGTATCTGAGGCTATCGGCATTGCCTGTGGTGACCATGTTGATAAGCACAGATTCCTCATCTGCGGAAAAGCTATATCCTTCATCCCTGCTGTCAACATCATCTGCCATTATTATCTGCTGCATCTGCCGGCTTGGGCTCATGCAAAGCAGCTCCTGGCATTGCTTATACGCCTTGTGCAGGCTATGGCTGCCTTCCACAAGGCTGCTCAGGACAACGGAAGCATCAGCATCAGGCGGAATGCTGTGCACTATATCAAGCAGCTTCGACCTTGCGTCCTGGATATCATCGGTTCTGATGACCAACGCAAAGCGATCAAAGCCGAACGGCACGTAATGAAGCCATTCGCATTCCTTTATCTGCAATATAAGCTGGAATGAGATCAGGTTCGAAGAGCTCTCACCTGTATCCCTGAACTTTATGACGGAGACAGCATAGCAGAGGCCATCGTCCTCCATATTGCCAAGCGATCCCTCAAGAAGGTTGCGGTATACCCTGATGGTAGCATAGTGCAGCGCCTCCTTGTTCGCCTTCTCAAGGCTGTCCGCAAGCTGCAGCAGCATCTCATTGCGCTCCTTTATCAGGGCAAGCTCATCGGTATCCCTGCCTATGACAAAGTCATCGGAGTCCGAGATAGCATCGAAAAGCGGCTGATAAAGCTTTCCTGCCTGCCTGAATACCAGGAAATAAAGAAGTGTCCCGAATACAAAAAGGAGCACGATCCAGCATATTATGAAGAAGGCCACAAGGTTGTCTGTGATGAAGAAAGAGACATACTGCATGAGCATGTTCGAAAGATAGCTTCTATATGCACCGTCTCCGCCGGAAGAGATCTCCTCGAAGACAGAATCGCTGAGATCATCGATGCGGAACGGTATCACACGGCCATCCGCATGGATGATATATGGATACTGATTTCCTGCGATATCCAGGAAACGCGAGATATAAAGCCTGGTCAGTATGATCGAGCTATTCCCCCCAGAACTATATGGATAGGCTATATACAGATCAGAAAGCACCCCATCATCTGAATAGACAGGAAGCAAGGCTATCTCATCGCTTCCATCCTCCAGCATGGACCGTATGCGCGATGCGCTATCATCGGGAAGATTCGAGTATTCCCTGAAATAGAAATCCAGACTGCACGTCCCCGTAGGTGTTATCACCATGCCGTCCAGGGCATTGCCGATAAGCACCGGCATATACGATACGCTGCCCATTCTCGCCGTCTGCGCGCGGATCCAGTCATACAGGCGCTTTGAATGATAATACCGCCATTTCGGCTCCAATGTATCATCCATCCAGGAATCAAGGGAGTATGTATCCACTGAGGAGACTGCCTGCTCAATATACTGCAGAGCGACATTAAGAAGGTTGAGCTGGCTGTTATGCACGATCTCATTCGAGCTTTCTTCCATGCCGGAAAACTGGATCTGGACCACGCAGAATATGATCAGTGATATGATGGCAAAAATAGATGAGGCGATAAGAAGGCTATGGAGAAGCCTCCTATAATATATGCCGCTATACTCTGGATTCCGCGCGATGCCCCCTTTAAGTGAGGTATTCCTTCCGTTAGCTTTCCTCTGTATCCAGGACTGTCTTCTTGTATTGGTAAGGCGTGGTGCCATAGTTTTCCTTGAATATCCTTATGAAGTACTGTGATGACCTATACCCTAGCCTCTTTGCGATATCCTGTACAGCCATTCCATCACGCAGGAACTCAACAGCCTTCATGAGCTTCCTGTCCTTTATGTAGTCGATATAGTTCTTACCCATGATCTTGGAGAACATCCTGCTGAGCTCATATGGCTTCATGCAGAGCTTGTCTGCAATCATCGAGAGCGAGATATCATTCTCGATCTCATTGCTTATGATGATCTCGATCTGCTGCTTGATATCGGAGTCTATGCTCTCATCTCTGAGCTTTATGCTGCGATATACCGTATCAATGACCTGATGTATCCATGCCCGGAAGGAATCAAGGCTCTCAGCCTGCTTTGCATATTCCCTTATGTCATATCCAAATACGATCCATGTATCAAGCTGGCTGCGGAGCATATAGCCATAGATGGCCACGGCGATGTCCGATATGGCAGAGATGCAGTACTGGATATTGTATCCCCCATCACGGAGCTCATCAAGGAAAAGAGATAGATGGCTTGACAGCATATCTGGCTGCCTGCTGTTCAGATCCTTCTCAAGCTGCTCAATGAACTTCACATGATTCCCGCTGTTCCTGCGTCCTGCAATGCCAAGCTGGTCATAGGAGAGGATCCTGGACTGATACAGGAACCTGTAGCGAGCGACCTCCTGCGCACTGAGGAAGCTCTCCCGGAAACCATTGCCTTCGGCAGGGACAAGCCTGCTTATATCGACATTGAGCTCACCAGAAAGGGCCACAGCCTTCTCCGTGGCAGCATCAAGCATGTGTAGCTCAGCATCGACAACGATAAGGACAACGACATTCTTCGGGCTTATGAACGTGCAGAGAACAGATACATTGCCGTCAGCATTCTCATTCTTGAACTGCTCATTGAGCATATTCGCCATCAGGTCCCCTTCCCTTCCCTCTGACTCTATGATGCAGCATCTTACATATCTCCCCGCGAATCTCTCATATATCTGAGGATAGGAGTTGCCGCCATCCTTGCTGAGGACGATGCTTCTCACGATATTTATCAGGCGGAGCTCCTTCGCGGATTCTGCCGTATGGTGGAGATTCATTATCTGGGCTGCCATTGATGAGAGCGAGGCATCTATTCCCTCTCCTGACACCGGCAGTCCGGCCTTCTCCGAAAAGCTGTGTATATGGCGCCTGTATATCACATAGTTCAGATATGTGAGGCCGCTCAGGACAAGTATGTTCAGGACTATGGAAGCGATGAACAGGATCATCAGCTGCCTGTCCTGATCGAAGCCAAGCTGGCCGAAAAGGCTGTAGTTTATCAAATATGTATAGCGCAGGCCTGTATCAGGGAAGACGTAAGAGAATATTATCCTCTCCTCCCCTGCTATATCGGCTTTGGCCTCCATGGCATCCTCGACGATGGAAAGCACCGATCCGATATCAGGGTTCTCTCCATAGATGAGGCGGCCTGCATTGTCAGTCAGGCAGAATGAATGTATCGCATCTTCATTGATGAACGCGGAAATCACCGACGGAAGGATATGCAGCGCCACATATATGTCGCCCCATGCTTGATACGGGATCCTGCGGATATATGTGATGACAGGCTCAGCTGTCGGATATGAGTTCCTTCCAAGAGGCAGAAGGCAGGCCTGCACATCATCCTGCATGAAGGACATCCATGGCAGGATCCCATACAGCTCCGCTATATCATCAACCTCATGGATATTCTCAAAGCCAGTGATCGCTGTCCCTGTATTCTCATAGTATATATCCATGCTGTAAAGATATGAGTATGTGCCGCGTATGGTGAAGAGAAGATCTGTCAGGGCCTTTACATCCTCAGGTGCACCTATTATGTCCTCGCGCTGCGGCCTGAGCATGGCATCATTCTGCGGGACTGATGCGAAATAAAGATCAGGTATCCTGAGATATGAGGCAAGCTGGTTCTCGATATTGTTGAACGCCATATAGGTGACATTGCGTTCATAGGAGATGAAGTTCTCCTCATATGAGCTGCGGCTTTCAACGTAGAATACCCTGTAGTTGAACACGGAAAGGAGGATGATCGCAGCAAGATCGACAGCAAGGAGCCCTGCAAGGAATGGATACCTGAGCCTTGAAAGCAGACCTCTTCTGCGACCATCTCTTCCCATCATGCGTATTATCCTTTCACCGATCCAACGATCATACCCTTTATGAAGTATTTCTGAAGGAATGGATACAGGCATACGATAGGGATAAGGGAAAGCACAAGGGCGGCCATCTTCATGGTTTCCGTATGCACGACAATTCCCACAGCCTGTTCCATATCAGGGGTCTGCCCGCTGTTGAGTATCGTCTGAAGCAGATACTGCAGCACATAAAGGCTCTGATCGGAGACATAGAGCATATTATCCATCCAGGAGTTCCAGTGCTGCACGCAATACCAGAGGGCAATCGTTGCTACAACAGGAGTTGCCAATGGAAGATATATCCTCATAAGAACCGTGAAGTTCGAAGCTCCATCAATCTTCGCGGACTCTTCCAGCGCCTCAGGGATCGTCATGAAGAAGTTCCTCGTTATTATGAGGGCGAATCCAGTGACAAGGCACGGCAAGAGATATACGAGGAAGTTATTCAGCAGGCCGAGATTCTTGATCAGGAGATACGTAGGTATCATTCCGCCGGAGAAATACATGGTGAATACGATGAAGAGCATTATCCCCTTCCGGTGGGGCAGCTTGGTCTTGGAGAGCGGATACGCCGTCAGGATGGTGACAGCCACGCTCAGGAAGGTGCCCACCACGGCCCTTATGATCGTGTTGAGATAGCTATGCCAGAAATTATCGTCGGACATTATCTTTGAATAGCCTGAGAAATCAAACTCATGCGGGATGAGGTGAAAGCCATTCCTGTTCACGACCGATGCGGGGCTCATCGATATCGTCACGACCTGCATGAACGGCAGGAGTATCGATACAGCGACGATTATCGCGATGGCATATACGATGAAATCGACCACATAGTCTTCTTTTGTCTTCCTGATTCTGTTTTTCTTCATATAGGACCTCTCTCACCACAGACCATAGTCGCTGGTCTTCCTGGCGATTGCATTGGTGAGAACGACCAGGATGAACGATATGGTATTCTTGAACAGATCGACAGCGGTAGTGAAGCTGTACTGCATGTTCTGGATACCCATGCGGTAGACGAATGTGGATATAACATCACCAACGCCATATGTAGTCGGTGTCAGGAAGTTATAGACCTGCTGGAAGCTATCATTGAGGATCTTTCCGGACTCCATGATGAACATGACGGTTATGATCGGCATGATGGCAGGAAGCGTGACATGTATTATCTGCTTGATGCGTCCGGCCCCGTCCATCTCTGCAGCCTCGTAAAGAGCCGGGTCGACATTTGTTATAGCGGCAAGGTAGACGATCGAGCCCCAGCCTACGGACTTCCACATGTCAGTTATGACAAGCACCGCCCTGAAATACCTAGGATCTGCAACGAAGAATATCGGCTCGAATCCCAGGTTCTTGAGGATGATGTTTATAGGTCCCCTTGAAGGCGAGAGGAACTCAAGGAATATTCCGGATACGACAACCCACGATATGAAGTGCGGCAGATACGATATTGACTGCACGACTTTCTTGAAGCCATGGCTTTTTATCTCATTCAATGCCAGACAGAATATTATTGGCGCAGGGAAACATATCAGCAGCTTATACAAGCTTATTATAAGGGTATTCTTCAGGACTGAAAGAAAGAAAGGATTCGTGAACAGCTCCCTGAAATGCTTCAGGCCCACGAATTTGCTTCCTGAGATCCCCCTGAGCGGATAGAAATCCTGAAATGCAATGACAAGGCCATACATTGGCCCATAGCAGAACACAAGGAAGAACAATATGCCTGGAATCAGCATTATGTAGTGATCCCTGAAATTCCACATCTGATTCTTTCTAAGCTTCATCGGCTTATCTTTGCCCATCACACAACCTCCTCAAAGCATCCTCCCCTAGCGGAGAGGATGCGTACAGGACTTATCACATCGAGGTCTTTGCAGCCTGAAGCTCCTGGACCTTCTGTTCAGCCACGGCACCGCCTGCGGCATTGAACTGCTCCACGAATGTATCGAAGTAATCAAGAGGCTTTGCGCCGGTGATCATATCGAAATATGCCTGTTCTGTGAGCGTGTCGAGAGTTGCGATGACGCTTGAGTATTCCTCGCAGGCCGGCACGTTGTATCTCCAGTAGCCATTGCCTGTCACCGCACGTCCGAATGCTGTCTTCGTGGCATCGACGTTCTCTGCGAAATATGATGTGCTGCCGAAATCAACCTGGAGCACTCCATCCTTGCGGAGTTCCGTTCCTTCCATCAGACGGACATTGCCATACTCAGTGCTTGCGAAATGCTTGCCCTCTATACCGTAGTTGACAAGCCTTGCATAGTCAGGATCGCTGTAATATGCGTCAAGCATGGCAAGGAACGCATCTACCTTCCTTGGGTCCGATGCACATTTCGTCGTTATTACAGTCAGGCGTCCGGTCTTGTTCCAGCCTTCTGTGCCGGACTTGCCGTCAGGGCCGATCGGAGCTGGTCCGAACACGATATCGCCATCTGGGTTGAGGGCCTTGAACTCCTTCATGCAGATTCCCCAGTTACCTGGATCAGATGTATCTGTGCTTGCCGTGAGATAGTGATAAGGCTGGGCACATGTCACGCCTATCTGTCCATTCATGAATGAGTGTGAAAGCCAGTTATATCCGCCATGGTTCTCACCAGTGATGAACTCCTTGTCGATCAGACCTCTCTGATACCAGTCATGGAGAAGGGCAAGGACTTCCTTCGCCTCTGGCCTTATATATGGGAAGAAAGGAACACCATCATCGCCAAGCTGCATCTCCTCAACCTTGAATCCAGGGTTTCCACCTGTCACGCAGCGAAGGCCATATGCGCCGAAGATCGCATTGAATGTCCTTTCAGCCATTCCTGCTGTATCTGCCTTGCCATCACCGTCCGGATCCTGCTCGACAAATGCCGTAAGCACGTTCTCGAATTCCTCAAGGGTGGTAGGAACCTCAAGGCCGAGGTTGTCAAGCCAGTCCTTTCTCCATATCACAGCCATCGGGACCTGCTCCATAGGGTTGGCAACACCATAGTTCTTGCCATTGTAGAGCATCGTGTTCCAGAGATCGTTGTTCACATCATGGCTGTCGCAGTATGCAGCATAGTTAGGAGCCTTCTCCCTGATCGTCTCGATAGGAAGCTCCGCAACAACGCCTCCGTCGACAAGCTGGGCAAGCTGTGCCGTATTGTCTATGACGAGAACATCAGGCATCTCGCCGCCAGCGAATCTGACATTGAGGTTTTCCCAGAAGTGCGCGGAATCGACATACCATGTCTTCAGATCGATATCGAATCTTTCCTCGATCATCTTGACGACTTCTGCATTATCATCAACCTCTGCGGATGTCTGGCTGACAAGCCATTCCATCCTTACCGGGCCGTCATCCTGGGCCACAGCCTCTTCCTTTGATCCACCTGCGAATGCGAGCGTAACGGAAATAAGCATCACCAAAGCAACCGAAAGAAATCTTTTCATTCTTCCTATCCTCCTTTTGCGGCAAAAATACCGCGGCTGACTGCAAAGAAGGTAAATCCAGTTTTTTGCGAACGCAATCAACAATATTTTGCACAATATCATTATTTTGCAAAGAATGCGCATCAGCATATATTTAATGAAGACAGATGCAAAAGATTGCCTTTTTGCAAAACACCATCATTGCATTGCGCAGATGACGGGTTAGAATCATCTACAGCTATGCTTGAAGACACAAGAAGAAGAATACTGGAATACAACAACGGCAAGTCTGCGCTGGAAAGAGGAAGGGAAATCAAGAAGATCTTCCCTCTTCTTGCGGAAGATATAATAAGGATGGCTGACCAAGCGATGGAGGGCATGCTTGTATTGCCTGGCACAGGTCCTGATCTGTTTTTTGTCGGCAACCCGCCGCTTTGGCAGTCAAATCCTTGCGGTGACAATGAATACACCTATTTCCTGAACCGCATGTTCCATGTGAAGACACTTAGTGAGGCATACAGCCTTACAGGAAACCTGAAGTATGCTGAGAAAGCGATATCAGAGATGCGCAACTGGATAGAGACTGTGCATTGCCCGGGGATCTTGGATGAATCCGGGGCTTATGACCTGCAGGCTTTTGACTGCTGCTCTCCATGGCGTGCCCTTGAGGTCGGCATAAGGGGCTACAGGACCTGGCCTATAATAATAGAGCTGCTTGCAGACACGCCATCCTACACAGAGGACTTCCATAGCCTTGTGGTAAGGAGCTGCAGGGAGCATTGCAGGATACTTTCGGAGATATCGCCGAAGCTATGGCCAGATGCAGACCACAATCACTATATAATGGAGAACCTCGGACTGCTGTCGCTGACGCTGCTCTTTCCGGAGATAGATTCAGAAGGAAACATGAGGAAGCAGGCTGAGGATGAGCTTTCAAGGTGCATCGAGAACCAGAGCACCGCAGATGGCGGACAGATCGAAGGATGCCCGTCGTACCATAATGGATCTGTCTACTGGTTCTCGCTCAGGAACAGCATATCGCGGAAATACGGCATACCCGTCCCTGATGAATATACAGACAGGCTGAAACGTATGTTCGTGCATTCGATCCATGCGACAAGACCTTCTGGAGGGAACTTCCCATGGGGCGACAGCCATACGGCGGAGAAGGAAACGATGTCGCTGGCAGCCATCGCCTGCTATATGGCAACCGGAGAGAGGGAATACCTGCAGAGCGCAGCATACTTCTCCCCTGCAAGGATCATCGAGAAGGACATGCGCGACAACCTATGGCGCTTCACTGATCTTGAGAAGCTGAGAATCGATTATGAATATGCGGCGGAAAACCCTCTCAAGCCAGAGCTTCCATGCGTCGAATGGGACAAGGAGCTGAAGCAGGCCTTCATCCGTACAGGATGGGAAAAAGACGCAGCAGCCGTGATGACAGCATGCAGGACGCCGATAAAGAACAACCATGCCCATATGGATCCAGGAGGGTTTGACTTCATGGCATACGGAGAGCCGCTTGTCTCAGATCCCGGTATCTACACATATAAGGACAGCATCGACAGATACCATTTCAAGAGCACGGGCTGGCACAACTGCGCGATGATCAACCATAAAGACGCCTGGCAGTACATAGCCAGCTGGAAGTACGGCAAGCAGAAGCCTGGCGATATAATCGCGGTACAGGATGATGACAGCTGCATGACAGTCATATCGGAACATATGAACTATGAACCTGTCAGGATGCGCCGCATGCTCTCGCTTATAGACAGACGCATGCTTCTCGTGATTGATGCGGCGTCCGGAATGGCCGATGGAGACACGATGCAGTCGACATTCCATATCAACTCCCCGCAGATCAGGATGGTCGGCATGAACTGCATAGCATCTTATAGCCCAGGAAAGCCAAATGTCCTGATAGCATCAAGCGGAGATTGCGCTGGGACAGAGATAATCTCAGGGAAGATATCGACAGACAATGATGTATGGCATGACTCAATGATTGTCAGGTTCAACACAGGAAAGGCAGGGCATGGATATACAGTGCATGCTGCCCTGCTTGTCCCGTTCAAGTCAGGTGAGGATATAGTCTCCCCTATTCCTCTCCGCCTGGACGCGGAAGAGAGCAGCATATCCGCTTCATTCTGCTTCAATGGCAGGTCATACGCTGTCGTGCATAGAGATTTGAAGACCACGGTCGAAATAAAGGAGGTTTGAACGATATGGATATTCCGACCTATGAACGAGATGTCACGGATGATGATGTATTCAAAGCCTTTGATCTCACAAGGCCAGGGCTGGAGCTTGTCAGGGCAGCCTACGGCAAAGGAGATGTGGATCAGGCGAAGAAAGAGCTTATAGACTATATGATGAAAAGGAAGTCCCCTAGATATTACTATGACTACAGGGAGCTTCCGCTCAGGCCTATCGACACAGATTCTAATCCATACTTCTTCCAGGCTGCGCTCGGGCTCAATGGATCTCTGAAGGAATTCTGCCTATATGGCGCCGATAAGATGCTTGGGAATACATATGTGCTGCCAGGCAAAGGCCGCGGTGAGGTCTATCTTGGGCAGAACATGGAGGATATGATCCACTTCAACTTCCTCGAAGACCAGGGCAAGAGGCATCGGCACTCCCTTGATATGTTCGTACGAGGCCAGCACTTTGAATATATGGCAGTAGCTTATCATGAGACAGGTGATATGAAGTACGTCAGGAAGTTCGAGGAAGTGCTCCAGAGGTTCTTTGAGACCTACCCGCTGCAGATTGTCGACACATCGCCATCTGCGAACCGGTTCCAGTTCGACGAGGACAGGGATGTCATGAGCGTCGGCTGGCTCTGCCTTGTGTATATCAGCCTGTTCTATACAAGGCTTGTATATGAGATACCATACAGCACCGCATTCGAGATCATAAAGCGGATATGGTTCATGGGCATACAGTTCAAGCGATTCGAGAAGGATACATACAGAGCATACAACCATCATCTCTGGGAAAGAGGGCTTGTGCCATTCATCCTCGGTGTCATGCTTCCGGAAATCCCGGAATTCGCCGCGATGAAGGAAAGAGGCGCCGCAATCGTACAGAGGCATACCTTAGAGGACTTCAACAAGGCAGGAGGCTACAGCGAGCACTCCATCGCGTATTGGTCAGGCGCGGCGCTTGGCGAGATGACATCAAGAGGCATAATACTTGCAAGGCTGAACAACGAGAGGCTGCTCGATGAGGATGCCTCGGAGAGGATAGCAAGATCATTCAATCTCCTTGCAACACTCGCCTCACCCGGTGAGCGTTACCCCTCCATAGGCGACAACAGAGGGCCTATGATCGATCCCATACTTTCCCTTGGAGTTCTCTCGATAGACGAGAAAGGCTGCAGAAGCCTCCTTGCAAAGCGGCAAGGAAGGCCATATGAGGAAAAGGACCTGCCGCCTTTGAACTACGCAAACGATGAAGCAGGTTTCACTGTATTCAGGAATGATTATAATCCTGATTCGGATTATATTATCATGTCAACAAAAAGAAACTGCGGATATACCGGGCACAATCATATGGACATGCTTTCACTCTGCATAACCCTCAAGGGAGAAGAGCTGATCGGCGAGCCTTATACAGGCAAGCTTTACCACAACATAAGGATGGGCAGCGAGCAGAGAGGCTATATGTATAACATGGGCTCGCATAACACAGTCCTGTGCTATGGCAGGGCGATACAGCCTGACACGATGTACTCCAATAAATGGGGAGTATACAGGCCTGATACGCCGATAGTGACGTTCACGGAATCAGAGAGCGGCGCATATGTCAAGGCATATCATACAGCCTACACATTCTGCCGCCATACCAGGGAGGTCGCATATGCCAAGGATAAAGGCCTTCTTGTAAGGGATTCGATCGAACGGGGAAACAGGATGCCAGAGAGCCATATACAAAGATGGCATCTTATGGAAGGCTGCACCGTCGAGCAGATGGGCGATGACTATATCATCATAGAGAAGAACGGGACAAGAGCTCTGCTGCTGTGGGCAGGACAGCCAAAGCTGAAGGTATGGAAGAATCCTGTCCTGTACCCTGAGATCTTCCCGGATGAGGACTCGGTATTCCCGATAATCGACGCTTCATTCGCCTGCCCGGAAGCAAGGAGTGCGGACAATGCGACTGCATATCTCAGCCTTGCGGTGATCAATATAACTGACATCGATGGGGCAGATGGGAAAATAGCAGACGCAAGGAAGCTCATCAATGACAGGATGTCCTCTTCCACCTACTCGACAATAGACGAGCCTGATGATACCGTGCCGATGGTCAATGTTGCAGAGGCGCTGCATGAGGTATTGGAAAGCTGATCAGGATCAAGGCAAGGGCCCGCTCCCAGGAGCGGGTTCCTTCACTCCTATGGACGAAAACAGAGCCGATGTATATCATGCAGGAAAAAGGATAGATATCATGCTCTGCATTGCAACAGCTCCCTGCGAAGCCTGAAGCGGACGGCCGCATGGAGCGTAAGAACAGCTAGTCCGCCAGGCTTTGCTTCAAAGCAACAGACAAGGAGCAAAGCAATGAAAGACGAAAAGAATTTCAGGAATTTCATAGTGTTATGGGTGACTCAGACGCTTTCGCGCCTGGGGTCTTCGCTTACGCCGTTCGCACTGGTGCTATGGGCCTATGAAGAGACAGGCTCGGCACTGAGCACGGCGATGCTTACGGTATCATCATATGTCCCGTACATCCTCTTATCCATGCCTGTCGGATCGCTGACAGACAGAATGGACAAGAAGAAGCTGATGCTATCAGCAGATTCAGCTGCAGCGCTCTGTACAGCCTCGATCCTAGCAATATGGCTGCAAGGAGATCTAAGGCTATGGCACCTGTACCTGGCAAGCACAGTGACAGGCATATGCCAGACATTCCAGCAGCCAGCGAGCGAAGTGGCCATAACGCTCGTCACACCAGCGGATAAATACCAGAAGGCAGGAAGCCTCAATGCCCTGGCAAGCAGCGTGATAACGCTATCTTCGCCTGTAATGGCAACTGCATTGTACACAGCCGGAGGACTGTCATGCGTGATCGCTGTCGATCTCTTGACATTCACAGCGGCATTCCTCTCCCTTCTCCTTCTCGTCCACATCCCAGATGTTGCGGATGCAGACAGTACAGAAGCCAGGCTTTGGGAAAGCCTTAAGGACTCATTTGCATTTCTGCATAGGAACTTAGGCATACTCCAGGTTATCCTGTTCCTTTCCGCAATCAATTTCATAGCCTCAATCTACAATGCAGCACTTCCAGCCATGGTGCTGAGCTTCGAGGACGAGAATGCGCTTGCGGCCGTCCAGGCATCAGCAGGAGCTGCGATGCTTGTGGGAAGCATGATAGCGGCAATGATGCCAGCCCCCAGAAACAGGGTTAAGGTGATCATCACATCACTCTTCATATCGATGAGTACCGAGAACTTCATGCTGGCATTCTCAAGAAGCCCGCTCATATGGTGTGCCGGTGCATTCCTCGGATGGATCTGCATCCCTGTGATGAACACGAATCTCGATGCGCTGATGCGCAGCCATATCCCGCTTGCCATCCAGGGCAGAGTCTATTCCGCAAGGAACATGCTCCAGTTCTTCACGATACCGCTTGGTTATATGACTGGAGGGATTCTCGTGGACAGCATATTCGAGCCCCTTATGGCAAATCTGCATATCAATTCTCTGAACAGGCTCTTCGGATGCGGAAAAGGATCCGGAGCTGCAATGCTGTTTGCCGTGATAGGCGCAATGGGTGTAGCTGTCTGCATCATATTCTCAAGACTCACAGCGATGCGCAGCCTTGGAGAATGACAGAAGCAAGCCAAGCAGGCGGCAGCAAAGCCGTCTGCCTGCCCTGCGCCTACAGTGTCCCGGCACTCAGCCTTGAGCTGAAGATGATCGAAGCCAGGCTGATCTCTCCGCAATCAACGATCTTCGGAACGGTCAAGAAGCTTGAGGAAAGAGGGCTGGTAAGGCTTTCTGTGAGCAAGGATGACAGGAGAGTAAGGATTGCTGAGCTTACAGAGGAAGGCCTCGAACTCTGCAGAAGCGCAGTCAATGACAGGCTGGAAGCTGAGGACATGCTTACATCTGGACTTTCAAAAGAGGAAGCAGAAATACTCTGCATCCTCCTTGCAAAAGCCGACCGTACGCTTTCAGAGTCATGGAACCAAAGGTAACCACGCTCAAGCTGCGGCATGAAGATAAGGCAAATAGCGGAGACAGCTAAAGAAGCGCTTCGATATCTATATTCTCCCCATCGATGCCGACATATGCACCTGAGGCAGCCTCGCTTGTATCCTTATGCGCTATAAGCCACTTATTCCTGGCCCAGAGAAGCTTCTCCTCTCCGTTTCTGGCATCCCCCACATCAGGCATTGCAGTATTAGTGCCTTTCGGGAGGACTATCACGACACGGAAGCCTTTCGAGCCATCTGTATGGCATGGCGCATAATGAAGAGTCGTTGCATATACCTCGACA
>CASFMA010000119.1 GCA_949295675.1 uncultured Spirochaetales bacterium | reverse complement strand
ACTGACGATATCAACGATATCACCAATTAAATAAGGGAATTCGATTTGGCAAACGAGAGTTTCCAGATCTTCCAGGATTATTGATGAACGGGCCGTGTCTTAGCCTGAGCGGACGCGGCCCATTGGATCAGGAATGAGGATCATGGGCGACCTTGATCTTCCGAAAGTTTATAAACGGGCTGTCTCTTAGCTTGTGCGGGGACAGCCCATCTTTGTTCAGAGGTGGATTACTATGTATATATTCTGGGATAACTCGAACATACATTACGCCTGACTGAATCAGGTGCTGCCTCTCAAGGAGCCTGGTGCTGATCCTTCGCGCTACCGCACATACTTCAAGGGGCTTCTTGATCTAGTAGTGAATGGCAGGGATATAGATGAGATCTACTTTTCAGGTAGCGTGCCACCGAAGAATGATGCATTATGGAATGCGGTCAAGAGGCTGGGAATAACTCCATCATTGCTTCCCCCAGCATGACGGATGGGGAAGCTGATACAACTGACCATGTGCTGCAGCTGGCGCTTCTCAGACTGGCATTGGATCATCCGGTTCCTGATACTATAGCCCTGCTCACGGGTGATGGTGCTGGGCTGAATAAGGGGGAGGGATTCTTGTCCGATGCGATTAGGCTTGCTGGCAAGGGCTGGAAGTTTGAGGTGTATTCATGGGATGCGGCCTGTAACAGATATCTGAGGAAATTCGCAGAGAATGGTGGCAGATATATCAGGCTTGAGGATTATTATGAGAACATAACGTTCATAGAAGGGGACAGGCAAGCCGTTCCCTTGAAGTGACTTAGGTAGGAGAGCTGACGGATTGTGCCTTGATGCCAAGTCCGTATTGGCCTTGAATGTCCGCTCTTTGCCAAGATTGGATGTGGCTATTTTGCTAAGCTGGTATTCAGGCTTAGGATATCAGCAAGGTGAGGATACGTCTTAAGCATGTGGCCCGGAAACAGGGGCAGGGCAGGCTGTATCAAGGCCATAGCTGCTTTAATTGCGGAATTTACTGCTCAGATGAACCTTGAAGCGGGAACATTGAAGATCCCAGAGAGCTTCTTTGCCATCATTCGGCTGATCGGCTTTCTGTTATTCTCAAGATTGGAGATGAACTGCTTTGTGGTTCCAAGCATCGCTGCAAGCTCAGGCTGAGTAAGTCCTTTCAGCCTGCGATAGAATCTGAGAGCCTTGCCTGGGCTGTCATCCGCAGCTTCCTCCTTATACCATTCCATATCTTCGACATTCATCATATCGTCTTCTTCAATCTTCACGTTGTCAGGGCCATATTCGGAGATAAGGCTCTGAATAAGCTTTCTAGGAACGTCCCCATTCAGACTGAATTCAGTATGGGGCCTTCTCACGACTACCAACATACTCTACCTCCACGATCAGCTTTCCTTTCTCATTTCTCCAGCAGGCAACCCATCGATATGCAAGATGGCAATGATAGGTATTCTTACCGAGCTTGCTGTAGTTATGGTATCCAGGCTGCACCGGTCCCGAAGCCTTTATGTCATTGAAAAGCCTATAAGGAGTTGCTGGCATCTGCCTTATGGCCTTATCGAATCTTGCTGACATCCGGACTTCATATTTCATATCTATGAAGTAATACTTTATGGATTACTTTTCAAGGGAGAGGATCAAATCCCTTCTGTTCGTAGCCATCTAAGATCATCAGAGGGGAGGCGATGGTGATCCATCTTCGCTTCGGCCAGCCTAGGCCTTTAAGAATGACAAAATAGTGTGCAGATGGTAATATTCCCCTGTGAAGAGTCTCTGTCGTATATTAATGATCATCGCAGTCGCCTTGTCATCGCTGACGCTCGGTGCGGCTTCGTTCAGTGCCGGTATCGCGGGAGGTTATCGTGAGAGCCTTTCGACGTCGGTGCCATATAACTTCGAGGCTGAGATGTCGATATCGGACTTCTCGCTGTGGGCGCGGCTGCAGGGAAATGAGCGCATTGACCTTTCCCTTGAGTATGATATGCGCGTCGGCAGCACGATAGAGCATGTCTTCAACGTGCATTCGGCGTTCTATCCGTCGCTGGGCGGATTTGCCGATATCGAGTATGAGTTCACGCAGCAGTTCAGATGGGACTTCTTCTCGTTGGGA
>CASFMA010000118.1 GCA_949295675.1 uncultured Spirochaetales bacterium | reverse complement strand
GTCGCGTACGACCCGTCCGCAGTCCTCACGTTCGCGGCAAGCACAGGGAAGGCCGCCTGGGAGAGTATCGAGGACGCCGTGCCTGTGCCCCAGTTGAACTCATGGTTGCCAAGCGTCATCGCGTCGTAGCCCATCATGTTCATCGCCGCTATGACAGGATGCTCCTCCTCAGGGGACTTGTTGTATATGTCATCGGTCATGATCGTCCCCTGGATGTCATCGCCGGCATCTATCAGGACGGTGTCTGGGTTCTCCTCCCTCACTCCCTCGATATACGTGTAGAGCCTGGCCATGCCATTGTTGTCTGTTTCCTTGCTGTCCTCATAGGAAAAACCCCATATATTCCCATGAAGATCAGATGTGCCGAGCACTGTGATATGCGTATCAGCCATGATTGGCGAGAGCGCGATCAGCAGTGTCGCTGCTATGACAGAAAGTTTCTTCATATAGCCTCCTTGGCTATTTTCAATGGTACTTATTAATTCCATGTTTGTGTACAATGAATATTACATTAACCACTTCGTGTGATATGCTAAGGCAATGAACGCAAAGGAAGAGATAGATAGGCTTACAAACGAGCTGAAGGTCTATCAGGACAAGTACTATAAAGAGGGTATATCACTGGTGCCGGACAGTGAGTATGACAGGCTTTCCGACAGGCTTTCGATGCTTGAGAAAGAGCATCCGGAGCTTATGCACCCAGATTCCCCTACGCTGCGGGTAGGTTCTGATCTCACAAACGATTTCCCGGAGGTGCGCCACACGATTCCCGTGCTGTCGCTTGATAAGGCGTACTCAGATGAGGCTGTCCTTGATTTCTTCTCCCGGAGCATAGAGAAGGAAGGGGGGATGCTGTCGTTCGCGGCAGAGGAGAAGATAGATGGGATCTCAATGGTCCTTTACTACGAGAAAGGTATCCTTGTGCGCGCAGTCACCAGAGGGAACGGGGAGATCGGCAACGATGTGACGGCAAACGTCATGACGATCCGTTCGGTGCCGCTTAAGCTTGCGGAACCTGTGGATATCGCGGTAAGGGGAGAGGTATTCCTGCACAAGGCAGATTTCGAGCGTCTCAATGCTGCTGAGAACGATGAGGCGAAGAGAGCTGCTAATCCGCGCAACCTTACGGCAGGTGCGATACGGCGGCAGAAGAGCAGCGAGGCCCGCCTCGTACCTATGGATATATTCTGCTATGAGGGGTTCTGGAGCGACAGGCAGGAGACGCCGCTGGATCATATAACGATACTCTCGACACTGAAGAGGCTTGGCTTCAATATAAATCCTCATCTTGCGTTCTTCGCGGAGACGAAGGAAGAGGCTGGAAGGAAGCTCCGCGGTGCAGGGCTTGAAGGCGATGCCTATGCGTTCAGGGAGATTGATTCATATATAAAGAAGAAAACATCTGAGCGCAGTTCCCTTCCTTATGAGATAGATGGCCTTGTGTTCAAGATAAATGAGCTTGATGTCCGTGACCGTCTTGGCTATACGGAGCATCACCCCCGCTGGGCTATTGCATACAAGTTCGAATCCCCGCAGGCTGAGGCAAGGCTTTTGGGGATAACCGTGCAGGTAGGCCGCACGGGACGCATCACGCCTGTTGCGGAGATATCCCCGACGAAGCTGGGCGGATCTACCATAAGGAGGGCCACTCTCCATAATCAGGAATATATAAATGAGCTTGAGCTCGCGATCGGAGACACCGTTTCAATCTCGAAGCGTGGAGATGTCATCCCTGCTGTCGAATCTGTCATAGACAAGAACGAGGATGGCAATACGACATACAAGCTTCCTGCCACGTGCCCATGCTGCGGGACGGAGATCGTGCAGGTCGGCGGCCTGCAGTACTGTCCGAACTATCGCTGCCCGGACCAGGTCAAGGGGCGTATATCATACTTCGCGTCATCCGACCAGATGGATATAGATACGCTAGGGCCGAAGACAGTCGCCATTTTCTATGATGCTGGCCTTCTTAGGAACATCGAGGATATATACACAGCTGACTTCTCAGCGGCCTCTGGCCTTCCGGGGATAGGCGATAAGACCATAAGCATTCTGCAGAACGGCATAAAGGAGAGCCTGGGAAGGCCATTCTCAACAGTCCTCTCCTCTCTTGGCGTTGCTGAGATCGGCAAGAAAGGCGCCGAGATGCTGATCTCAGGCGGCTTTGATACGATCGACAAGCTCATAGATGCTTCAGGAAAGGGAGATACTGCGCCTTTCGTCTCGATTGCAGGAATAGGTGAGACTACGGCTGAGAATATAATCAAGGCTTTCAGGTCGCCTGAGCTGCTGTGCACAATTGAAGCTCTGCGCGCTGCAGGTCTTCATCTGGCTGCGGAAAAGGATGTGGACGAGGTGGCTGAGCAGATCTTCGCTGGCGAGGTATGGTGCATAACTGGATCGTTCAAGGCCTTCAACCCCAGAAGCAAGGCCCTGAAGGAGATAGAGAAGAGAGGGGGACGCACAGTCTCATCGGTCACTTCAAGGACAACGCATCTCCTGGCTGGAGAGGGGGGAGGAAGCAAGCGTGCTGATGCTGAGAGGCTTGGCGTGAAGATCGTCGGCGAAGATGAATTCCTTTCCATGATCGGCAGCAAGGGCCATGATGTGCCGGATGACGGCGGGCAACTACTGCTTTTCTAAATCGGGTCAATAGTTTATAAGGGGTGATGTAGGAGATTACTATTGATGAATGAACTCGCTGTACAGCTGAATGCAACGCTTGAGGATTCATGTGCGTATCCTTTTCTCTCTGAAGTCGGGAAGAGGATGTATTTCCCAAAGGGTATTGTCGCACAGAGCGACGAGGCAAAGGAGAAGGCTAAGAGGTACAATGCCACGGTTGGCCTAGCTACAAGCCATGGCGAGCCTTTCTATCTTTCTGATATCTACTCATCTTTCAAGGATGGGGTTTTCAAGCCATCTCAGATCTTCTCTTATGCGCCAGGCGGCGGGGACAAGGAACTCAGGGCCCTCTGGAAAGCTGATATGGAGGCAAAGAACCCAAGCCTTAAAGGCAAGAAGACATCAACCCCTATCGTTACAGGCGGCCTGACCCATACGATCAGCCTCATTGCGCAGCTTTTCGTCTCGCCTGGTGATGAGGTGGTGTGCCCTGATCTTTTCTGGGATAATTACGATCTTATATTCACAGATCTTGCAGGCGCCAGACTCAAGCTTTTCAGGTTCTATGATGAGAATGGGCATTTCAATGTAGGCGGGATGAAGGAAGCTCTCATGGGCACATGCGGAAGCACAGCCAGGATCATCCTGAACTTCCCGAACAACCCTACGGGCTATACTCCATCAAAGGAAGAGGCGTTGGCGATCGTGGAGGCTATAAAGAGCGTCGCGGATACAGGAAAGAAGGTCCTTGTGATCTCCGATGATGCGTACTTCGGCCTGTTCTTCGAGGACAGCACGGAGAAAGAGTCGCTTTTTGCCTATCTGGCAGATGCCCATGAGAATATATTCGCGGTGAAGGGCGATGCTGCCACGAAGGAAGAGATGGTCTGGGGCTTCAGGATCGGCTTTATCACATACGCTTCGAAGAACTTCACTGATGAGCATATCGATGCCCTGCAGAAGAAGACACTTGGCGCCATCAGATGCACTGTCTCCAACTGCGACAGGCCGGGACAGAGCCTGCTTCTCAAGGCCATGAAGGCTGGAAAGACCAGGGAAGAGGACAAGGCTGCTCTTTTCGAGGAGATGCAGAAGCGCTACAGTGCTGTGCATAAGGCGGTCTCAAGACACTCAGATGATACTGTTCTTGCCCCTTATCCATTCAACTCTGGCTATTTCATGGCATTTGACACGAAAGGACATGATGCGGAGGAGCTCAGGAAGCATCTTCTTGATAAGTATCAGATAGGGGCTATCAACATCATGGGCCGCACGCTTCGTCTTGCTTATTGCTCTGTTGAGCTTGAAGGACTCGATGATGTTGTGGATACTGTGTATAAGGCGGCAGGAGAGCTATGGAGCTGAGCACGAAGCTTTACATCCTCAATGATGAAGGGGAGAAGTTCATGGGGGCGGGTGTCCTCTGGCTTCTTGAGGGGATCATGGAGACAGGTTCCTTGCTTGCCGCTTCGCAGAGGATGGGGCTTTCCTACACGAAGGCCCGCACAATGCTTGATAATCTTGAGAAGGCATTGGGCCGTCCTATGATCGATAGGAAGAAAGGCGGGGCTGAGCATAAGGGTGCGGAGCTTACGCCTTTCGCGATTGAGTATATGAAGCTCTATAAAGGATTCCAGGATGATGTCAAGGCGGCAGCTGAGGACAGATTCAGGAAATTCATGGATGAGAGCATGAGATTGGAGGTTGTCAGATGAGCGCGGTCTCGAAGCAGCAGCAGTATGATTTCACGATTGACAGGCTAGGGGAGCCAAAGCTTAGCTCTCCTATCCGCATGTCAAAAAGAGGTGGAGACGGACTGGCCGATTACGTAAAGGATTCAGACCGGATCCTCTATACGATAACAGCAGAGGAAGTAGATGGGACTGTGCGCCCTCTTAATTCGGATACGCTTGAGCTTGCAGGTCCAAGGGAGAAGATTTACTTCAACCCTTCACATGTGCATGCGGCAATCTGCACATGCGGCGGTATTTGCCCGGGGCTCAATAACGTGATACGTTCTGTCGTCCGCTGTTTCTGGTATAGATATGGTGTCAGGAGGATCTCAGGCATACAGTATGGCTATCTTGGCCTTCTTGAGAACTCTCCATGGCCGATCATAGACCTGAATCCTGATGTCGTTGATGAGATACAGGAGAAGGGTGGTACGATCCTTGGATCTGCCAGAGGTGGTGGAAAGCAGGTTGAGGAGATCGTGGACAGCCTTGAGCGCCTGAATATAAACATCCTTATCGCGATCGGCGGTGATGGTACGCTCCGCGGTGCTTATGATATCGGAGAGGAAATCAAGAGAAGAGGTCTTAAGATTGCCGTTGTCGGTGTCCCTAAGACCATCGATAATGATCTTTCCTTCATCGATTCATCTTTCGGCTTTGACACAGCTGTCTCAACCGCTGTTCCTGTCGTGCGCGGCGCGCATGTCGAGGCCAAGGGCGCAATAAACGGAATCGGTCTTGTGAAGGTCATGGGAAGGGAATCCGGCTTCATTGCTGCCCACACATCACTGGCGCAGTCAGATGTAAATTTCTGCCTTATACCTGAGTCCCCGTTCGATCTTGAGGGACCGAATGGTCTTCTTGAGAATGTGAAGAGGAGGATAGAGGAAAGAGGGCATGCTGTGATACTTGTTGCGGAAGGTGCCGGCCAGGAGTTCGCTCCTCCTACAGGTGAGGTCGACGCTTCCGGAAACGTGAAGTACCATGATATCGGGATCTTCCTGAAGAACAAGATGAAGGAGTTTTTCTCAGAGCAGGGTATCTCCACGTCAATCAAGTATATTGATCCATCCTATATCGTACGTTCAGCCCCTGCAAACAGCTATGATTCGATCTACTGCGCCAGAATCGGCGCGCATGCTGTGCATGCTGCCATGGCAGGAAAGACGCAGTGCATAGCATCTCTTGTGAACAACCAGTACGTATACGTGCCTATCAAGGTCGCAGTATCCAGAAGAAGCCATGTCGATATAGAAGGTTCTCTCTGGAGGGATGTTCTTGAGAACACGCGCCAGCCGTTCTCCATGAAGAACTGATGGGCAGAAAGAACAGGCATTCACTGTCAGGCTATCGCAGCTTGGCAGGATGCTGAATGAACTGCTCAGGATCTCCTTATCATTCAGGGATCTTGGGGAATATGCAGATGCAGCTGATGTCATATGATTGAATGATGGTTTCTTGTTCCATTTGAATGACATCAGCTGCTCTTTCATTTGCGATCGGCAATGCTCTCTATATGCCTTGGAAGAACCTTCATCTTGAGCCTTCATATATCGAAGAGGATGTCTGCTGCTTGCAGAGATGGAGCCTTATATCGATAGAAGGAAAGGATATTCGATTATCATATATTTTGTTCCATGGAAGTTAAGATTATATTGCCGAATCATTTGGATTTATTTATGTCGCTGATTGTAATTGCTGGATATATAAATAGTTATCAAGATTTGTACAATTCAGGCTTTGATAAAATGGAATAATGTTTCAAAAAAGTCTGAAAATTTTTGAAAAAGTACTTTTCATTCTTCTCTCATTTCGATATATTACTGGCTGAAAGTGGAAGCAATAGCACTTCCATTCTAACCTCCTTTTGTTCCCCACAAACCGTTTACCTCCTTTTACCGGGTGTGGGGTTTTTTATTCACTTCAGGTTTGTAAGATAGTCCTGCTCTGGGTTCATGTATTATAAGCAGATATAGTTGATACTGTGTTTTGTATCAGGCCTTGATGCACATAAATTTAGTCTTTTATTCAGCCTGAAATCCAATCACTTCCTGGGAAAATCCGATTTCAGAAAGGAAAAGTGCAACATGTTGCAAAAATCCGTTGCAGAAATCTACGATTTCATTCTTGATCCTCAGTTTCTTTCGAGATAGGGCAGCTTTGCAGAAAGTTAAGGAATCCCTTTTATGCTATCATCCCAGCTATGGTAGATAGGAAGAACAGGATACTTGCTTTCATAAGATATCTTGAATCGGAGATATTCGAGCTAAGGGAGCCGGTTGATGGCATAAGGATAAAGGATGCGACCTATTCGCTATCCGAGCGCGTTGAGATAGGCGATGAGGGATGGCGTCCTTTCGATAGGAACGGAAGATGGGGCGCTCCTGATTCCCATTATTGGTTTGACGCTGTTGTTCCCTGTATCGAAGGGAAGAAGACAGGAGTCTTCCTCTCCACCGGTGATACCAACATATGGAATACGGATAATCCCCAGATCCTCATGTACATAGATGGCTCGCTTAGCGCGACCTTTGACATGAACCATCAGTATGCCCTGATTGGGAGCGATGGGAAGGAAAGGCGC
>CASFMA010000117.1 GCA_949295675.1 uncultured Spirochaetales bacterium | reverse complement strand
GCTCAACCGGCCAGATCTGCTCTCTGATGCCTCTCTCAGCATCGAGGAGCGAAGAACTTTATTGAAGATACTGAATAATGATAAGGGGACTTGTCAGAGATGGACATTATCAGAGCTATAGAAGCTAAGCAGATCAAGGAGAATGCTGAGAATTTCAACGTCGGCGATACTGTTCGCGTTTCATTCAAGATCGTCGAGGGCGCAACGGAAAGGATCCAGGTTTTCGAGGGCATTGTGATTGCAAAGAACAACACAGGCATAAGGAAGACATTCGTAGTCAGGAAGATCAGCTACGGAGTCGGTGTCGAGAGGATCTTCCCTCTCCACTCCCCACGCATCGAGAAGATCGATGTTGTACGCCGCGGACGTGTCAGGAGGGCAAAGCTTTATTACCTCCGCTCGCGTGTCGGAAAGGCTGCAAAGGTTCCAGAGCTTATCGTCAAGAAGAATGCTTGACGGACCCAGAGGCTTCACTTCAGGTGAGGCCTTTTTTCATCCTGCGGTCTTTGCAACATCCCATGCCTTTGCTAGAATCTAGCTATGAAGAAGAACGGCAGGAAGCAGAGAAGCAGCACTGAAAAGGGGAAGCAGAGACGCAAGAAGGAAGCTATCTCCGGATTCTCGACGCTTAACCAGGTTGCCGGGGTCTTGCGCCCCAGACAGCACCATTCATCAATTCCGGTGGATGAGCCCAGACGTGTCATTGAGCCCCATCCTGTGTGCCAGTATTGCGGGACAGCTATTGATGGCATAGCATCCTCGCTTTCAACGCCGGAGGGCGGCTATGCCCATTTTGACTGTGTCCTGGCTCATATCAGGGAGAGCGAGAGGCTGGGTGAGGGCGAGAGCCTGTCCTATATAGGCTCTGGAGCGTTCGGAGTCATCGCCAGGGATGATGAGGGAAAGCCCTCAATAGTCCGCAGGATACAATATGAGAGCCCCGAGCGATACAAGGGCATGAAAGACTATGTCGAAGGATTGAAGGGCTGATGAAGAGAGCAATGTTCCCTGGATCATTCGATCCGCCTACCATGGGACATATAAACATAATAAGGCGGGCCGCTGCCATCTTCGACGAGCTGTATGTCGTCGTTGCTGACAATATCGCCAAGAAGTGCATGTTCACGGCAGATGAGCGCAAAGAGATGATCGAGGAGTCTCTTCCTGATGTGGGGAATATGCGTGTCATGATATACCAGGGGCTTACAGTTGACTTTGCCTCTGAGCATGGTGTCGATGTGATAATCCGCGGCGTGAGGGCTATGGCCGATTTCTCGTATGAGTTCGAGCTTGCGATGACCAACAAGATGCTCAACCCGGATATCGATGTCCTTTTCATACCGACAGATCCTAAGTACTTCATAATCAGATCGTCCCAGATAAAGGAGATGGCCAGGTTCGGAGCGGACTTCTCTCCTATGGTGCCTGAGCCCGTCAGGGAGAGAATGAAAGAAAAAATGAAGAATAATTCTTTCTGAACAAAGCAGATAGAATATTGTTTGCAAAAAAGTTCAAAAAGTATATTGACTCTTGTTCGACTTTACTGTTAAATATCAGCGTTCAATGGAGAGGTTCCCGAGCGGTCAAAGGGGGCAGACTGTAAATCTGTTGGCTTAGCCTTCGAAGGTCCGAATCCTTCTCTCTCCACTCAGCCATGTGCGAAGCAGCAGCTTATGTACGTGGCTTTTTTCTTTTTCTCAATGGGTGATGCTTCTTATATGCTCTATTACCGGGATGATCGCTGAGGGATCCTTGAAGTCCAGCTTGCCGCCGTATGTGGCTATCAGGGCCTCATCCTCTTCGCTTCTCTCGCGCCTTGCCTTGAGCATCCTCACCAGCGCCCACATCATGGCCCTGTGCTTTGGCGTGAGCCTGCTGTAGTCCATATCTCCCCTGAGGCTGAATATCGTGCACCTCCGTCCTTTAAGCACACGCCCTGCGATTCTCCTGATCTCCTCCGCCGTGCTTTCCTTGCCAGGATCTGCGAGCCCCACTGTGCAGAGTATGAGCACACGGTCTTCAGGAAGTCGCGACACAGCCTTCCTCAGTCCGTTTATGCTCCCGGCATAGAGGCCAGCGAAATGCACGAGGATATCTGCATCGGCGACAGCGGCATCATCCAGGTCGTGTGCTTCCGTCCCAAGCTCTGAGGCAAGGAGTCCTGCGTAATATGCGGAGGCTCCGTAGACAGTTGAATATGTTATGAGGATATCCATGTCACTATCTTACCATACAGCAGCCTCCATATGTTGTAACTTTCCTCGCAGATATATAGTATTGAAATCTTTCAGACTGAATAAAGGAGGCTTTTCCATGGCTGGATGCTTTTATGGCAGCGGGCTGAGGTTTGAATGCCAGAGATGCCTTTACTGCTGCTCTTCAGAGCCTGGATATGTCTATCTTTCCAGAGAGGACATAATAAACGGCGCGAACGCTACGGCTCTTTCTCCACGCGATTTCATCTCTGTTTATTGCCGCGTGATAGACTTCGGCACATTTTCCATGATCTCGCTCAGGGAGAAGGAGAACTATGACTGCATATTCCTCACGAAGGAAGGCTGCTCAATCTACCAGGCACGTCCTGTACAGTGCCGTACATATCCGTTCTGGCCATCTGTGATCGAGTCAGAGGAAAGCTGGAAGAAAGAGGCAAGGTCCTGTCCCGGGATAGGCAAGGGGCCTGTCATTCCAAAAGAGGAGATAGAAAGGAGAGCTTCTGCAGAGAGCAATCCATATATTGTGCTGAAGGGAAAAGATATCTGGCAGGAGTGACTATCTGCCGTTTCGTTGTTATATTTCTATTGGAGTTCTGCTTTGCCTGTTTATTCAGATAGTACGATAAATGCGATCAAGGCGCGCCTGCTGATGAGCGAGGTCGTGCAATGGTTCATACCGGTTGTCAACAGAGGCGGCCGCCACTGGGCCAAGTGTCCGTTCCATGGCGGCGGAAACGAGAGGACGCCGTCATTCTCCATAAATGACAAGGATGGTTTCTACCACTGCTTTGGCTGCGGCGAATCCGGGGATATGTTCACGTTTGTCGAGAAGATGGAGCATATGGGCTTTTCCGAGGCTGTTGAGTTCCTTGCCGACAAGGCCGGCGTTGAGCTGCAGAAGGAGAAAGGCAAGGATAGCAGGGAAAGAAGCGAGGGAGAGGTACTGCTGGAGCTCAATCAGCGCCTGCAGGGAACATTTCACCACATGCTCATGAAGACAGATATCGGAAGGAAGGGGCTTGAGTATCTGAGGAAAAGGAAGATCTCAGATGAGATGATAGAGCGCTTCCAGCTTGGCTATGCCCCTGCCGATACTTCATGGCTGCATTCATTCCTTTCCAGCAAGGGCTACTCTGATGAGATGCTCCGCAAGTCAGGGCTGTTCTCGCAGAACCATTATCCTTATCCTCTCTTCGCAGATAGGCTTATATTCCCCGTGCGCAACCGTCAGGGGAAGACCATTGCTTTTTCAGGAAGGGATCTCTCAGGCCGTGAGAATGCGCCCAAGTACGTCAATTCGCCTGAGACGCCGGTATATTCGAAAAGACACAACTGCTTCGGCATCTATGAGGCACTGGACACCCTCAAGGCCGGGACTTCACCGGCGATCCTCGTGGAGGGGAACTTCGATGTCGTGTCGATGCACCAGGCTGGCCTCAGCTCCGCAGTTGCCCCTCTTGGCACTTCGTTCACAGAGGAGCAGGCCGATCTCCTTTCCCGCTATACAGACCGCATAGATCTTCTCTTTGACAGTGACGGGGCAGGCGAGAAGGCGACAGTGAAGGCTATCTCGATAATCCACCCGAAGGGGCTTGAGTGCCATATCCATAGGCTGTCGCTGGGAAAGGACGCTTCGGAGATCATCGAGAAAGAGGGTGAAAAGGCCCTCAGGGATGACTTCAGTGCGTCTGATAGTGCATTTGACTATCTTGTAAACAATACGGCAAAAAGTTATGATATCAGAACGCCTAGGGGAAAGTCTGGCTTTGTGCGGGCAATCTCACCGTTTCTGCTGAGTACGGAATCCAATGTGGAGAGGGAGTCTTATATACTCGCTCTGAGCACTTATCTTTCCGTTCCCGAAGAGACGATACGGGAAGACATGGTGAACTCTCCCAAAGGGAGGGCTCCAAGGAAGGAGGAGGCAGCAGGCCCATCAGAGGGCCCGGTGAGGAAATTCAACAGCGCCGCTGTAAGCATAGATCTCTACGCGATGCTCTTTCTTGCTAACCACAGGGATCTTTTTAGGCAGTACCGCTCCAGGATCAGCTTTGGCGATCTTCGGGACAGGGAGGCGCAGATCATATACATGGCACTTGAGAATGCCATGCGCAATGAGATTTCAGGCAACGAGCTTTTCCTGTCGCTCATAACCGATGAGAGGGTAAGAAATGATGTGGCCACTTCCTTTGTGCTCGATGAGTACAGAACCGGTAAGGTAAGCGCCCTTGACGAAGCTGCGGACAGAATAGCCCTCCGAGGATTGGAAGAGCAGCGCTTGGTACTATCCAACCAGTTAAGGTCTTTCTCGGACTCGCTTGATTCTGAGCAGATAACCGAGGCGCTTGGACGCAAGGCTGAACTGGACAGGCAGATTGCAGATCTTAAGGCCGTGCTTTACGGACGCACAGCCAAAGAGGATAAGGATTGATGGCAGAACAGGATCTTAGGAACACTTCATTCTACAAAGCTCTCTTGCAGATAGCCAAGGAGCAGGGTGTCGTTACGCTTCTTGATATAGTATCTGAGATGAAGAAGCATAAGGATGCGCCGATTGACCTCGATACGGTTATCGAGATGCTCAAGGAGGACGGCGTCCAGTATACAGAGTCCGAGGACTCGGATCCGGATTTCATGGATGAGCCCAGCGAGGAAGATCTGGAGGCTTTCGATGACTCCTTCGCAGATGACGAGGAAGATGTCGAAGATGAGGACGATGGACCGACTGATGACGATCTGAAAGATATCGAAGATGAAGATGATGACGAGGACGATGACGAGGACGGAGATAGGGCGAAGCGTTCTTCGGATGACGATGATGATGAAGAAGAGGAAGAGGATGATGAGGAGGATGAGGAGAACATCAATGAGTGGAAAGGCACCGATGATGACTCTGAGACCTCTGCGGAACGTTTTATCGATATCTCATCATTCTCTGAAAGCACATCTGAGCATAAAGGCCATCAGCAGGCCCGCTTTGATGCAAGCCAGGATGATCCGATAAGGCTCTATCTCAAGGAGATAGGCAACGAGAACCTTCTTACCGGAGAGCAGGAAGTAGAGCTTGCAATGCAGATGGAGAAGGGGGCTAAGATCGTCCAGTCCGTGATAAGGGAAAGCGGGATACTTATCTCGTTCTTCTCATCTGTCATAGACAAGATGAACTCAAAGATAGAAGAGGATACCGAAGAGACTCTCTCGACAGAGGAGCTCAAGGAGTTCCTCTCTGTCCAGAAGAGATACAATACATATTACAGGGAGCCGCTTGGCAAGGATACTCCGAGGGAGATTAAGGAATACAACGAGTTCAAGAGCCGCACTCTCCTTGCAGGTGATACGCCGGAGGCTGACAAGGAGCTTCTCAGGCTGCGTGAGAACCTGCTGAACAAGCTTGGCGGATATCCTGATGAGTCATCTCCGCTTTATGAGGGGAAGAAGCGCTCTGATTTCGCCACACGCGAGGAGTGGATTGAGTTCTGCCGTGACAGAAGCCGCGAGGACCGCATCCGCAGGATAGAGGAGAAGCTTGACGAGATAAGGAAGGAGGAAGCCCAGCTTAACGCGAAGATCGCCGAGGGCGTCACCCAGAAGGACAAGCAGTTCCGTGAAGAGCATCCTGATATGAAGGAAGCCGATCTCGAGAAGGAGATACAGAAGATCCATAGGAAGGTGAGGGAGGACAATGCCGCGACAGGTGCGGAGCTTGGCAAGCGCTATGCTGATTTCAAGCG
>CASFMA010000116.1 GCA_949295675.1 uncultured Spirochaetales bacterium | reverse complement strand
ATTGCAACAAGATAGTATTTTCAATCAACTGATTCTCACCCGATTAGGCCAGAAATCCAACCGATTCAGATGGGAAAAGACTCATATTGGGACAGGCCCTCCGCATCATGCAGAGGGTCCTGTCTTCGGGAATATCCGGCTTCCATACTGAGCGGCAAAGACCTTGCCATTCTCGTCACGTATAGGAGTGAGATAAACATCTGAATACTTCTTGCGCACCATGCCTTGCCAGGGATATATGGCCTTCAGCCCGATATCGCTGCCGTTAAGGGACATTGCAAGGGTTCCATTGCTCCTTGAGAGGATGAAGCTATCCCCTTCGCCAGAGACATAGCTTCCTTCAAGCTCAGCCATCTCTTCTTCGCTCCACTGCCTATCAGCATGCCAAGGCCGTGGCGAGATGGCAGGAAGACCTAGAGCGACATTCATAGCAGCATCAGCGATTGCAGATACCGCGACATCCATCGTATTGCAGAGGACGACTATTCCGAGCTGTGCCTCAGGAGAGAAGGAGAAGCTGGAAGAGACACCGGGAAGGCTTCCCGTATGCTCTATGACAGTCATATCGCCGATCATCCTTGACTCAAGGCCGTAGCCGTAATAGACGCCAGGCTTCATCACCTGACGCGGCTTCTCCATCTCATGGATTGAATAGCGATCTATGATCCTCATGCCATCTGCAGAGACACCTTCATTGAGGTACATGACTGCATACTTCAGCATATCAGAGAGCGTTGACTTGAGAGCTCCGCCTCCATGCAGCACAAACGCATCATTCTGATAATCCCTGTCAGCACGCCACTTCCCTTCCTCAAGAGAATAAAGAACAGCAGCGTTGTCATCGAGAGTGTTGCGGATAAAGCTTATATTGCTTCTGGTCATCTTCAGCGGCCCTAGGATCCTGTTCTCAAGATAAGATGCAAATGAACCATAGCCAGAATGACGTCTGATGATATCAGAAAGGAGGCCGAAGCCATCATTGCAGTAGCTGAGCCTCTCTCCTGGGCGTCCTGTAAACCTGATCTGGGCATCAAGCCTGGAAGCGACAAGCCTCACCCCCTCGTCCGCGAAATCATCACGGTAGATAAGCTCATCTGACAGGGTATCCTCTATTCCAATCTCCTTGGCGGTCTTGTCCACGACAATGCGAGGAAGAGGGAAATATCCACCGCTATGGCACAGCAGATGCCATATCAGCACAGGCTCTCCATTGTTCATCCCGGAAAATCCCGGAATGTACTTGCTGACAGGATCTGTCACGGAAAGAAGCCCGTCTGCCTGCATCTGCATGATGGACAATGCGGTAAAGGATTTCGTGACAGATGCCATGCCGAAGATCGTATCACGGTCTATCGGAAGGCGCCTCTCCTCATCCCTGTATCCGAAATAGCGTTCGTACAGGATTCTCCCTGAGCCATCGGTGATGCCGATAGCAAGCCCTCTGGCTGAGCCATCAGACATCACATCAGAGATGATGGACTCAAGATCCCCTAATCCCTTTTCTGTCATGAAAGCACCCATGGCTTAAGCCCGGAAATCCCAAGCCCAGGCTCATCAGAGAGGATAAGATGGCGGGTATCCTTGATCGAGAACCCTCCATCGAACGGAAGCTCCGCCAATGAGAAGGATGCGTCAAGGTCTGCCCTCGTTATGTTCTTCATAGCAGCCCCGAGAGAAGCCGCTGCGTTTATCGCGATGCCGCTCTCCTCTGCCATGCAGCCCAGCATGCACTCAACTCCGGCAGCTTCTGCAATATGCACTATCTTCATGGCTTCATGCAGCCCTCCGCACTTCATGAGCTTTATGTTTATAAGGTCGACAGCATGCTCAGACACCAGACGGAGCGCATCCTTCGAGTCCCAGCACCCCTCATCTGCCATGATAGGCACAGGACTATTGTCAGTCACGAACTTCAGGCCATCGAAGTCATAGCGGGGGACAGGCTGCTCAACGAGCTCTATATCATACTCGGAAAGTCTTTCTATTATCCTGACAGCTTCCTTGCCATGCCAGGCCTGGTTCGCATCAAGACGTATCTTCACATCCGGACCAACAGCTTCCCTGATAGCCTTCACACGGGAAATATCATCGGAGAAAGACGTCCCGACCTTTGTCTTTATCGTATCGAAACCATCATCGGCATGCTTCTTTGCAAGAGCGGCCATCTTCCCCGGCTCATCTATGCCTACAGTCATATCGGTCTCAATCTCGCCTGAGAATCCCCCAAGAAGCTTGTATAGAGGAAGACCTGCACTCTTTCCGAGGATATCATGGCATGCGATATCAATGGCGGCCTTTGCAGTCATGGCATATGCGACAGAACGTGACATGATAGCATTCACAGCCTCGATATCACGAGGATCTGTCCCGATGAGCTTGTCACGGAGCATCTCTACTGTCGCGACAGTCCCTGCAAGGTTCTCCCCTGTGATCAGCGGTCCGGGAGAGCCCTCACCATATCCGATTATGCCATCATCTGTCACGACTTCCACGAGGCAGCTTATAGCATGCGTGACAATCCCGAGCGAAATACGAAGAGGATGCGCCAATGGCACCTCAAGCCTATGTGTCCTGATATCAGTGATCTTCATGATCTATCACCTCCAAAAGCTTTGCATCTGTCACAGAAATGGCAAGCGGCAAGATGCCCGTTTCCGATATCCCTCAGCTCCGGGACCTCCCTGCTGCATATATCCTCTGCCATATAGCATCTGGTATGGAACACACAGCCTGAAGGAGGATCCGCAGGGCTCGGAAGATCACCTTGCAGTATAATCCTCTGATGCTTATCTTTCGAGTGCCTTTCCGGAAGAGGAATGGCAGAAAGAAGCGCCCTGGTATACGGATGAGAAGGAGAAGCAAAGAGCTCATCCTTGCCTGCAGCCTCCATCACACTGCCAAGATACATAACCATCACCCTGTCAGATATATGCTTTATGACACTCAGACTATGGGATATGAAGATATAAGCTATGCCCATGGAGGACTGGAGCTGCCTGAGAAGGTTGAGAACCTGTGACTGTATGGATACATCAAGGGCAGAGACAGGCTCATCGCACACGACAAGTGATGGTCCGAGGACTATCGCACGGGCTATTCCTATGCGCTGCCTCTGACCTCCTGAGAACTCATGAGGATAGCGGTTGTAGTACTTAGGATTGAGTCCTACGACCTCCATCACCTTAAGGACACGTTCCCTGGTCTCATCCTTAGTCTTATAGCGCTTCTTTATCTCAAGGGGCTCAGATATTATCTCGCCTACAGTCATCCTCGGATTGAGCGAAGCATACGGATCCTGGAATATTATCTGCATATCAGCCCGCATGCGCCTCAGCTCCGGTCCCGCAGCTTTCGTGAAATCCTGCCCTTTGAACATGACTGTGCCAGAAGTAGGCTCTATAAGACGCAGCACCGACCGTCCCATCGTGGATTTGCCGCATCCTGACTCACCCACGACACCCAGCGCCTCTCTTGCATCAAGAGTGAAGGAGACATCCTCAACAGCCTTTATCGGAGAGCCCTTCCTTGAGAACACAGAGGACTCTGCCGGGAAATACTTCCTCAGATTCCTGACTTCAAGAAGCGGAGACTCACTCATCGCCATCCTCCCATTTATCTGTATATTTGAAGCACCGTACCTTGCGTCCCTCAAAGTCCGCGAGGATCGGCATGTGCTCATGACATATAGCCATGGCTTCCTGGCAACGTGGGCAGAAAGCACAGCCTTTCGGCATATCATCGAAGCTTGGGACGGTTCCCTTTATTACGCTAAGGTCCTCCTTGTCATCACCATCAAGCTTCGGTATGCAGTTCATGAGGCCATAGGTGTCCATCTTGAAAGGACCTGTACCATAGAGGACAGTGAAGCCCCAGTCATCTCCTGCAGCCTCGCATGCAGCTTCCGGATAGATTGCGCAGTATGATGTCGAAAGGACCGAAAGGAACGGAGCATAAGGCATCTTGAGCGTAATCGTGAAGTGGGTGTCATCGATGATGATGAAGCCTGAAAGCTCATCTGCCGTTCCTGCGATCATCTCATCATAACCAACCACGTTCGCAAGCAGGCTGGCCATCCTGTCAAGCTTGATAAGCCTCTCGTATGAGTACTTTACATCAGATGACTTAAGTATCTCTCCATTATGGAACTTAACATCAGGAAGAAGCTCAAAGCTATATACAAGCTGATCCTCAGATATCTCCGGCATGCCGGTAAGGAGGACAGGCTCAAGGCCTTCCTCTGTAGTCAGGAGAAGCGACTCCGTTATGTTGTCGGTGATCTTCATGACTATGCTGTACGTATAGCGCTGCGGATCAAGCGCAACCTGAGGGTTGGCTGCAGCGACACGGACGATCTTAGAGCCAGCGGCTGGAGCGGAGCCCCCCTACGGCATTTCCGGCGGATGTCGAACTCTCGCGGCTTCCGCCTGCAAAGAGGGATAGCGACATAAAGACTAAAAGCATCAGAACCAAGAATTTCTTCATATTCGACTCCTTAGAACTGTTTGGATAGCCGGAATATATCACAATGCAATAATCCTATTCATAAATTTGAGGGAAATTTCTAACAAAAATATATCTTTTCTCACAAAATGTTATTTTAATAACAGAATCAAGAAATGCTTTCTATCTCAGAAAAGACTCTCAACGCATTGCCCTGCATGAACTTATCCATCACAGAAGAAGAGAATCCACTTTTCCTCAGCTTATCGAAGAGAACATCAAAGCAGTCAGGATACTGAACCTCAAGGGCTCCAGGGATGCCATCTATATCCGTTCCGATGGCGATCACATCCTCACCTCCGGTCCTGAAGGCATGCTCGACATGGCGCACCATATCATCAATGCGGCTCACCGCCTTGCCAAGATCTGCGGGGACAGGTCCAAGGAACGATGGATGGAAACACAGTCCCATTACCCCACCCTTGTCAGCAAGGGCCTTTATCATATCGTCAGAAAGATTGCGTGAGACATCCGTGACAGCCCTGGAATTGGAATGCGATGCGACAAAGGGCTTGCGGGAGGCCCTCACGACATCCCAGAATCCGCCGTCACTGAGATGTGATACATCAACAGCGATGCCAAGACGTTCGCATTCCTCAACGGCCTCGAAGCCCTTCTCCTTAAGGCCTCTCTGCATTATGTCCCTATCAGTAGAGTTCGGATAGCCAAGCTCATTCTCATAGTTCCAGGTGAAGCCGAAGATCATGACACCCCATGACTTGAGTATGCCAAGACGCGAGATATCTCCTTCGATGGACGCGCCTTCCTCAGTTGTAAGGATTGCCTTGCTCCCTTCCCCATAATCCTCAGGTGAAGTCATCTGAGATATCCCCGCGTCAGCCATCTCCTTCACGAATCTGTCATGAAGGATATTAAGCTCCTCCCATGGAGAGTGCGTGAGGCCGCTGTTATGCACAAACAGGGCAAAGCACTGGCCGCCTTTGACAAGATGATCCTTCGTTATGCAGAAAGGGCTGTCAGCGAAGGTATAATCGCTGCCGCTCTGGCAGAGCCTGTATATCGTATCAGAATGAAGATCTATCATTTCCTTCTCCCAAGAAGAAGCCCGAGCGACTCACGGCTGAACGGAAGAGATCCCTCCTTGCGGCCGATGGCTGAATAGTAGCAATACCAGGTCTCTTCATTCTCCTTGTACTTGATGTCACACGCCGTTATCGCCTCTGAAGCCCATCCGCTCTCTGCTGATATCTGCATGACGCCTGAATTCCGCCAGGCCCTGCCATCCTCGCTTTCAAGGAGAATCATGGCTGAACGTATCCTGTTGCTCCCAACATCATAGAAACGCGAGCACTCAACAGCTGCAAAGCCATCAGAGCAAGGGATGATCCTTATGCTCCCGACAGCGATGCTGGCATATTCAGAGTCAGGTTCAGCCGACAGCACGACAGGTGAGCCTACAGCCTCGTACGGTCCGGCTATATCCCTGGCCTCGAAGGAAAGAAGATATGCGGCGCTGCCTCTCTCTCCCTTCGCGAAATCAGCGATCCCGCCGCCTGCATATAGCCTGTACCTGCCATTGAAGGCCACTATCTGCGGACAAGAAAGCCTGTCACGGCCATCACGGAAAGAGGCATAAG
Source organism: uncultured Spirochaetales bacterium (assembly GCA_949295675.1). Lineage (GTDB taxonomy): Bacteria > Spirochaetota > Spirochaetia > Sphaerochaetales > Sphaerochaetaceae > Ornithospirochaeta. The sequence goes on along the minus strand of CASFMA010000116.1, from coordinate 6,193 downwards.
GGACCGAGGAAGCATCCAGTATGGAAACGGGATCAGACCACATTGCAAGATCCGTGGAAGAGGAGAGCATTATAGTGGACGGCATCGCCCTGAGCGTCTTCCTCCTCCGCACAGTCTCATACACAAGATAATAGACGCTCCCTTCCTTGTAGATCGATGGAGAGCGCCCTGATAATGCAACCAGGCTCTCCCTCTTCCACTCAAGGCCGGAAGTGGACGTGAAATGCTCTATGCCGAAGATGGTGCCGGCAAAAAGATGCCACAGCGAGTCAGGTGACTCATCTGGCAGCAGAAGCGCGGGATCGGAGAGCTTCGGATATGGATAGGCACTGACAGTCGCGACAGGCTCATCATTGAATGAGTACCAGTATGACTGCCTCAGCACATCCAGCGATACAGGACGCATCAGTCCTCCTTGCTGCGCCTGTTTCTCTTAGGTGTGAAGAGAGGATCAAGCTTGTCCTCAAGATTGAACTTCGCAGTTGCCCATTTCACGATCCTAGAATATATGAAGAACGATCCGAAGATCGCCACTCCGAAGACAAGGAGTATCAGGAAGGGCGCCGCACTCTGAAGCTCCGGGAACTTTGATCCCAGCACTCCCACGATGACAAAGCCCAGGATGAAGAAAACGATAAGAAGCAGAAGGTTCACAACCGTCGCTGCAAGCATGAAGATAACTGAATTAGTCTTTTTTGACATCTTTCCTCCTTCCCTCAACAAAAAGCGAGATGATGAGGGCGATCACGGACAGCACTATTGCTGCATCCGCGATATTATATGTAGGGAATCTTTCCATCCCGAACCATCCATAGTTGTCTGTGGATATCCAGTCAACGACACGGAGGGAGCGGAATATACGGTCAATCAGATTCCCGGCACCGCCACCGACTATACCTGCAAGGCACCATCTCTGGAAAGCCGTTGTCTCCTTCTCAGCCTTCCTTGATGCGATCATATAGCCTATGGCTGCCAGCACGGCTGCAGGCAAGGCCACGAAGAGCGCATACTTCGCAGCATCAGGGAGCGCAGATCCGAAGGAGAACGCGACAGCATCATTGCGCACATGGCAGATCCATAGGAAGCCAGAGAAAAGGGAGACAGCTACGCTGCCTTCAGGTATGAAATGCACGATCAAGGCCTTTGAGACCTGATCGAGGACTATGACTGCGAGTGATAGCAGAAAAGGACTGTAGCGTCTCAAAGCCCTGTCTCCGCATCAATGAACACGGTATCAAGCTTCCACTCGCCTTTCGTAAGACGCTCAAGGGCTTTGACACCGAAGACCTCACTGCGATAATGCCCTCCAGAGAGGACATTCATGGCATTTTCCTTTGCCGTATGGTAAATCTCATGGGGAGCAACCCCTGTTATGAAGAGATCGACGCCTTCAGCTATCGCTTCCTCTATATCATCGCCCCCTGCACCGCTCACGATAGCAACCGAGCTTATCATATCAGGGCCGAACTTGAGCACATCCATGCCACCTTCCCTGTCAAAGCCCAGAAGCCTCGCGATCTCAGGAATCGTCATCGGGAAAGGAAGGGAGCCCTTGAAGCCCACATAAGTCCCATGGAACAAGGCAAACGGATCATATGATGTCATGCCAAGGCGCAGCGCCATCTGCGCATTATTTCCATACAGGGGATGCGCATCAAGCGGAAGATGCGCAGCGAATAGCGACAGACCTGAATCGATTGCCCTCTTGACCCTTCTGTAATGAGCGCCTTTGATTGCAATCGGCTCTCCCCAGAAGAGCCCATGATGGACCACGAGGACATCAGCGCCCTCATCTGCTGCCCTGTCTATCGTCTCAGCAGAGGCATCGACAGCGAACGCGACCTTCTTTATCTCCTTATCCGGACACTCGATCTGAAATCCATTGAGAGACTTGTCAAAAGGAAATGATGATATATCGAGCCTCGTCCAAAGCTCTTTTCCATACTCGCTAAGAAACATGAACAGAGTATAATTCGTTGACATGAAATATTCCACTCTCTAAACTTTCTTCCGTGATCAGAGAACTCAGCTCAGAAGAGCTTACGCTTTCATACTCCTCTTATTCGTTTGATTCAGTCATGCCCGGCACCAGGATAATCGGGCAGGAACGGGCTATAGGGCTTCTCAGCCTTGGACTACGCACTGACCGCATAGGCTACAACATCTTCCTTTCCGGCGATGATGGCTCAGGGCGCCTTACAGCGGTGCTGGAGGAGATAGAGCGCCTTGACAGCGACACATCGCATCTTCATGACGTGGCATATGCCTATTCCCCGGACGGGACGGATCCGGTTGCCATTGCATTCGGCAAGGGAATGGCACATGAGTTCCAGGAAGATCTCGGCAGGCTCGCACGCAATGAGACATCCGCAGATGAGATCTCAGGGAAATGGCATAGCGAGAAGATAGCCTCGTTCCTTTCCACGCTTCCCCCTTACGAAGCTGATAATGATGCGTATAAGCTGAACATAGTCATAGACAACAGCACAGCGTCCAAAAGGCCCACGATCATAGAGACACATCCTTCCCATAAATCATTGTTCGGCTTTGCCGAGAAGGACAGGGCTGCGCATCTTTCTGTCAGGATAGGCTCATACCAGAGGGCAGCAGGAGGCTTCCTTATCCTGAATGCGGAGGAAGTTGCCGAAGATGAGGAACTGTGGAAGACGCTCAGGCGGTACATAGAGATGACGCACAGGGCAATAACCTCCCCAGGCGTGCAGGGAGAGATGATGGGCTCAGTCCGTCCGCGTCCGATACCGCTGAACACAAAGGTGATCCTCATCGGCAATGAGGCGACATACGACAAGCTGATGGAGAACGACGGGAAGTTCATAAGATACTTCCGCATAGCGCCTGAGTTCGATTCGACCATGGACGCAACCGATGAGAATATAAAGGGCACCGTAAGCTATCTCAAAGCAGTCGGCAAGGATTTCCTGCCTATAAAAGACTCCGCATTCTCCGAGATACTGCGCCACTCCTCCTGGATCGCCGAGGACAGGATGAAGCTGTCGACGGAGCTGTCGCTTCTGGGCGATCTTCTTGAAGAGGCCAATGATGAGGCTGTGCTTTCCGGCAAAGACACGCTGGATGGTGATGCCGTCAGGAAGGCCCTTTGCAACAGGGATTTCTATGCGGCTCTCTCCGAGGAGAAGATCAACAGCGATATAAAGCGCGGAGACATGGTCATTTCCCTTGATGGGATGAAGGTAGGCATAGTCAACGGCCTTGCCGTCATGGACAGGGGAACATCATCGTTCGGAACCCCCGCTGTCATATCTGTGGCAGCGGCGCCTGGAAATGAAGGGATAGTGAACATAGAGCATGAGGCAGGGCTCTCTGGAGGGATACATGACAAAGGCCTTCTGATACTTGAAGGTTATCTGAGGCACCGTTATGCAAGGACATTCCCCCTTTCTATATATGCAGGGATATGCTTCGAGCAAAGCTATGCAGAGGTTGACGGCGACAGCGCATCCCTTGCCGAGCTTTATGCCCTTCTCTCAGCAATCGGGGAGATACCAATAAGGCAGGATATAGCGGTCACAGGCTCTGTCAGCCAGATGGGGGCTCTCCAGCCTGTCGGAGGCATAAACGAGAAGATAGAAGGATTCTTCAATGCGTGCCGTACTGTGGGGCTTACAGGCTTCCAGGGAGTCATAATCCCAGAGCAGAACATCTCCTCGCTCATCCTCGGGGAGGAAGTCGAGGATGCGGTAAGGGACGGACGCTTCCATATATACGCGATCAACGAGCTCGATGAAGGAATGGAGCTGCTTTCAGGAATGAAAAGAGGAACCAGGGACAGGCATGCCGCATTCCCTCCAGGATCGTTCAACAGGAAGGTTGAGGACGGACTGAGGAACCTGTGGAAGTACAGCCAGGAAAAAGGCTGAGGCCCCACTAATCGTGTCTCGCAATCAAACCATGTGCTAGATATAGCGACTTGCAGATGATTTGAGCCTCTGATACACTAAATATGGGCACAGCCTCTTGAGAGGACAGCCCACGGAGGTACGGCTCAGGCCGTTCAATGATCTTATGCAGGAAAAGGAACTTACTTACATCAGGGCAGTCACTGCGATCTGCTTGTTCTTCGGTGTGCTTGGCGTAGCTCTCGCACTCGTCTCTGAATCATCATCCATGCTTTTCGACGGCATGTACTCGCTCATCCAGAGCGTATTCATACTGATGTCAGGCTTTGTGGTACGTCTGATAGGGCGCAAGGATGACGAGCATTTCAACTTCGGGTATGGCTCATTCGAGCCTTTCTACATAATGCTCAGGACAATCTCACTGTTCTCGATGAACGCGGCTCTTGGAATCAGCGCCATAAGAAGCATACTGAGCGGCGGCTATGAGGTGAATGCCACCATAGTGCTTGCCTTCACAGCCTTCTCTGCTGTCGTATGCTCGTTCGTATGCGCATTCCTGTTCAGAAAGGCCAGGGAATTCAATTCACCGGTACTGAGGACAGAAGCCAGAAGCTGGCTCAACGATACCCTGCTGAGCGTTGCAGTGCTTGCATCATTCTCAATCATAGCCATACTGAGCCATCTTGGATTCAGGAAAGCCATGCTTTACATAGACCCTATAGTCACACTCCTCTTCGTGCTCTTCCTGATCCCAGGCGTCACGAAGCAGCTCTGGCAGGCAATAAAGGACCTTCTCGATGCGGCACCACCTCAGGAGGTCCAGGAAAGGCTTGACGGAATAGTGGAGCAGTTCAGCGCCTTGTATTCCTTCAGAGGCTGGAAGATATACGCATCCAAGCGAGGCCGGATCATATACTCAACCATACATATAGTCCTACGCGATGATATACCGCTGCACAAAGCAGATCAGCTCAGGAAGGCGATGCTGAAGGCAATACGCTCATCATGGCAATGGAGCGATACGGACATAGTGTTCTGTGTCGATTCAAGCTGGATGGAATATGCGGTCCCTGCGTCTCCAGAAGGAAGCGCGGCCTTCATTGCACAGTAAGAGCCTCCTGCCATTTGTAGAGCAGTATCGCTGTGGCGGAAGAGACATTCAGCGATCCCTTGGCACCATGCTGGGGGATCGTCACTATGCCATGCGACGCCTCGGCAAGCCTTCTTGCCTCTGGGGATATCCCATCCTCCTCTGAGCCTATGATACATATCCCATGGCTGGGGAATGCGAATGATGCAATATCCTCACCGCCTGTCTCCAGTGCAAATACAGGAATATCCGGCGGGATTGATGAAAGCTCGCATTCCCTCCAGTCCACCCCATCCACAGTCCCTCGGCTTGTGCGCCTGGCCCGTGGATGCTCAGGGGAAGCGCTTCCTGGAGCGATATATATGCCAGCTACCTGGAAAGCCTCCGCGCTGCGGAATATTGAGCCGACATTGTAAGGCGATCGAAGATGATCAAGGAAAAGATAGTGTGGAAGCAGGGTGCGCCGTGACCAGTCTATGTTGCCCTCGTCATCTTCCGCATCCCAGTCTGCAGGCACATCCCCAAGAGCCGTAAGTATGCAGTAGTAGATATCCTCATATGAAAGGCTGCCGCCTTTTGAATAGAAGAAGCGTATCTTATCCTTGTCAGCATCTGAGAGTATCTCGGATGAGGCTATTATATCCATTATCTCATCAAGATATCCGGAGCCGGGGTCTGAAGCTGCAGCCTCATGGAACGCATCAGCTGAACGCCTGAGCTGCACGCGGGGCTTGAGCGTACGGATCTTCTTCGCGCTTATCATGGCTCCTCCGGGACGACGATTATCGCAAACTCGCCTTTTATTGAATCACGGGAGGAGAAATCAGCAAGGATGTCATCTGCAGGGCCTGCTATTATCTCCTCATGAGCTTTCGTGAGCTCCCTGCCAACGACAAGCCGTGATCTGCCGGCCTCCGCTATATCCTTGAGGGTCTTGACGACACGGAAGGGAGACTCATAGATCATGAATGCGTCACCGGATGCGAACAATGCGGCAAGCCTCTCCCTTCTCCTCCCCTGCTTAGGAGAAAGAAATCCTTCAAAGGTGAAAGCCTTCCCGATATTCCCTGCAACCGAGACAAGCGAGATACAGGCAGAAGCGCCTGGTATCGGAATGATCCTGTGGTTCCCGTCCTGCCTTATATACTCTACAAGGCGGGCGCCGGGATCAGAGACACCTGGCGTGCCTGCGTCTGAGCAGTATGCCACATTGAGGCCTGAGTCA
>CASFMA010000115.1 GCA_949295675.1 uncultured Spirochaetales bacterium | reverse complement strand
CCTAGATTGTATCATCCATATGCAGGGAGCAGAAGTTAATTGTGCATATGATTCTATCATTCCTGAAAAACAGGTATTATTGGCATATGAAGACTTTTCTCTGGTATGACCTTGAGACATTCGGACTGAATCCAAGATATGACAGGATCGCGCAGGCTGCTGCGATACGCACAGACATGGATCTCAACATCATAGGAGAGCCATTGCTTCTCTACTGCAAGCTCTCACCCGACTACCTTCCCTCCCCTGAATCATGCCTTGTCACCGGCATAACGCCTGATAAGGTCAATGCGGAAGGGATATGCGAAGCTGAGTTCATAAAGAAGCTCAGGGCAGAGTTCATGGTCCCGAACACCATAACAGTCGGATACAACTCAATAGGATTCGATGATGAGGTCATCAGATCCACACTGTACCGCAATCTCTACGACCCCTTTGAGAGGGAGTACATGAACGGCTGCTCAAGATGGGACATAATAAACCTTGTCAGGGCAACTCATGACCTGAGGCCTGAGGGAATAGTCTTCACGACAAAGAACGAAGAGACAGGAGCGCCGTCGTTCAAGCTGACAGACCTCACTGCGGAAAACAATATCGAGCAGGAAGGTGCCCACGATGCCCTTGTCGACGTCTATGCCACGATAGCTGTCGCAAAGCTCATAAAGGAAAAGCAGCCGAAGCTGTTCCAGTGGGCATTGTCCCACAGGGGAAGAAGGGACATCTCGAATGAGATAAGCGTGCTCCGGCATCAGCCATTCCTGAACACCCAGCCGATGTTCGTATCGGAGAAAGGCAACACAAAGCCGCTGCTTCCCCTATTCTACGAAACAGAGAAGAGCGCTGCGCTTTACTGCTTCGATCTCACGCATGACATCCCAGATGACCCGCATGGCACATATCAGGAGACAGGGATAGTCCGCCTCATGATAAACCGGTCGCCATTCATCGCACCGCTGAGCGTGCTGGACGATGAGAGCGAGAGGAGGCTTGGCTTCACAAAGAGGGAGATCAACAGCAAGGCCGGCAAGGCTATAGCCGCACCAGCGCTTCAGAGGAACGCCATACTCGAAGCGAAGGAAGAGCTGCCGAACACGGAGCTTGATCCAGATCTGTCAATCTACCAGGGATTCCCATCGGACCATGACAAGGGAGTAATGGCAAACATAAGGGCGCTCAAGCCAGAGGATAAGCTCAGGAAAGGCGAGCATCTTTTCGACAATGACAAATACCACAAGATACTCTGGAGGCAGGTCGCAAGGAACTGGCCGGAAGCACTGTCGGAGAAGGACAGGGAAAGCTGGAAGAACTTCTGCGCTCTCCGCCTTCTCAATCCTCCTGCCGACAAAGCCCTAACCTATGAGCTGTACATGAGGACAATCGAAGAGCATCTCAATTCCCTGGACACCAACGCAAAGGAGAAGATGGTGCTCCTCAGGCTCAGGGAATACGGAGAGGAGCTATATGACAAGATCCTCAGATGAAGGGCATGGAAAGAAATCCCTTCCATTGATATACTTCCGTAAGTATGCTTGAGAAACTTCCGGAATATAAGAAACAGCTTGAGGAGATAGACAGCAGGCTTGCCTCTTCCGAGGTGCTTTCTGATATGAATAAATACAAAAGCCTCATGCAGGAGCGCTCGCATCTCTCGCCCATCATCGAGAAGATGGAGGAGATGGAGAAGATACAGGAAGAGATATCATCTTCAAGGGAGCTGCTGAAAGAGGAAAGCGATGCCGAGCTTCTGGAGATGGCAAAGGAAGAGATAGCAGGTCTGGAAAGCTCCTATGAAACATGCGAGAAGGAGCTGAGGATGCTTCTCATCCCGCCAGACCCTCTTGAAGGCAAGAACATCATCATGGAGATAAGGGCTGGAACAGGCGGCGATGAGGCATCACTGTTTGCGCAGGACATCTTCCGCATGTACTCCAGGTATGCGGAGAAGAAGCACTGGAAGATCGAGATAATGAACCAGAGCGAATCAGGCATCGGAGGGCTTAAGGAGATCGTGCTATCAATCTCGGGCAAGGATGTCTATGGCTCGCTTCGCTTCGAATCCGGAGTGCACAGGGTGCAGCGTGTCCCTGAGACAGAGTCAGGCGGGCGCATACACACATCAGCAATCACAGTGGCTGTGCTTCCTGAGGCGGAGGAAACAGATATAGAGATAAAGCAGGAAGATCTCAGGATAGACGTGATGAGGGCAGGAGGCCCTGGCGGGCAGTGCGTCAACACGACAGACAGCGCCGTGCGAATCACCCACATACCTACAGGCATAGTCGTGATCTGCCAGGATGAGAAATCACAGATAAAGAACAGGGCAAAGGCCATGAGGGTGCTCAGGGCAAGGCTGTATGAGGCAGAGGAAGCGAAGAAGCAGAAGGAACGCGCAGATCAGAGGAAGAGCATGGTGGGAAGCGGAGACCGATCTGAAAGGATAAGGACGTACAACTTCCCCCAGAACAGGGTCACAGACCACAGGATAAACCTCACGCTCTACAAGCTGGACCTGGTCATGGAAGGAGAGCTGGATGAGCTGATAGACGCTCTGAAGCTTGCAGCTGGCGAAGAGGCGCTGAAGGAGGCGTGAGGCTCAGGGCTCTGAAGCGTGACCTCATACAATCCAACGGGGATCTTGAGGCAAGGATAATCATACGCATCGCAACAGGGATGGATGAGATCGCCCAGATAATCAATGCAGAGAAAGAGCTTCCGGAAGAAGCTGTCGAGAAAGCCATGCAGCTATCAAAAGAACGCCTTGCCGGGACGCCTATGGCATACATTATGGGGGAAAAGGAATTCTACGGGCTGCCGTTCAAGGTAAGCAGAGACGTACTGATCCCCCGTCCGGATACAGAGTCCCTTGTTGATGTGGCTGTCAGGCTCGCCTCATCATTCGCAAAGCCCAGGATCCTCGACCTATGCACAGGAAGCGGCGCAGTCGGCACGGCAATAGCCTGCACCCTGTCGCTTCCGGTAGCGCTTTCAGATATCTCACCGGCAGCTCTCGCGATAGCCTCGGAGAACTATGAGAGGAATACAGGGAAAAAGCCGGATGCGCGCCTGGGATCGCTCTTCGAGCCTTGGAAAGGGGCTGTATTCGACATAATAGCCACAAACCCACCCTATCTCACAGACGCTTGGTACGGCGAGACAGACAAAGATGTCAAGCAAGAGCCATCGCTTGCCCTTATCGGAGGCGGTGATGACGGGCTTGATATAATAAGGCAGATCATCCATCAGGCCTCCGGATATCTTGCCAAAGATGGCGCTCTGGCCATTGAGTGTGACTTCCGGCAGATAGAAAGCTGTGGTAGAATATTCAGAAACGAAGGTTTTTCATCTATCGCAGTGGAGAAGGATGCGGCAGGAAAGGAACGGGTTATCTATGGGAGAAGACTTTCCTAACAAGGACTTGGTCGACAAGTTCGTAAAGAAGATCATAAAGTACTCTGATGAGGATAAGGCAAAGATCTCATCAGCGGCTGTCTTTGCCGCGAAGAAGCACGGAGACCAGAAACGCAAGACAGGACAGCCATACATAACACATCCCATAGCTGTAGCTGAGATCCTCATACAGATCGGAATGGACGCTGACACAGTCGCAGCCGGACTGCTGCATGACACTCTTGAAGATACCGACACGACAGAGGAAGAGATCTCCACGCTCTTCGGCAAGGAAGTCGGGGAGATGGTCCAGGCTGTGACGAAGATAAGCAGGATCACGGACGA
>CASFMA010000114.1 GCA_949295675.1 uncultured Spirochaetales bacterium | reverse complement strand
AGCATCCGAGCCGCACTTCGGGCATTTGCAGTTGACCCATTCTGGAACGTTTACAAGAGGGGATTCCCCTGTGCCTGATGGCTCGTACTTATCGACTGTCGGGAGCCTTAGGGGCAGCTCATCTTCAGGAACAAGCACTGTTCCGCAATGAGGGCAATGGATGAGTGGAATCGGCTCGCCCCAGTATCTCTGGCGCGAGAATACCCAGTCCCTGAGCTTGTAGTTGATGGCTTTGTGGCCATATCCGTTCTTTTCAAGGTACTCGAGCATCTTCTTTATCGCATCTTCCTTGTTCAGCCCGTCAAGCCACTCGGAGTTCACATGCACGCCATCTTCTGTCCAGGCCTCTTCCTGCACGTCAACCTCTCCCTTCAGGACCTCTATTATCGGGAGATTGAACTTCTTCGCGAATTCCCAGTCTCTCGTGTCGTGCGCAGGGACAGCCATTATGGCGCCAGTTCCATAGCTTATGAGGACATAGTCAGCGATCCATATCGGTATTCTCTTTCCATTCACAGGATTGATAGCATAGGATCCTGAGAATACTCCGGTCTTGTCCTTCGCGAGGTCTGTCCTCTCAAGGTCTGACTTATGCTTTGTCTCATCAAGATATCTTGCGACAGCATCCTTCTGCTCTGCTGTCGTGAGAGCAGGGACAAGAGGATGCTCTGGGGCTACTACCATATATGTCGCGCCGAAGAGCGTATCGCAGCGTGTTGTATAGACCTCCAGCTTCTCGTCCATCCCATCGATCTGGAAGAAGACAGCGGCTCCTTCAGACCTGCCTATCCAGTTGCGCTGCATCGCCTTGACGGATTCTGGCCAGTCAAGCTCATCCAGCCCCTCAAGAAGCTTGTCGGCATATGCTGTGATCCTGAGCATCCATTGTCTGATGTTCTTCTTCTCGACCTTCTCCCCGCAGCGCTCGCAGTGGCCTTCCTTGACCTCTTCGTTTGCAAGCCCTGTCTTGCAGCTCGGGCACCAGTTGATAGGTGTCACGGCTTCATATGCCAGACCCTTCTCATATAGTTTCTCGAATATCCACTGGGTCCAGCGATAGTAATCTGGCTCGCATGTCGAGACTTCCCTGTCCCAGTCATAAGAGAAGCCTAGGCTCTTTATCTGGCGGCGGAAGTTGCTGATGTTCTTGTTTGTCGTCTCCCATGGGTGCGTGCCTGTCTTTATGGCGTAGTTCTCCGCAGGAAGCCCGAATGAGTCGAATCCCATCGGATGGAGCACGTTGTAGCCTTTCATCCTGAGATATCTTGAGTAGATATCAGTGGCTGTATAGCCCTCTGGATGCCCTACGTGCAGTCCGGCCCCTGACGGGTAGGGGAACATATCAAGGACATAGCGTCTTCTGTCCTTCGGAACAGAAGGGTCTTCTTCTGTATGGAAAGTCTTATGCTCTTCCCAGTATTTCTGCCATTTGGGTTCAATCTCGCTGAATGGATACTTGCTCATAGCGATGAGAATATCATTATGAGGGGAAAAAGGCTATTGCAAAGACCGTGATATCAAAGCATCATTTTGCCATGCGCGTAACTTTTGATGATGTCTGTGCGACTATGACGGAAAAGCTCGGGAAGCATGGCGTCCCGTCAGAGAAAGCGAGGATCGTATCCTATGAGATGGCGACCAACTCCCTTGAAGGTACATACACCCATGGCATAAACAGATTCGCGAGGCTTGTAAGGGCTGTTGACAGCGGTATAGTCAGGCCTGACGCCGAGCCTTCGCTGCTCTCTTCTTTCGGAGCCGTTGAGCGTTATGATGGCAATCTTGGCTTCGGTATCACAAATGCGATCTTCGCCATGGACAGGGCCATGGAGCTTGCCTCCGGCCATGGGATCGGCATGGTCGGGATGATGAATACGAACCACTGGATGCGTGCCTCGACATATGGATACCGCGCTGCAGGGAAAGGCTATGCTGCCATGTGCTTCACCAATACAATACCGAATATGCCGGCATGGGGAGCGTTGGATTCAAGGCTGGGGAACAATCCTTTCGTAATGGCATTTCCCCGCAAGGATGGCCGGCACATCGTTGTGGATTCGGCCATGACGCAGTTCTCATATGGAGCGCTTGAGCTTGCAGCGATGGAGGACAGGAGCATGAGCGTCGCTGCTGGCTATGACAAGGATGGGAATCTGACAACCGACCCCAAGGCTGTGCTTGAGACAAGGAGGACTATACCGGCGGGATTCTGGAAAGGCGCTGCCATGTCCTTCCTCCTTGATATATTCGCATCATGCCTGACACTGGGGCGTACTGTTGCTGATATATCAAAGCTTGAAGGCGATGAGCATGGGGTGTCACAGGTTTTCATCGCCATCGATTACGCAAAGTTCGCAGACAGGAACGACGCCTTTGATACTGCAGAGCGCGCGATAGCGTTCCTCAAGGAATCAGAGAAGGCCGAAGGGACAAAGGAGATTGTCTATCCTGGCGAGCGTATGATGAGGACAAGGGAGAGGAACCTCAAGGAGGGAATTCCTGTGGATGATGATGTATGGAGGACAATCCTGGATCTGTAGCAGTTCTTTACTGTAAATTAACAAAAAATTAATATTTTATTTACAAGTTGTTAACATTGCCCTAAACTTTTCATTGCTTATGGATTTATCCAGCAAGCATGGAGTGGTAGCTGTTATGTCTGCATCATTTATTGCTGTTGAGCTTGAGTATCTTCTGAGGATACTGCTTTCTGCGTTCTGCGGGGCCCTTATCGGGCTTGAAAGGGAGAAAAGGGCGAAGAATGCAGGCATAAGGACGCATATCCTTGTCGCTATATCATCAGCTTTGATGATGATTGTCTCCAAATATGGATTCTATGATGTGATAACTGTTCCCGGGATATCGCTGGATGCTTCCAGAATAGCAGCCGGTGTCGTGACGGCAATAGGATTCCTTGGTGCGGGTGTCATATTCGTAAGGAAGGAGAACACTGTCGGGCTTACGACATCTGCGGGACTGTGGGCGACTGTAGGAATGGGAATAACAATAGGTGCCGGCCTTTATTTCACAGGAATGATGTTCACCTTGTTCATCCTCCTGCTGCAGTTCATGCTTCATAGCCATTTCTCCAGGACAAACAATAGGCTTGTCGCGCGCCTTACGCTTCTTATCGCAGGCAATGATGTGACGTTGTCTGAGATCACGAAGAAGCTGGGAGAATGCGGGCTGTGCGTCATGAATGCCGAGCTGAGGCTGAGCAAGAACGGGGCGCTGAGATACACCGGGATAATAACAATGAATCACAGCATGACTGTCTCCGCTCTGCTCGACAGCATATCAAGGACAGGAATAGAGTACACAGTGGAGACTCTGGATATCAAATAGCCAATGCCCGGATTCTCAGCATAGGCGGCGATTCGGTTCCGGCATGTTTCCTTGTGCAGCGGCGATGATCCGCTGCTTTGTGATATATGGAAGTTACGGGTGCTTTTCTTACTGATTCATCAATGATGCCGGTCTAATCAGATGTTTCCCGAATAAATTTAACATAAAATTAATATTTTCTTTACATATAGTTAACCCGAGGCTAAACTTTAGAAAACCACTGACACGGTCTGTCAAGATTGAAAAAAGGAGAAAATCTGATGAAGAAACCG
>CASFMA010000113.1 GCA_949295675.1 uncultured Spirochaetales bacterium | reverse complement strand
CATGCACGAGAGAAAACAGACCATGTATTCGCTGTCCCAAGGTTTCATAGCCCTCCCAGGCGGGATCGGAACAATGGAGGAGCTTGCTGAGATCTATACATGGAGACAGCTAGGGATCCACAGCTGGAACATAGGCCTTCTAAATATAAACAGATACTGGGATCCTTTCATAGCAATGCTCGACAGGTGCGTGAGCGAAGGTTTCCTTGCAAAGGAGGCAAGGGACATCCTGATCGTCGAAGAAAGCCCAGAGCTGCTGCTTGACCGAATCTCGGACACAGTTCCATCACCACTGCCTGATAAGCTAGGATGATGGAATGAAGAATGAACGCATCCTGCTTGATTATTCATACATCGTCATAGGTTCAGCCATAACGGCATTCTCAGTCGTGGCGTTCCTGAATCCGCACAGCTTGCGCCAGGCGGAGTATCAGGAATAGCGACGCTGCTCTATTACGCTGCCGGATGGGATCTGAGCACGACGATATTCATCATCAACATCCCGATATTCCTGATAGGCATGTAGCTATTCGGAAAGCAGTATGGCTTCAAGACGCTCCTTGGCTCTGTGCTGCTTGCTGTATTCACATGGCTCTGGACAGCTGTGCTCGGAGAAAGCGGGATACTGGATTATTCAAGGGAAATGGCAAAGTGGCTCTCATCCCTTTTCGGCGGCGTCACATCAGGGATCGGGATCGGGATCGTGATGAAGTCAGGCTCCAACACTGGCGGAACTGACATAATCGCGCAGATAGCAGCAAGATTCACGCCGATGACCCTCGGCACGTCACTCTTCATAGTCGATGGAAGCATAATAGCAGTGTCCGCATTCCTCTTCGGGCTGGAAAACGCTCTCTATGCCATAGTCGTGACATACATAATGACAGCCGTCATCGACAAGATCGTCCTGTCCATGGGAACTAACTATGCCAAGACAGTGTTCATCATATCAGAGGAATACATGAGGATAGGTGAATATATCGTGAATGAGATGGACAGAGGCGCAACTGTGCTTGACGCGAAAGGCTTCTACACAAGAGAATCACGGCCAATGCTAATGACCGTGATCCCCAACCAGAACATCGCTGAGCTATCACGCGCCGTACGGAGCATGGACGGCAAGGCGTTCATGATCATACATGAGACATTCCATGTCATCGGCGAGGGATATACCCCCATAGAGAAGCTGTCTGATACAAGCGACGTGACACAGCTTTAGATCATTTCTCCCAAAGCTTCTCAGGATAGTAGCCCGACTCGATCTTCTTCCTGAGCTCAGCCATGACCGTTGCCTTGTCCTCGGAATATGTCATGCCGAACCACTTGTCCGGAGTCGTGAATACCTTTATCGTTCCAGCACCGGCTGCAACCATCTCGGAAGCGCCGTTCGGAAGCAGGCACTCCACCTTCTCTTCCGCAACATTCTTCTCAAGGAATCTCTCCCAGTAGCCCATGAAATAATCGAACACGCTTGGAGTGAATCCGAAGAAGTTCATAGACACAGGCTCCTCTCCTGTAAGGGTGACAGGCCCTGATGGCATCTCAGACACGATGCCGCCATCGGCAGTGAAGCCGATCTTGGTATTCTCTTCCATTGAGACGAGGTTCCCGTCCTTGATCACGCAGATAGCCCTTGAGACTGTGCCGGAAGGACTCATGGTGTTGATAAGCTTATAGCCAACCATTGCATGAGCCGTATCATCATTCGAGAGCGTCGAAAGATACTCACCAAGCATCCTGTAAGCCTCACGCCCGTAGTAATCATCTGCATTTATGACAGTGAACGGCGTCTTGACTGCATCCTTAGCCGCAAGGATAGCCTGGATGGTGCCCCATGGCTTTTTTCTGTTCTTCGAGATCTCTGCCTGCTCAGGCGTGAGCAACCCTGTCCTCTCCTGGAAGACATACTCAGCATCCATGTTGCGGGCGATCCTGTCAAAAAGGCGCTCCCTGAAATCATGCTCAATATCTTTCCTTATGATGAAGACAACCTTTCCATATCCATTATGGCATGCGTCATATACTCCGAAATCAAGGAGTGTCTCTCCGTGCATCCCGACTGCATCAATCTGCTTCACTCCGCCGTAGCGGGATCCCATACCGGCAGCCATGACAAGTAGTGTAGGTTTCATTCTCTCCTCCTTCTTCTGATTGTACTCCACAAGGCAATGAGAGTACAGGACAATATGGCAGACACATCGAAAATAGCGAACATTACGTGAAAAAACTTTACGTTATGTTTTATTACGTAAGATATCTTTTTGCTTATAAAGAAATTAACATGCAAACTCTATTGAACTGCAGAGGAAAAGAGCTTACATTTTACGCTGTATGACAGGGAAAAAGGCCGAACCATATATATTGCTTTTGCCAGCCGTCACGCTCGCGCTGATATTCTCCATACTCCCATTCTCGAGAAGTATCGTGCTTTCGTTTCTCAGAGTGACGCAGAACGGCAGGATAATAGGCTTTGCGGCGCTTGATAACTACAGGAACCTGTTCTCTGACAAGGCTTTCGTGCAAAGCATATCGCATACGCTTCTCTTCGTGGCCCTGTTCCTTCCCCTCAATACAGCGCTGACACTTGCAGCGGCGGCCATCACAAGGCGGAAGACAAGAAGATCAGGGCTGGCGGAGTTCATCTTCTTCTCCCCTCTTGCGGTCTCGCTCTCGGCGTACTCCATGATCTTCTCCGAGATGTTCAGGGGAAGGATAAGCATAATAAACAGGATCCTCTCCATGGATATGCTCTGGCTGGAAAGCCCGGAAAGTGCCATGGCTGTGCTTGTCATGCTATCTGTCTTCCTGGACTTCGGGCTGGATTACATACTGCTTCTGTCATCATTCAGATCGATAGACAAGAGCGTGATAGAGGCAGCTGAGATAGATGGATGCAGCAGCATAAGGACTCTCTTCATGATAGAGCTGCCGCAGATAAGGCCGATGCTGCTGATAACGGTATTCATGGCCCTGAAGGACGCGCTGCTTATATCAGCACCGGTGATGCTTCTGACAGAAGGCGGGCCGTTCAGGTCGACAGAGACAGTGATGTACTACTACTATCTTGAGGCGTTCAGGAGCTCAAACCTGCAGAAAGGGCGGACAATATCGACGCTCATGGTCGGAGTATCCATGATCCTGGTTGCGCTTGCATCAAGGAGGCGGTACCATGAGTAAGGCCATAAGGATCATGCTGACAGTGCTTCTCGCCGCTGCTGTTGCGTTCCCCGTGCTTTACGCATTCTCGGCATCATTCTTCAGCGTGGTTGACTTCACGGACAGCTATGTGCACCTGCTCCCATCATCGCTCTCCCTGCGCAACTATGCGCTGGCAATATCGCACAGGCATTTCCCGAGGTACATATTCAACTCAGTGCTGACATCCACTGCGATCTCGGTGCTGCGCCTTGCTGTATCAGTGCCGGCAGCATTCGCGCTCTCCCATCTCTCCTTCAGATGGAAGAGACTCCTCTTCGGCCTCCTCGCATCGACACTTTTCATACCATCCGATGCGATACTGTATGAAAACTACTCAACCATAGCCTCACTTGGCCTTCTCGACACATATGCCGCAATAATCCTTCCGTCGATATTCTCGGCAGCTTCCATATTGATGCTCTATGGAGCGTTCGCCTCAAGGGACAGGGACGTGTATGACGCAGCAAGGATAGACGGCGCAGGGGATCTGCGGTACATGGCACAGATACTGGTGCCTCTATCGGCGCCATTTGCGGCAACGATCCTCATACAGAGCTTCATCACATCATTCAACAGCTATCTCTGGCCTCTAATCGTCACTAACAGGGACAGCATGAGGACTGTGCAGATCGGGCTCACGATGCTTGGCTTTGCCGAAGAGGGTGAGAAAGGCGCTATGTTCGCGGCCGTGATGATAGTGACAATACCCTTCCTGGCGCTTCTTGCTGCTGGGAGGAAGACAATAATGAAAGCTTTGGTGAATCAGGAGGATAACACTATATGAAAAGGTTGATCGCGGTATCGCTGGTTCTGCTCTCGCTCTTTTCCGCAGCAGCAGGAGGGACGAAGGAGAGCGGCGTGGATGTCGTCACCATATGGCATTCGAACAGCGGGAGGATAGGCGAAGCTTTCGACACTCTTATGGAGAATTTCAACGACACGGTCGGCAAGGAGAACAATGTAAGGATAGAAGCGATATACCAGGGAGCGGCCAATGATGTGCTGACAAAGGTCAAGGCAACGGCACAGCAAAGCACCTCGATGCTTCCTGACATCGCCCAGATGGATGCCACCGCAGCACTGGACATGAAAGGAGCGGACTATCTTGTCACGTGCGATGAGATCGGAATAGATACATCATCGATCCTTGCATCGGCCCTCAAGGCGCTTGATTCCGACAGGGGGCTCCTCGCAATGCCTTTCAACTGCTCGTCACTGCTGCTGTACTACAACAAGACCTTGTTCGATGAGAAAGGCATCGAAGTCCCTGAAACGCTTGATGAGTTTGCCTCGATAGCTCCGGAGCTTGGGGAGAGGGACAGCAACGGCAATGTGACAAGATATGCCTTTGCCGGAGTCCCGACAACGTACGAGCTCGGCACATTCATCGGCTCACAGCATGGGCTGTCATATATGGTGGACGCGCAGAACGGCCATTTCGGGACGCCAAGCAAAGTCCTTTTCGGAGAGGAAGGGACATTCAGGAACTTTCTTGAGCACTGGAAGGCTTTCTACGACACAGGCTATGTCAACAATGTGACATCAGGAGTGCGCGATGAATTCGCAGCCGGGCGCGCGGCATCCATGCTCGCATCCTCATCGAACCTCTCGACAGTGCTCTCAACGGTCGCTGGACGCTTCGAGGTCGGGACAGCTTTCGTGCCGAAGGTCGATGAAGAGGCAACAGGAGGTGTGAACATCGGGGGAGGTGCCATGTTCTCATTCTCGGCAAAGCCAGGCGTGAAGCTGGTGCTTGAATACCTCACATCACCGGAAAGCCAGCTGTACTGGGCAGAACAGACGGGATATATGGCAATAAATACCGAGCTGTATGATACCGATGGATACAAGGCGTTCCTCTCTGACAATCCACAGTTTGCAGTCGCGATGGAGCAGACACTCTCATCGAACCCTGAAGTCGTAGGCATATGGCTGCCGTCGGCCTATCAGATCTACTACTCCTTCCAGAGCGAGATCAGGGCCGTCACGGAAAACGGCAAGGACATAGACGAGGCAGTCTCTTCGATGGTGGCTGTCGTGCAAGGTGCTATAGATGAGTACAGGAATCAGAACGGCCTCTAATACAAACCTCGTATCATTCACAAGGGGTGGCGGCAAAAGGACCATGCTGTCGCTCATACCGGAATATGCCGCGCATGGGCTGAAGGCTCTTGACCTGAACTTCTGTGAAATGATGAACCCCGGCTCGGCGCTCAGGGACAATGGCGAGCCATATATAGAGGAGCTTCTCCGCCTCAAGAATGAGCATGGGCTTTCATACATACAGGCCCATGCCCCCTACCCTAGAAACTACGCACTCCTTACAAAGGAAGGCAAGATGTTATCAGATAAAGAGATAGCTCTTTCAATGAAATATGCGGAGAAACTGGGTATCCCACATATTGTAATCCATCCTATCAAAGGGAGCATAAGGGATAATGCGGAGTACTTCGATAATCTCATATCGCTCTCAGGAAGCTCGGTGAAGATTGCCATAGAGAACATGGAGGGAGATGATGAGATATCGCACGCGGAGGATCTCGCGGAGATAGCATCAAGGCTTGGAGGACGGGCGGGGATATGCCTGGATACGGGGCATGCGAATATACAGGGCCTGGACATCCCGTCATTCATAAGCACATGCGGCCCGCTTCTGATCGCAACGCACATTGCCGACAATGACGGAAAAAGGGACCTGCACCTTTTGCCAGGCTTCGGGTGCATCAGATGGGAGGATGTGGTACCTGCATTCAGGAAGCACTACTCCGGATACCTTACGCTTGAATGTATGTTCTTCTCCCGGAACATGCCGCAGGCGCTGTCAGGAGACATAATCGACCTCGCGCTGGCGGTCAATTCCTGGCTGACAAATCTTTGAAGAATATGCAACGCGAGCCATACTCGCAGCTGGCACAGAGGGAGCCGGGGCATGAAGTGAATCCATCCTCGGCTTTCTCAAGCTGATGTATATGCCACTCCAGCTCATTGATGTGGCTTTGAAGCCCTTCCAGCTTCTTCCTGTCCTCTGACAGCTTCTTCCGGTATTGCGCAAGAAGCTCATTGCGTCTCTTGTTCCCGCTCTCATCTTCAGCCTTAAGCTCTATGATCCTCCTGATCTCAGAGAGCGAGAAGCCCAATCCCTTGAGTTCTATTATCCTCTTCAGATACACGATATCCTGATCTGTATACCACCTCTGCCCGCCTTTCGAGCGATGTGACGTTATAAGCCCCTCTTCCTCATAGTAGCGTATCGTCCTGAGTGAAAGCGATGTATGCTCACTCACCTCGCCTATCCTGTAGTGTCCCATGGATTAATTCTAGCAGAAGTTGGGTGAAACAGCGACTCAATGCGTATTATAGGTATGAACTATCGAATCGAATGTGAATACGAGAGGCTGAGCGAGGCTGAAGACAGAAGCAAGCCGAGGGAAAAGCTTGAACGGCTCGGGATAGGAGCGCTGACAGATGCAGAGCTTCTGATGCTGATAATCGGGTCAGGAAGCATCAGACGTCCGGTTGATGCAATCGCGAAGGATCTGCTCGCAGCGCTGGACACCGCGCCATCAGCAAGTCCAGAGGATATTATGCTCATCCCCGGAGTCGGCAAGGCAAAGGCATCAGCAGTCGCAGCTGCACTTGAATTCGGCAGAAGACGGTCAGGGAAGAAGCCAAGGACCGTTTCATCACCGGAAGATGTCTACAGGGAAGTGAGGCACTATGCCTCAAGAGAGCAGGAGCACCTGGTCGTTGTGATACTCAATGGGGCGCATGAGGCAATAGGAACTTTCGTAGCGACCATAGGGCTGCTCAACAAGACGATAATCCATCCGCGGGAGGTATATGCAGAGGCAATCCACAAGAGAGCTGCGGCGATAGCTATTGCACATAACCATCCATCAGGCAGCATAGAGCCTTCTGAAGATGATAAGGATGTCACAGGCCGTATCGCATCTGCCGGCCACATACTGGGAATAAAGCTTCTGGACCATATCATATTCACCGAGGACAGATACTACTCTTTCCTTGAGCATGGCTTGCTGTGACAAAGATTTCAATTGAATAATCAATATAAAATTCTTAATAAGGAATGAAAATGGATATTGATAATGATTTTCTGAAAAGGAGATTCCACATAAGCTACCTGAGGCCATATCAGGAGCTGGCAATAAATTACATAATGGACAGTGCATGCGGCAGGGCCAGCGGCAAGATCCTCTGCATACTCCCGACAGGAGGAGGCAAGAGCCTGTGCTTCATGTATCCAATCGCGAAGCTTGGAAGGCGCGCGGTCCTTATCTATCCCTTGCTGTCGCTGATGAATGACCAGGGAAAACGTTTCGACGAAGCAGGTATACCTTATGAGACGATCCGAGGCGGGCTTGAAAGAACAGAAAGGGCAAGGCGGCTGCGTCATATAAAGGAAGACAAAGCCGTATCTGTGATAACCAATATAGAGTCCCTTATCGTGATGGACGGCAAGGGAGAGCTGGACATCCTCTCGAAAGATACGCTCATGGTTGTCATCGATGAGGCACACACCGTACCGGAATGGGGAGAATCGTTCAGGGAGGCATATATGAAGACAGGAGAGATCATCAGGAAGATACGGCCTTCCCTGATCCTTGCATTCACAGCCACAGCTGACAGCCGGATATGCAGAGGAATAGAGAAATATATCTTCTCCGGTGCTATCCCTTACACAGTGCACGCAAGCGCTGACAGGGAGAATATATTCTATCACGGCGTGCGCTCGCTTTCCAAAGTCCATGATGCGGCAAAGATACTATCAGGGCCATCATCACGCCCTGCTGTCATATTCTGCAGATCGCGGAAGCTCACTGAGACGATCGCAGGGAAGCTGGGAAAGCAATTCGACATCAGATACTACCACGCAGATCTGCCAAAGGAAGAGAAAGAGGAGAAGGAAAGATGGTTCCACACATCAAGGGACGGCGTGCTTGCAGCGACATCCGCATACGGCATGGGCGTTGACAAGAAGGACATAAGGACAGTCATACACATGTCCCTACCTGACGATGCGGCATCATTCCTGCAGGAGGCTGGAAGAGGCGGACGGGACGGAGGGCGGATGGATTCATATGTCCTCTATCATAATGAAGAGCAATCACCGATCAGCCATGTGTTCAGAAGCGGGAAGTGCATCAGGACAGCGCTCCTCTCCGCGATGGGAGAGGAACGTGAAAGCACGATGTGCCTGGCATGCTCATCATGCGTCCCTGATGGATACAGAAGATCAGGCGAGGCGGAAATACTCAGATATGTGGCATGGCATCCGTTCACAAAGCCAGGATACGCGGCAGCGGCCCTCACCAGCCGGCACATCTTCCTTAAAAGCAGAAGGCTCTGCTCCTGGTCGGAAAGGGAGGCTGAAGAGGCAATATGCCGCCTCATATCAGAGAATGCTTTGATCAGGATCGCAGGGCGAATCGTGAAAAGAAGGAATGGATCTGGAAAACGCATGGCAGACAATAGCTGATGGGCAGGCAAAAAAGATTGTTGTCAGGATTGCGAAATGATAGAATCATCGCAAAGGAGTCGTTTTATGATTGAAACCTTGCACAAGGTCTACCCTGATCTCTATGGAAAGGAATACAACGAGAAAGAGATGGATGAGAGGTTTGAGAACCTCCTCAGAAGGCACAAGGAACTCTTCGGAGAAAAGGATGTGGCTATATTCAGCGCAGCCGGCAGGACGGAGATTGCCGGGAACCACACTGACCACAACCTTGGCAAGGTAATAGGAGGCACGATCAACCTGGATACGATCGGTGCTGTCTCCAGGCGCAGCGACATGAAGGTCGTGATAGACAGCGAAGGCTTCCCTGTTGTCGAGGTCGACATATCTGACAGCGAGCCGAAAGAGAGCGAGAAGAATGATACTGCAGCTCTTGTCAGGGGAATCGCTGAAGGATTCAGGAAGAGAGGCCTGGCAATAGGCGGATGGGAAGCGAATACAACCACGAAGGTGCTTGGAGGCTCAGGGCTTTCATCATCCGCGGCAATCGAGGTTCTTATCGCCAAGATCTTCAACAACTTCTACAACGAGGACGTGCTTGAACCTATTGAGCTTGCAAAGATCGGGCAGTTTGCGGAGAACGTGTACTACGGCAAGCCCTCAGGCCTTCTTGACCAGGCATGCTGCGCGCAGGGCGGCATTGTCGGCATTGACTTCAAGGACAATGAGAACCCTGTACTCACCCCGCTGGATGTGGACTTCTCATCATACGGCTACACGATGATCATCACAAACACGCATGGCTCCCATGCAGACCTGACGGGAGAATATGCGGCAGTGCCTCCAGAGATGAGGGAAATCGCGGCATTCTACGGGAAGAAGAACCTCAGGGAAGTCGAATTCTCTGATTTCCTGAGGGATATCGGGAAGATAAGGGAGAAGGTGCAGAACGACAGGGCTGTCCTGAGAGCTTATCATTTCTTCACAGAGAACAAGAGGGTCGACCTCATGCTTCAGGAACTAAGGGATGGTGACATAGATACATTCCTCTATCTAGTGGAAGAGTCCGGAAACAGCTCGTTCAGGTTCCTGCAGAACGTCTATCCATCATCGTCACCAGCGAATCAGGGGCTATCGATAGCTATCGCGCTCTCTGAGGAGATACTGCGCGGAGATGGCGCTGTGCGCGTCCATGGCGGCGGTTTTGCCGGAACGATACAGGCATATGTCCCTGACAACCTCCTTGAGAAGTATATACAAGGCATGGAAAGCGTGTTCGGTAAAGGCTGCACGACCAGGATAGCAATACGCAAGCTGCCTGTCGCAAGGATACTCTAGCTCCTCTTCACATTGCCTTGATTACTGGATACACTCACCTGCGTGAGTCAGATAGATATCAAGGCAAATGGCATAACACAAGGAGTGATCTGGAAACAGCTTCTCTCCTTCTTCTTTCCGATACTGCTGGGAACATTCTTCCAGCAGCTCTACAATACTGTAGATGCTATCGTTGTCGGCCAATATCTTGGAAAGCAGGCATTGGCCGCTGTCGGTGGCGGAACGGGAACCGCCATAAACCTTCTCATAGGCTTCTTCACAGGCCTCTCATCCGGGGCCACTGTCATCATCTCCCAGTACTATGGAGCGAAAGATGAGGAGATGGTATCAAAATCGATACACACCGCAGTCATGCTCTCAATAGTCGGCGGCGTTATCATAACGGTACTGGGCTATGCCTTCTCTGAGCCTATCCTCATAGCGATAGGCACGCCTGAGGACATACTGCCGATGGCCGTGACATACATGCACATATACTTCCTGGGATCTGTCGCGATAGTCATGTACAACATGGGAGCCGGCATATTCCGCGCATTCGGAGACAGCAGGAGGCCTTTCTACTTCCTCATCGTCGGATGCCTTGTGAACATCGTCCTTGATATAGTGCTTGTAGGCTTCACGGATATGGGAGTCGCCGGAGCCGCTGTCGCCACCGTGATATCGCAGGTAATATCAGTGCTTCTTGTCCTGATAGTGCTCAAGAGAAGGACAGACTGCACAAAGCTCTGCATAAAGAAGATCCGGTTCACAAGATCCATACTGCGCAACATGCTCCTGATCGGGCTTCCAGCAGGCATCCAGTCAATAATGTACACCATCTCGAACCTGATCATACAGAGCGCAATCAACAACTTCGGCACGGATACAGCTGCAGCTTGGGCTGCATACTCAAAGATCGACCAGATATTCTGGATGTTCATAAACGCGTTCGGGATAGCGCTCACGACATTCGTCGGGCAGAACTATGGAGCCGGAAGGTCAGACAGGGCAAAGAAAGGTGTCCTGACATGCACGGCCATCTCTGCTGCCGGAACATTCGTCATAGAGGCGCTCTTCCTTACCGTAGGGACAGATATAATGAGGCTATTCACATCAGATGCAGCTGTGCTTGATATAGGCCACGCGATAATAGTCTGCATAGTCCCATGGTATATATCATATATAGCGATAGAGCTTCTTTCCGGCGCGATAAGAGGAACAGGCAAGTCGTTTGTCCCGACCCTTATCTGCATCTTCGGCATATGCGTGCTGCGAATAGCATGGATATATCTCGTGCCATATCTCACGCCATCGCTTGAAGGAGTGCTTTGGTCGTATCCGCTGACATGGCTTATTACATCGCTGCTTTTCGTGATATACTATATAAAAGGCCATATTTATGACCGAAGATATAGATAATATGCTTATTTCTTTTGACACACTGTGTTTGTCCATGATATAACCGCATTCGTGGCTTTGTCACAGCAAAAGAGGAATTGTGCATTAATTTGCCGGAATAAGGAGTCAAATGGCAACTAAAGAGCTTAGAATCAATCGTCAGATATGGGCACGCGAGGTGCTTGTTATCGATGAGAACGGCGTACAGAGGGGCGTAATGAGCGTTCCTGAGGCATGTCGCCTTGCAGAAGAGGCGGAAATGGATCTGGTCGAGGTATCACCTAACGCGAATCCACCGGTCTGCAAGATCCTTAATTACGGCAAATACAGGTATGAGCTGGAGAAGAAGTCCAGAGAGGCAAAGAAGAATCAGACTGTAGTCAAGATCAAGGAGATCAGGATGCAGCCTAAGATCGAGAAGCATGATCTGGAGACGAAGAGCAAGGCTATAGCGGAATTCCTGACCGAAGGCAACAAGGTTAAGGTCTCAATCAGGTTCCGCGGCCGTGAGCTTGCCCACCCAGAGCTCGGAAAGGTTGTCCTGGACAAGATACTTGATGCCCTGACAGAACTTGGAGTGCAGTATAATCTGGACAAAGGCGCGATGATGGAAGGGAAGATGATGAGCATGACAGTCTCCCCTCAGAAAAAGCAATAATCTCCGTACGGAGATGAAATAAAGCAGCTTCAGGGGTTCTTGTTCCCTGCGGCGCATAAGGAGAAGGTAGCAAAATGCCTAAGATGAAAACAAGAAAAGCAGCGGCCAAGCGTTTCAAGGTCACTGGTTCCGGAAAGGTGGCAACAAAGAAGCAGGGGCTTCGCCACATCCTTACGAAGAAAAGCTCCAAGAGGAAGATGAACCTCCGCAAGCAGGGGATCCTCGCGGATGTCGAGCAGAAGAGAGCAAAATCAATGCTCCCTTACGCGTAAGGAGGTAGGAAGATGCCAAGAGCAGTTGACGGAACAAGACGCAAGGACAGAAGGAAGAAGATTCTCGAACAGGCCAAGGGATATTTCGGAAGAAGATCCACCAACCACCGCATCGCAAAGGATGCAGTCGCGAAGGCTGGGCAGTATTCCTACCGCGGCAGGAAAGAGAGGAAGAGGGACTTCAGGAAGCTCTGGATCGCAAGAATCAGCGCTGCTGTACAGGCTGAGGGTCTTAACTACTCACAGTTCATGCACGGCTTGAAGCTGGCTAACATCCAGCTTAACAGGAAGGCTCTTTCCAACATGGCTATTGAGGACAAGGCATCATTCGAGGCTCTTGTCAACGAGGTCAAGAAGGTTCTCGCCTAAGAACCTGAGGAGGTAACATGACCACAATCGAAAGCAGCAAGCTACTCCTGATGAGAGTACAGAAGGCAGTTGGGCTTATCCACCGTCTCCGTGACGAAAACAAGGAACTGCAGGCAAGGTTCGAGCTTGTCGAGAACCATAACAACGAGCTGCAGGAGCTCCTGGACAAGGTCAGCACAGACCAGGCAGCTATCGATGAGGCCATCACCTCGGCTCTCAGCGAGCTTGAGTCTTCCCTGGGAGACTTCGAGGATTTCGGAACACTCGATGCAGAAGAGCTTTCGGAAGCGGAAGACTTCTCTGCTATGGGTGATGACGAGAACTTCGAATCGCTCGAGATTGAGGATATCTGATCCTTACTGCAAAACAAGGAGGCTACGGCCTCCTTTTTTCATCTCGATTTCTGTGCTAGATTCTCAGCATGGACAGAAAACAGTTCTTCTACAGGCTATTGCTCGGCACAGCTCTGATTGCGATCTTCACGCTATTCATCAACGCGCGCACAACAATGCCTTGGATCTGGGACAAAGTCTCTGCAGTCATCTCCCCTATCCTCGGCGGCATAGCGATCGCATTCATACTCAGTATACCGGCACGCAGCATGGAGTCATTCATCAGACGCAGGATGAAGCTGGAAAAAGGAGCCAGGCTGATATCGCTGATACTGTCCATCGTGTTAATCGTTCTTTTCCTTTCATTTGTGATAGC
>CASFMA010000112.1 GCA_949295675.1 uncultured Spirochaetales bacterium | reverse complement strand
TATGTCTATGAAGCCTACTTCCCTGTGCATTGCGTTTGATACCCCGGCAGCCATTGCAAGCTTCACAGCATCCCTGTTTCCCAATCCCCTTTCCTTCGCAACGGCAAATGCAGCTACAGTCGAGTCACCGCTGCCGATCGTGGATACGACCTTCTCATCTGGAACAGAGGCAGAGAAGAATTCCCCTTCATCCATGAAGAGGCAGCCATCCTTGCCTGTGCTGACCATCACAGATCCAGCGCCAAGCTCCATCGAACGCTTCATAAGCTCAGGGGCAGATTCACCATTATCATAAAACAAGGCCCTAAGCTCATTTATATTGGGCTTGAAGAAGCTGTAACGGGCAGGAAAAGCTGCTTTGAGGAAAGAGGAATTCACATCAAGGAAGCACCTTGCGCCCTTTTCTGAGCAAAGCATGCTTATATCCTTATAGATTCCAACATCCATGCCTTTGAGAGGAATGCCGGAACATACCACGATATCATCAGATGAGATATCATGTCCGAGCTCTGAGAAGAAGGAGTCTACAAGTGAGCGGGAAACAGTGACACCACGCTCGGTTATCTCAGTCTCCAGCCTGTTCCTGTTGTCGATTATATTGACAGTTGTACGTGTCTCGCCATCATGATGGAACGGATGAAGCTCAACTCCGTGTTTCTCCATATCGCTTTCGATGATTCGCCCTGAGCTTCCGCCGAGGAAAGCATAAAGCGAGCACCTCTCGCCAAGCTGGGAGACAACCCTCGCAATATTGACGCCCTTGCCGCCTGCGAAGATATCGGGCTGGGTTTCCTTGAACTGGGTACCTGCCGTGAAATCATCAATATAGTACAGCCTGTCTATCACAGGATTCAGGCATATTGCTCTTATCATCACTTCGCTCCTTCGATGATCCCCTGCGAGAAGCCACGGCTGCACATAACATCGGAAAGCTTATGCTCAACCTCTTTCTGATAGGCTTTCCTTCCCTCCGTAAGGTACTTGCGGGGATCATATTTATCAGGATGCTCATTCATATACTTCCTGACAGCTGTAGTGAAGACAAGGAAGTTGTCGACATCCATATTGACCTTCTTGACCCCAAGCCTGACAGCTTTGCGTATGCTGTCCTCACTGCAGTTCCTCAGGTATTCAACCTCAGCCCCTTCTGCGTTGCATGCGTCGATAAGCTCAGGAGGCAATGATGCGCCTCCATGCAGGACAACTGGAGTATCAGGTATATTCTTTATTATCGCGCTCAGCCTTTCTGCATCAAGAGGAAGATAGTCATCGCCTCTCACTCCGCCATGTGATGTACCGACAGCAACGGCGAGGGCGTCACAGCCAGAACGGGCAACGAAATCATTCACAGTTCCGGGATCTGTGAATACAGTGGACTCAGCGAATGTCATATCCTCGAACCCCGCGATCTGCCCAAGCTCGGCCTCAACCCAGATGCCGCGCTTATGGGCATAGTCGGCAATCATCCTTGTCTGTCTTATGTTCTCCTCGTAATCGAGATGGGAACCATCAAACATGACAGCTTGGACACCTGCATCTATTGCGATCCTGCAATCATCTACGGTAGGACAATGATCGTGCTGGATGAAGATGGCTGCCCTAGGATATTCAGATGCAAACCTCTTTATTGTCTCCACGAATGCGGAGAGATGCTTAACATACCCCCTCGCTCCCATTGATACCTGCATTATAAGCGGCGCTTCCATTGCCTGGGAAGCATCCAGAACAGCAAGGATCGATTCTATTGAATTGACGTTGAATGCACCAAGTGCATATCCATTTCTCATTGCGTCACCATATATCCTATCTGGCGTTGACAGCATGATCAGCCTCCTTATGGCTATCTATATAAGTACCTATGACAGAGGCGACCTCTGCCATCTTATCGCATTCATTGAACCAGGCATGGCCCTCTCCCTGAAACCATCGCAGCGAACATCTGCTGCCTGCCCCCTGAAGCAACGATGAGAATGAAACGCACTGATCAGGCGTTATGATGGCATCTTCTGTGCCGTGCAGAAGCAGGACATCAAGATCGCCAGTCCTATAGGACGACGGAGATGCGATGATCCTCTTTGAATGGGAAGAGCTCCCGATATATCCATCAACATTGGTCCGTTCTCCAGGATTCTCATCATAAAACCGCTCAAGGTCGTAGATCCCATTGAGGAATATGGCCTTGTTCGGTCTTTTGATGATATCGTCGGCAAGCGTCTCAAGCCTGCCATCATCCATCATCATGAAAACCGCGGCGATGCAGGCCCCAGGCGAGCCCCCGACGATGAATATATCGTCAGGGGTTATCCCATACGGGCTTTCATAAAGCCATCGGCATGAGGAAATCATGTCATGAAGCTGGACAGGGAAATGGAAGGATGGAGCCAGATGATAATCAATCGAGAGGGACATTATGCCAAAATCCCTGGCAAGGATAGATGCCATCAATGAGAACTGCTTCCGGCTGCCGCCGGAGAAGCCGCCACCATGGACAAAAAGCGCTACGCTTCTATTCTTCCTCTCATCTGGGATATAGAGATCGGAACAGAGATCCCCGATCCTTACCTCAACAGGCTCCATCACGACCTCCTTATTTCCCTATATCCTCAAGCGCCTGCAGCATGAACGAGAGATCGACATACTCTTCTGCAGGGATATCATACTGAGGATCAAGCAGGCCAGCTTCGATGAAGAGATCGGTAAGGCCATCGTAGTAACGATATGTAGTGCCATCCTCAGCAAGCTTCTTCATCTCAGCAGTATCGATGAAGTTGGTCCTTCCCACGACCTGATATGCTATATCGTAGTCCGTGTGGATATAATCAGCGACTTTCTGGGTAGTCTCCTCGATATGGCTGTAACGATCATCGATTCCCTTGAGGTAAGCCCTCATGAATCTCAGCACTATGTCTGGATTCTTCTCGACGAAGGCCGTGGTAGCGACCCAGCTCTGAGGGAATACCTTCTCCGGCAGGAAGTCGAAGGATGATACAAGAGTGACCACATTATCAGCACCGAGCTCAGACCTGACTTCATCAGTGAATGGGGACTCTGCTGCCATAGCGTCAATCCTTCCGCTCACGAACGCCGGGATCTTTCCGGAATTATCCATATTGACAAGCGATACATCGCTCTTATCCATGCCGTATTTGTCAAGAGCCATTGATACCATCATCTCGCTTGTGGTTCCTGCGCTTATGGCAATGGTCTTCCCCTTAAGATCCTCAAATGACTCTATGCCGCTGTCCGCACGCACAAGGATCTCAGCGCTGAGATCGGTGCTGTCCATCGAAAGTATCACGCAGCGTCCCTGAGGTGCGAAGACATGGGCTCCGACTCCGAGATATCCAAGATCTATATCTCCGGAAGCCATAGCGGCAAGCTCAGAAGCACCGCTTGTGAACTGCACGAACTCAACATCAAGGTTCTCCTCATCAAAATAACCGTTCTCCTCCGCTTCAAGCACAGCGCCGAGCCCTGTGATATGAGGATGATAGGCTATCGTGATCTTATCCATCGTGCCCGATGCAGAACCGCTGTCGCTCGCGCCCTGTGCCAGCAGAGGCATCATCGAAAGCAACGCTACGAGAATCAGAGAGATTGCCATTATTCCTTTTTTCATTGCAAATTCCTCCTTGGATTTTTATTTAGCTGTCTCCAGGTATTCCCTGTAGACCTTGTTCCATATGTCATTCTTAAGTTCATTGAACCTGTCAGAAAGCTTCGTCTTCTGAGTCCTCGGATAAGGAAGGTCGATATCGACCATCTCACGGATCCTTCCCGGTCCTGCGCTCATGATTATCACCTTAGTAGCAAGCAGGACAGCTTCATCGACATCATGGGTGATGAAGAAGCAAGTCTTCCTCTCAGCTTCCCATGTCTTCAGGAGATTCTCCTGGAGCTGGGCCCTTGTCTGCGCATCGAGAGCTCCGAATGGCTCATCCATCAGGAGAACATCAGGATTGGTCGAATATGCCCTCGCTATGGCAACCCTTTGCTTCATTCCACCTGAGAGTTCCTTGGGATATGCGGAAGCGAACTTGGATAATCCGACCATATTGATGTATTTGGCGGCTATCTCTGCCCGCTCCTCCTTGGCTACGCCGTGCATCTTAAGGCCGAACTCGACATTCTTCTGCACCGTCAGCCATGGATAAAGAGCATATTGCTGGAATACCACGCCCTTTCCCTTGCCCGGGCCTTCTACCCGTTCTCCTTTTACAAGAACCTGGCCTGTTGATGCAGGTATAAGCCCAGCGATTATGTTCAGCAATGTTGTCTTGCCGCATCCAGATGGCCCTACCACGCAGATGAACTCATTCTTCCCCACATTCAGGTTCACCGTATCGAGAGCGAGGAAATCGCCTTTGCGCGTCTCATAGGACTTGGTCACATCCTTGATTTCAATCTCATATGCGCTCATCACCTCACCTCCTGCCATGAAGTCAGCTTCTTCTCAAGCAAAAGCACAATCTTGTCGAAAATGAAGCCGATGATGCCAATCACGATTATTCCGAGAAGTACGACATCCATCTGGAAATACATACCGGCCTGCTGGATCATAGTCCCAAGCCCCGTCGCAGCTCCTGTAAGCTCTGCCGCGACCAGTGTCGTGAGAGCTGTGGCAAGCCCCAGCCTGACACCGGTAAGTATGAACGGGACAGATGCTGGAACAATGACATTGAAGAAGAGCTGCGCATCTGTAGCGTCAAATACACGGGCTGCCTTTATGAGTGTGTTATCAACATTCCTCACCCCTTGATATATCGTAACGACCATGGTCAGGAAGACAGCGAAGAAGATTATCGCGACCTTTGCGGAAGTCCCTATCCCGAACATGACAATCACAATAGGGATCAAAGCGATAGGCGGAATTGTGCGCAGGAACTGTATCCAGGGCTCAACAATCACACGGAAGCCCTCGTACCATCCAAGAAGGAACGCAACAGGGATTGAGACTATGAATCCAAGCGCGAAGCCAAGCACTACTCGGATGAGGCTGTCACGTATGTGGATGATGAGTATTCCATTCTGGATATTCTCTACAAATGCGTCCCACACGAGAAGCGGCGAGACAAATACCGATCCCGTCGAGGGAAGCCTGGATATCACGCTCCATAGAACCAGCGCAATGGCAATGCTGAGCATCAGGCATAAAGACCTGTAAAGCGTCCTGTGCATCTCCATGAACCTTTTCATTTACTGCCTCCTCATAGAAAACGTTTTCTATAAAATAGAAAAAGAATCAGATGCGCCTTACCGACTCATTAACCTCCAATGGTGTCGGAAGGAACTTCCTGTATGAAACTGATTCCTTATCGTTTATCCTGTATCCAATGGCAATTCCTGCCTCTCTTCCCATCTGGCGGCTATCCTGCTGGATCGATGTGATGCGCGGGTGTATATAACGGTTGCATATCATGTTGCCAAGCCCCACGACAGATACATCATCATAGATTCTCAGGCCAAGCTCCTCCAGCGCAGCCAGCGCCCCCTCAACCATCACATTGTTAGCGCAGAATACGGCAGTGGGCCTGTCATCAAGGGACATCACAGCCTTGACGAACTGATAGGACTGCTCTGAATTGAAGTTAGAGCCGCTGATGTAGCGAGAATCTATCTCTATGCCAGACTCCTCTAAAGCCTTCAGATAGCCATCACGCCTGGCCTGGCCGTTGCTGTTGTTCAAAGTGACATTGACAATCGCTATCCGCCTATGGCCATTATCAATGAGGTATTTGGTAAGATCATATGACATTTCCTTATCTGGCCAAAGGATCTGCGTTGTATCTATATTCTGGAGGGGCCTGTCCACTATGACAGTGGGAAGACCATACCTGATGATCTCGCTTATGGCATTGCTTTCCGTGCTTGTCGGGGCAATCACCATCCCGTCAAGCCTTTTCTCAAGGAAGACACGGATAAGATCGCACTCGCGCTCAGGGCTGTTGTTCGTGCTTGCGATGACAAGATTGCTGGAGAATTTCTGGATTTCCTCTTCCAGTCCACGCGCCATTTCCGTGAAGAACATGTTTGAGATGTCAGGGACAATCATGGCAACCAGATTTGTCTTGCTGCTTCTGAGGCTACGCGCGATGGCATTGGGAAGATAATCCATCTCCTTGATGGCTTTCTCAACCCTTACCCTGGCAGATGCGCTCACAGGATAGTTTCCATTCAGCACCCTCGATACTGTGGATATCGAAACCCCTGCTTTATTGGCAATGTCCCTAATCGTCACATCATTCATACGCTCTGTCCAAGTTATAGAAAACGTTTGCTATGATTTGATATTACACCACAAAAACCAGTTGTCAACTTTTTTTGAAAGCAAAAAGCAAAACTGCCTACATATAATCCCTGTAGGTTCCACGGACATAGAAGTCCAGGCTTATGAGGGAGAAAGTGACCACTACCTCATTGTTGACAGCATCATAGCCCACGCCTGTCTTGAGTATGCGTTCCCTGCGCCCGGAGACAGGAGTGCCAACAGCCAGCGGCGTTATGGAGACAATAGGGCCTGCGCCATTGTTGCCGGTGCGATAGAAGCCACCTACAGACAGCAGCATATTGATTCCGGTGCCGGCGATCTTCGATGCTGTTGACCGCGGCCCCATAAGGGAATAAGAGAAATCTATGCCGAACATATTGTCCATGAACGGCTTCGGCACCGCTTCGGATATCCCCCATATATCAACCTCCCATCTTGAGGAAAGGCCTATGTTGATGCCATATGAGAAGCTTATGCCCTTCTCTGGCCATCTGTACATCGAATGGCCGAAAGAGAGGGATATATCATGATGATCAGAAGCTGGAAGGATGGATACGCAGAGCAGTATCAACAGCAATGCTGACAATCTTCTCATGAAGCACCTCCACCTTCTCCGAAGAAGTATGAGAAACGCACCACATACATGCCCCAGCCCCACTTATCGTCAGTTATCGAATAAAGCACATAAGGCGAAAGGAACTCAAATACGTAATTAGTGTCATGGAAGGCAAACGGTGAAACGCCTGCTGTCATGCACCAGTCATCAGGCATCCTGAAAAGCGTCCCCACAGACACCCTCGGAGCCCACATCATCACATTCGGGAAAAGGACATTGAACAGATGGTCAGTGATTGCGAACAACGGGGTTGATATCCTCATGTCAACTCCTTGGAATACCCTGCCATATGGTGATATATCCACACTCAGCTCAATATCACCCGCATGGACATCGCGATCCATCGAGAACATCAGAGCGATATTCAGCGCTCCAAAGCTTCCTGCAGCATTCATCTCCCCTACAGGGGCAAGGGAATAGCCGACAGCGGGTTCTGCGGAGAGGAAAAAGGAAGAGATGAGGATAATCGCTGAAATCAATATACGCTTCATATCATCCTCCATAGTACATGAATAGATAAGCAAGGAAATTGCCCTGCTCATCTGCAAGCTTCTCAGCATCTGCTTCGCTGACAGGCGCTGATATCTTCCTTATCTCATCCACATGGGCTTCAAGGATCGCAGCCATCTCCGGGCTGTGGATCACAAGCGAAAGCTCATGGGACAGCCCCATCGACCTGAAATTGAAGTTTGAGGAACCTATCACTATATACTCGGAATCCACTATCATCAGCTTCTCATGAAGAAGCGGCAGGACATTCCCGTCCTCATCGTATATCGAGAGCATGACATCAGCTCCTGTATTGCGTATGAGGTCCGGAAGATAGTGGTACAGCCCGCCTGCAGCATAGCCCCTGAGATCTACAGGCATGATTATATCAATATCAGCACCATCATCTGCCGCACGGCGAAGGCATTTCTCCATATGGCTGTCGAGCACAGGCAGATACGGAAGCAGCACTATGCTGTCATCTGCGCTTGCTATGAGTGATGCGAACATGCCGGAAATGCTGCCGTGGCCTCCCGGACCGCTGTTGAAAAGATAGGCATCAAAGATGCCGCTGTCATCTGGATATACGGCAAAGTCGCCATATGAGAGCTTCTCGACGCTGTCTGCGTTCCAGCTATCCACGAACGAGTGCATCAGAGCTTCTGCAAGGGATGGGGAATCAAAGAGATACATGCTGTCCCGCTGTGTCTTTCCTTCCCCTGCTCCCATTGATATGTAATTTATGTTAAGCCCGCCGATGGCAGCAGTCCTTCCATCAATGACGAACAGCTTCCTGTGGTCCCGGACCACCAGCTCTGCTGGATTGAGAAGCCTCATCGTGGACACCGGGGAATACTCAAGAAGATGCACACCGCTCTCGCGGAGGAAGTAAAGGGGTGTCATATACTTCCTTGTCTCAGTCATATCAAGGGATGAGGTTCCATCCATTATGAAGTAGACTTCCACGCCGCTTTCCGCTTTATCTGCGATCGTATCATAGAGAGGCTCAAGGTTTTCAGAGCTTGACCCAAGGAAAGTCGATATAAGTATATAGTCCTCAGCCTTGCTGATCTCCTCCGTGATCCGCTCAAGCCAGAGCGTACCATCAAAGTACATCTCAGGCATAGGAACAGCGACATGCACCCCGCCATATGCCTCAAGCTTCTGTTCAACAGAGAGGCTATCATCCCAGGCAGTCTCCGAGACAAAGGCATCTGTGATAGAGGAGCAGGATGACATGATAAGCATAACCAGCGCTATGATGATAACCCAAGGCTTCACGACATTCCCCTAAAATGAAAGACTACCTTCTCATCGTAGGGAAAACAAATGGATTAGGCAACAGCTCCGAGAACTTATAACGCAGCTCCTTGCCGCTGACGGAGAAAAGCACGACAAGGGTATCAGGACGCGAAAACTCCGCAAGGACCTGAAGGCACAGCGCACATGGAGGAGATGGAGGGTCATCATCCGAACATACCGCGATCATATCTATCCCGACAGTCCCCTCAGCAGCCACCGCCGTTGTTATGGCATTGCGTTCGGCGCATATTGTAGCCCCATAGGAGGAGTTCTCCATATTGCATCCGGAATAGATCCTGCCCGTTGCAGCGGAAAGGACAGCAGCGCCGACCTTGAACGATGAGTATGGGGCATAAGCGTTATCACGTGCCTTTGCCGCAGCTTTCTTCATGCGCTCGATGGTGAACGAATCGGACATGCGCCTCTTCCCAGGCCTTATGATATTCGCACCATAGGCAACGCCCTTCTCCTCATATGATATGCTATCCAACGCATCCGCTGCCTCTTCAGGCGAAGAGAATGCCGGGAATGCAGATAGATCTGATATCACGGCATCAGCGCCCGCCCTTCCCGCGCTCTCCGCGTCTATGGTTGTCATCAGGGACACGACATGGCATCCCGCGCCTTTGCCGCTGGCTATTCCTGATGCAGAATCCTCGAACACGACGGCCTCAGAGCCATCGATGCCAAGCTTTATGAGACATAGCTCATATATGTCCTTCTCAGGCTTGTTGCGCTTTATATCGTCACCTGAAGCGATGAAGTCAAAGTCTTCTGCCGACAGTCCTATGGCCTCAATATTCTCCCGGACCTTCCATGAAGGGGCGGACGATGCCACTGCAGTCATGATCCCAGAACGTCTTGCCATATGGACGAGCCCCGCAGCGCCAGGCAGGGCTGCCTTGGCTTTTCTCACAAGCTCCGGATAGCGTTTCCTGAAATAAAGCGAAGCAGCATCGTATGAGTATCCTGTCTTATCATCGGCTCCAAGGGAAAGAGCTGTCCTGTCGAAGAATGCCCTCTCTCCCGCTCCAAGATTAGGCTGGAAATCACTGTATGAGGCCTTCACCCCTATTGTCCTGAAGTACTCAATGCCGATTGCCACGGAGATGGCCTCGGTATCGGCAAGGACGCCATCCATGTCGAAAAGAAATGCACGTATCATCTTCTTGCCTTTATGAACTTGCCATCGCCCTTTATCCCGAGATAGATATCATCACCCATGATAAGACGGCCCCTGAGGTATGTCATCACGACCTTTCCTGTCACAGGATATCCCTCATATGCCGTATAGCCTGAAGCAGAATGCAGAGTCTCTGCAGAGAGTGTCCAGGACCATTCAGGAGCGAAAAGCACGATATCGGCATCCGAGCCTTCCCTCAGGACACCCTTCTCAGGGTAGAGGCCGAAAAGCTTCGCAGGACGCGTCGAGAGGAGGTTCACGACCTGTGACAGCGACAGCTTTCCGCTTGTATGGGCAAATGTGTTTATCAGAGGCAGAAGCTCTTCCGTACCGGGGATGCCAGGATAGATCGCGCGGCAATCATCAGACGAGAGCTTCTGTTCACGGGTGAACGAGCAATGATCTGTCGCGACAACCTGTATCTCTCCTTCGAGCAAAGCTTCCTGCAATGCAAGATTATCCTCTTCTGTGCGGAGAGGAGGTGTCATGACATACAGGGCCCCATCCGGGCCTTCAAGCTTTGACTTGTCAAGGAAGAGATAGTGAGGAGTTGTCTCCACATTCACAGTGACACCAGCTGCCCTCAGCTCACGTACGGCCTCAAGCCCCTTCTTTGATGAGAGATGGACAACGTAGATGCTCATCCCTATCTCCGCTGCTATCGAGCCGACATATCTTATCGCAGCAGCCTCGACCTCTGATGGACGGAGAGCGGCGTGGTCGATCGGCCTGTATCCGCCTTTCCAGCCCTTGCCTATCTCTTCGATGAGCTTATCGTCCTCACAGTGTATCGTAACCATGAGCCCGAGCTCGTGCGCCTTCTGGAATATAGCCTTGAGCTCTTCCCTCTTCTCTACCAGATAGCCGACATCGCGGTATGTGGTGAATATCTTGAGAGTGCCGCAGCCTGCAGCCTTTATCTCCTCCAGTTCCTCATCTATCCCATCCCTGTATCTGTATACGCCCTGATGCAGTGCGTAGTCTATTGCCATCGCAGACATCTCCTTCCGCCTGGATGAAAGAGAATCAAGAAGGGAGATCTTGTTGTCATCTGCGAAATCAACAACGGTGGTGACACCTCCGAAAGCTGCAAGCTTTGAACCTTCCTCGAATGAGTCGGCAGTAACCGTTCCCCTTGAGACAAGATGGTAATGGGTATGGGCATCTATGAGGCCGGGAAGCACGCAAAGCCCATCTGCATGGATAACGTTGGAGCCAGCAGGCAGTGCTGATTCATCTATATGGGGAGCTATCCTCACGATCTTGGCGCCATCGACGAGGATATCTGAATGCCTCGTCCATTCCGTATCAACAATCAATCCATTCTTTATCAACAGAAACGACATAACATAAGGATACTATCTCCCGCTGCCGCAATCAAATGTATTTTCAGGGGAACAGCCGTTCAAGCCCAAGCTCCCTGATGAGGGTGACTATATCCTTTGTCCTTGAGCATCCGGTCTTTGAAAGGAGCGTCCTGATCTGGGACTTGACCGTCACAGGCTCGACAAAGCGTTTCTCCGCTATCTCCTTCACCTTCATTCCCTGCATGAAGCACGATATAAGCTCCTTCTCTGCGGCTGTGAGCGATGAAAGATGCTGGATGAAGAACAGCAGGCTTCTCTCGCTATGCCTGAGCCTCTTGTACTCTCCCATCAGTATGCGGTGAACGCGCTGGCTGAGCTGCGGATTGCCGTCCTCCACATCCCTTATATGCAGTGCTATATCGCTTATGTCAGAACCTTTGACAACGAAGTCCTTCGCACCGGTAGCCATCGCTGTCATTATCACATCATCGTCATCGTGGCTTGTAAGGAATATCACCCTGGCATCCTTATCGATCCCGAGGATGGACTCCGTGGCCTTTATGCCGGCATCGGCGCTCTCCATCTCTATGTCCATGAGGACTATCATGCCGGGCTTGTACGAAGCAACAGCCTCAGCTCCGCTTGCTACCGAGGCAGCTACTGAGAAACCAGCATCCTCAAGACCTGCTTTCAGGTCATCCCTTATAATCTGGAAATCGTCTGCTATCATCAGCTCTGTCATTCTGCAAAGTCCTTCTTGTCATATCGCGGAAGCAGGATGATGAACCTTGTGCCATCCCCTGCCTTTGTCTCGAATCTCACGGATCCGAGGTGCATGCGTATCATCCGACGGGCGAAATACATACCCATACCCCAGTTCGAAGAGCTGTTCTTGCTTGAATAGAACGGTTCCCATATATGCTTCTGTATATCTTTCGGTATGCCCGTTCCGCTGTCCTGGATGCTTATTGACACCCAAAGCCTCTCGATCTTCACCGACACGGAGACTGGATCGCTGCTGCCATTGGCAATATTCGCCTCCCAGCCATTCACCATTATGTTGGATATGGCCTCAGAGAGGCTCTCCGGATCAGCAAGGATCATAATGCGTGGATCGTTCCTGACAGCAAGCTGAATGCCAGGGCAGGCCATTGCAGCTTTCCGTCCAGCATCGTCGATTATGTCTGAAAGGAATGCGGGATCAAGGTGCACAGAGCTGCGTGAGATGGCGGAATGGAGCTTATCCATACGCTTTATGAGCTTCTCGTTCATAACCTTCAGCTCATCCAGATCACTGCTTGAATACCCTGATCTCTCTATCCGGGATATCAGTATCCTTGAGGACAGAAGCTCATTCTTCGTACCGTGTATGAACATGCCAACGCCTATTGATGCGGCATGGGCTTTCTGCCTGAGCTCTATCTCCTCATGCTCATCATCAAGTATCACGCGTATGTATTTGAATGTGCCGGCGCATCCTAGGATCGATGCAATGAGGCTGAGCGACATCACAAGCGCATACGTACCGTCAGATATCCCGGGCGCAAGGTAAAGCAATCCGAGGTTCCACATGTAATCATTGCTGTAGAACAGGTAAATCTGCGCAGGGTCCTGATTCGCATAGAGCAGATAGACGATGCAGAGCGATCCGAGGATCATGACCTTCGTAAGGAAGCGGCGTCGGAAGAACGAGGATGTCCTCGAATGATATTCATATGCCATGGCAGCAAGAGCCGCTATCACATAGATATAAATCCAGATCCTTGAGGCATAGACTACAGCCTTGACGCTCCAGCTTTCGTTGGCTATGAAGCATTTGAAGAAATCAGGGATGTAGATCAAGAGAGAAAGAAGCGGGATGACCAGGAGGGCCCACCAAAGGCGTTTCATCCTGATAGCCAGCGGGAAATAAGAAAAAGAGAATGCGGAAAGCAGTATGAAGAACGGGAATGCGCACCGCCCGACAGCCACGATATACCCCAGGCTGCCAAGAGTCATCACCATGTACTGCAGGTATCGCCTTACAGCATCCGGACCGAAAAGGAGGATTGACGTGACCTCCGTTATGCCTCCTTTCTTGGCTATATAGAGAAGTATTCCGAATATGAATGTGAAGAGGGAAAGGGATGACATGAAGACAAGGAAAGATTTCCTGTCATGCTTCAGGACAAGGAAGAGCGTCTCTGTAAGCAGCAATATCGTTATAAGAAGAAAAAGCATCCAATCCCCTTTTGGAAGATTCTACCATCCGCAAGGCCACAGAACAAGCAAGACCGCAGGATAATCCTGCGGCCAAGCTAGATAATAGGGATTGTCCCTTATTGGGCAGCCTCTGTCATCACGTCGAAAAGAACGTATGAGCCAACTGACGCGTTCTGGTCGGCCTCTGCTCCGAATCCAGCTTTCTGAACCTCATAAAGGTTCCTGATCGTACCATCCTGCACCTGTGCGATAAGCTCTGCGCTTGTCAGCCATGCAGCATCGCCGCGCTGTGCATAAACAGTATCGTAATCAGCGCCGAGGACCTCTGCGACCCAGCCTATGACCTCATCCTCATGCTCTGCCCTGTAATCCATTCCCGCATAGAGTCCCTTCGTGAATGCGACAAGCAGATCATGGTTTTCCTCTGCAAACTTCGGCATCACTATCCATGATGCGATTGATGCTGTCCTGTCGGAGAATGAGAGGTTGTCAGAAAGGATGAATGCGTCATCCCCTGTGTTCTCCAGGATCGTGAATGATGATGGCGACCATGTCGCACAGGCATCAAGCGAACCTGATGTCATGGCCGATGTGATTGCGGATGCGTCCATCTCATAAGCGGTGATGTCATCAAATGTGAGGCCAGCTTCCTCAAGAGTCCATCTGAGGATAGTCTCTGATGATGTGCCTGACGCATAGCCGATGTTCTTTCCTGCAAGCGATGCAGGATCCTCTGTTACACCATGGCTCTTGAGTCCGATGACAGCGTCTCCGTTTCCTACATGCGAGAAGCAGAAGATATCAGCCTGACCATTGATGCAGAGCTTATGGGCACCATGTCCGATATATCCGATATCAATGGATCCTGACTCCATAGCAGCGATGATCGTAGGGCCGTCAGCAAACTCAACAAGCTGTACATCAAGGCCCTGCTCTGCAAATGCGCCAGATCTCATGCCAGCAACGATGCTCCACAGGGAGGCATAGTTAGACATATATGCAACGCGTACTGTCCTCAGTCCGCTTTCCGATTCCTTCGATCCGCTGGCAAATGCGCCAGTGACAACGATAAGGGCAACAAGCATGATTGCAATGAACTTCTTCATCCAAAACTCCTTTTTATTCACTTTCTGACTTCCAGGTATTCCTGATATACCTGAGACCAGATGATGTTCTTAAGCTCCAGGAAGCGAGGACTCATCTTCGTCTCCTGATCACGTGGATATGGGATATCCACATCTATGATGTTCTTTATGCGCCCGGGACGCGCGCTCATTATCACGACACGCTGGCCGAGGATAAGGGCCTCATCCACATCATGGGTGATGAAGAAGCAGGTCTTCATCTCCTTTTCCCATGTATCAAGAAGCTCCTGCTGAAGCTGAGTCCTGGTCTGCGCATCAAGCGCGCCGAATGGCTCATCCATGAGAAGCACCTCGGGATTAGCTGCATATGCGCGGGCAATGGCCACCCTCTGCTTCATTCCTCCTGAAAGCTCCTTGGGATAGTGATTGACGAACTTCTCAAGATCAACCATCTTGATATACTTCATGGCGATCTCTTCAGCTTCCTCGCCTTTTATCCCCTTCATATTCAGGCCGAACATGACATTCTTCTTTACTGTCAGCCATGGGAAAAGCGCATACTGCTGGAATACGACACCCCTGTCTGGACCGGTTCCTGTGACTACCTTGCCATTGCAGGTGACGGTACCCGACGATGGCTCCAGAAGCCCTGCTATTATGTTCAGCAATGTGGATTTCCCGCATCCTGACGGTCCGACAACCGTTACGAACTCATTGTTCGCGATATCGAGATTGACTCCATTGAGAGCGACAACCTCCCCTGTCCTGCCCATATATGTCTTCTTGACATTATCTATATGGACTTTTATATCTCTCTCTTCTCCTGCCATCCCGTAAGCTTCCTTTCCAATAGCTTGATTATCTTCTCGACAGTGATGCCGATCACGCCGATTATTATGATGTATAGGAGCATTGGAGCTGTCTCGAAGTTGTTGTTGAAGCTCCTGATCCTCATACCCAGTCCAGCGAAGGCCCCTGTCGACTCTGCCGCAATAAGCGTGGTAAGCGCGACAGATGCGCCAAGCCTTATAGCCGTAAGGACGAACGGCAGC
Source organism: uncultured Spirochaetales bacterium (assembly GCA_949295675.1). Lineage (GTDB taxonomy): Bacteria > Spirochaetota > Spirochaetia > Sphaerochaetales > Sphaerochaetaceae > Ornithospirochaeta. The sequence goes on along the minus strand of CASFMA010000112.1, from coordinate 1,934 downwards.
GAAGCCGGTGCCAGAACGCGGATGAATATATCCTTGTCGCGGGCACCAAGCACCCTTGCAGCCTTTATCAGCGTCTCATCTATATTGATGATTCCCTGATACATCGTTATGCACATTATGAGGAATGTCGCTATCGTTATTACGATGATCTGAGGCTTGCGTCCGACACCTGCAGCTATAACTATCAGAGGGACATATGCAAGTGGCGGTATGTTCCTTATGAACTGGATCCATGGCTCGATTATGTTCCTCACAGGCTTATACCAGGCCATCAATATAGCTACAGGGAGCGCTATGACGAAACCAAGCGCATATCCTGCACCGACACTGATAAGGCTGGAGGAAAGATCCTTCCACAGTATTCCCCTCTCTATCACGACAGGAATCTGACCAAGCGTTACGATTATGTTAGGGAAGGACCTTGCGGTCTGCGGCAATACGGACAAAAGCGTCCAAAGCCCGATAGCAACTGCGAATGAGATGAGAAGCCATACACGGCTCATCATCTTCCCGCTCTGCTTTCCTCCCTTCTTCAAAGAACTCTTCTCCCCCATTCAAAGGGCCTCCTTTTTTCTTTTTCCTGAAAACAGGCTAACACTGATTCCAGCTATTGGTAGGCTGAATTTTCTTACGCCTTTTCCCCTGTTGACACCTTCGGAGGACATGCTTACAACAATCTCTGTGGACAATAAAAGCGACTTCAGCAAAGGCTCTATATACTCACATATACTCCAGCTTGCCATACCGATGACGATAGCGCAGCTGGTACAGATGCTTTACAGCGTTGTTGACAGGATCTATATAGGGCATCTGCCAGGAACCTCTGCAATCGCGCTTACAGGGCTGGGGCTTACATTCCCCGTGATATCGCTGACAAACGCTTTCACGAACCTGTTCTCCACAGGCGGTGCGCCGCTTTCCTCGATAGCCAGAGGCGCCGGAAGGAACGATGAGGCTGGCAGGATCATGGGAAATACATTCTCAATGCTCCTCATGACATCGGTTGTGCTCATGTCCATATTCTATGTGCTGATGAAACCGATGCTGTTCCTGTTCGGCGCATCAGAGGCAACATATCCTTACGCGCGTGACTACCTCTCCATCTATCTTATCGGAACACCTTTCGTGATGGCAGGGACAGGGATGAACTCATTCATCAATGCCGAAGGCTTCGGAAGGACAGGCATGTTCACGATACTGCTTGGAGCTGTTGCCAATATCATATTGGATCCGATATTCATATTCATATTCGGCATGGGGATCGAAGGGGCGGCATTGGCATCTGTCATATCCCAGATACTGTCAGCAGCATTCGTGATGCTCTTCCTTACAGGGAACAGGACAATAATGAAGCTTACGCCAAAGATAATGCGGCTGGACAGGAAGACTGTGAAGAAGATCGTCAGCCTTGGCCTTGCAGGTTTCATAATGCAGGCCTCAAATGGAGCTGTGCAGATATCATGCACATCCACGCTCCGCATCTTCGGAAGCGATATATATGTCGGCATAATGACAGTGCTGAATTCTATAAGGGATATGATCTCACTGCCCGCGCAGGGAATAACCGATGCAGGCAAGCCTGTCATAGGCTACAACTACGGAGCAAAGGAGTATGACAGGATAATAAAGGCCATCAAGTTCATCACAGCGATCAGCGTCACCTACATGGTGATCTCATGGATCCTCCTGCTAATGCTTCCAAGGCAGTTCATACAGATATTCAGCTCAGACGGCGAACTTATAGAAAACGGGGTGAACGCTCTGCATATCTACTTCTTCGGATTCTTCATGATGGCCCTGCAGTTCTGCGGCCAGACTGTATTCGTCGGGCTCGGCAAGTCAAGGCAGGCTATCTTCTTCTCGTTATTCCGCAAGATTGTGATAGTAGTCCCGCTTACACTGTTGCTGCCAAGGCTGGGAGCTGGAATAAACGG
>CASFMA010000111.1 GCA_949295675.1 uncultured Spirochaetales bacterium | reverse complement strand
ATAGGTTCGTTCATCGCTCCGATATTCGCGCCTCTTGGCTTTGGCGACTGGAGGATATCGACAGCCTTGATAACAGGATTCATGGCTAAGGAGAGCGTCGTCAGTACGCTTACCGTGCTGTTTTCGGATACGCTCTCTGCGCTTTCATCTATATTCACCCCGGCAACTGCGTTTGTCTTCCTTACGTTCACGCTTCTTTACACTCCATGCGTTGCGGCCATTGCGACTGTGCGCCGTGAGCTTGGGCGCAGGTGGAGCATCGGTGTTGTTGTGCTGCAGTGCGCCGTCGCCTGGATCGCAGCTGCGGCTGTAAGGCTTATCATCATGCTTTTCTGATGTGCGGATGCGGAGCTGATTGCTCCGCATCATGTGTTATCTCTTGCGTGAACATGCCTTTCAATCCATACTTTCAGTGATGGAAGGAACTAAAGAGATTTTCGCAGAGGCTTTCAGGCGTCTGAAGGTCCAGAATCCCGATGGAAAGATAACAGTGAAGCGGATAGCTGAGGAAGCTGGGTTCGACAGGCATACCTTTTATTACCACTTCTCAAGTGTCGATGACCTCATATCGTGGATAATCGACTCGAAGCTGCTCACGATCTTCGCAAATGATGATGTTTCCTGGGAAGACATAATACACTCTGCCGTATCGCTGTTCATGGATGATTCATGGTCCGAGCTCGCGACTAAGATAAATGAAAGCACATACGCGCTCATGATAAGCAAGATCACGCCTTTCATAGAGAAGGACATGGCATGGCACGGCACAGCTATGGAGGAGAAGGACATACGGCTTATATCGCAGTCTGCGGTGTGGGCTGTCTCCGGAGCTTTCCATTCATGGATGGAGAATCCCGACTGGCGTGACGAGACAGATATGGCGGAAAAGCTTATCAGGCTGATCCGCCGATACATCGAGAGCGGTGTGGATATCTTCTCCAGCAAAGCGTAGGTCAGGCTATCGCCTTGATCTTCTTATTGTATACATTGATGAAGAAAAGTATGGACAGCGCAAGTCCTGCGACTTCTGCTATCGTGAACGCGAACCATACCGATGAAAGCACACCGAACGAGGCTATGATCGCAGCTGCTGGAAGGAGTATCACGATCTGCCTGACAATCGATACGATCATTGACGCATAGCCGACACCTGTTGCCTGGAATACCGACGTGAGGCTTATCGCTATGGCTGCAGGGACGAAGCAGAGCGAGATTATCCTGAGCGCGGGCCTTCCTATCTCCATCATCGTCTCGCCAGCTGCGAAGAATGAGAGGAGCAGTCCCGGTGCGACCTGGAAAAGCAGCAGCCCGCAGAACATTATGAGTACCGCAATCGACCCTCCGAACTTGAGAGTCCCGATCATCCTGTCCTTGTTCTTGGCTCCGTAGTTGTAGGCTATCACTGGGATCATCCCGTTCTGCAGCCCGAATACAGGCATGAATACGAAGGACTGGAGCTTGAAATATACCCCAAGCACTGAGACAGCTGTCGTGCTGAATGCGATGAGTATGGAGTTGAGCGCGCTCACCATGACGGTGCTTACGCTCTGCATTATTATCGAAGGGACTCCGACAGCGTAGATTTCCTTTATTATCCTTCCGGATGGCCTTATCTGCCTGATGTGTATCTCAACGAACTTGTTCTTCCTGACGAAATAGAGCGCGAGGAACATGCTGACGAACTGTCCGATGACTGTCGCTATGGCTGCCCCATATACATCCATGCCGAAGATGAATATGAACACTGGGTCGAGTATTATGTTGGTGACAGCCCCTGCCATCTGCGTGATCATTGGATGGATGCTGTCGCCTGTGGCCTGCATTATCCTCTCCGCAGTTATATCTATGAATATCCCGAGTGAGAATATGAGGCATATCTTGGTATATCCAGTGGCTAGTGCAAGAAGCTGCGGATCATCTGTGAACAAGGCCATGAAAGGTTCCGCCCCTATGATTCCAAACAGCGCGAACGCAGCCCATGTCAGAAGTGAGAGGAACAGGCCATTGCCTGCCGTATGCTCAGCTTCTTTCCTGTCGCCTTCTCCAAGCTTCCTTGCAAGATATGAGTTCACACCGACGGCCGTGCCTACCGCGAACGCGATCATGAGGTTCTGCAGGGGAAATGCCAGCGATACCGCAGTCAGCGATGCTTCTGAGACACGTGATACGAATATGCTGTCAACAATGTTGTAGAGGGCCTGGATGAGCATTGACAGCATCAGAGGCAGTGACAACTTCATGATAAGCTTTGGGATAGCCTCGTATCCCATTATGTTCTCTTTGATTTCTTCGGTCATACCGCGATGATATAGGAAGCAAAAATTATATTCAACGATGCTCCGCTCTTTTCGCTGCCCTCTTTTGTGTCCTAGAATCATCTATGATGAAGGCTTCTGTGCTGTTTCTGCTTATGCTGTCGTTATCTGCCGCGTACGCTGCTTCCTTGGATCAGGTTCTTTCCCATGTGTCGGCAGAGAGCATCAGCGCTGAGAATTACAGGATAAGCTACGAGAACAATCTTATCTCAATACAGTCCTCAGAGCTTGATGAGAGCGTCGAGTACGCTGTCCAGTTCGAGACCTTGCCGCTTCAAGGCAGCGGGGAAGGGATAGATATCCCATCGCTTTCATTCTCTGTGACCACCCCGGATGATGATACGTCGATAACGCTTTCCATGCCGTTCTCTGCATCATATGATGGATCCGGAAGCATATATCATCCAGGAATCGGCATCTCTCATACTTTTGACTTTGGCCGTGATGATGAATACCTTGAAGACCTGCAGAATGCTGCCTCCAGGATATCCACGGAAAGGACATACAGCAGCTCCATACTATCCATACAGCGTTCCGTGCTGGAGCTATCGGCATCGATTTATTCCGCGGAGCTCCAGGCCGATGAAGAGAGGAGGGAGCTTGCGGAGCTTGAAAGGACCAAGGCTGAGGACATTGAGCTTGGGATAATAACGCCAGGTTCTGTCGAGGCTGATGAATATGATATCTCGATAAAGCTTTCCGAGGATAATATAGCATCGTATGAGAGGCAGCTCGGGATATACACGGAGTCTTTCAAGGCGCTTACCGGGCTTGACTGGGAGCCTTATGACTCCGTTCCAGAGCCATCATTCCCCTCGTCCTTCCTATTTGACGGCAACTCGGAGGTTGAGGAATACAGGGTGGAGGCTGAGGCTGCCCGTGAGGCATACCTTGTCGAGTATTCCTCCCAGCATCCCCAGAAGCTTTCGCTGTCGCTTGATGCTGATGGTACAGTCAGCTACGAGGATGTGCTCTCATCGGATGGCATTGAGGTCACGGCGACCGCTGGCTGGGAGAGCGGAGGCTGGTCTGTTTATCTTTCAGGAGGTGGGAGCTGGAGCCGCGAGGACGGTGGCTTTGTTCCCTCCATCGCCATAGGAGGCAGCTGGAGGAGCGATACGCAGGACAGGCAGAATGAGCTTTATCTCGACATGCTCTCAAATGAAAGCCTTCTCAGGCAGAATGAATATATTGTCGCTCTATCTGATTATCGTGAGGATATGCTGTCAATCATCTCCGATATAACAGATTGGCAGGCGGAGAGGGAGCGCAAGGCCAATGATATAGAGTACAGGACTGCCATGCTTGAAAGGCAGCGCATCCTGTTCAGCAGGGGCCTTGCTGTCTCTGATGATGTCTCTGATGCGGAATTTGAGCTGGAGAAGGCTGAAAGGGAGCTTGAGATAATAAAGCTTGAAGGTCATTCTCTGATGCTTTCGCTCGAATCGCTTATGCTTTGAGGTCCATATGGATAAAGACAGGATAGATGCTGAATCAGCAATTGAAGAGGAACGGCTTATAGCAAAGGCAAGGGAATCGAGGAGAAGGAAGAGACGCCGCCGCATGGCGGTTTATTCAGTCCTTGCCATAATCATCGTGGTCTCTGCTGCCTTGCTGAGAAGCTTGCTGTCTTCCTCAGACTCTGCAGAGATGCCTCAGGACGTGATGCTTGAGGCTGTTGTCACTGAGAATGTATATACCCAGGTGATAGATCTTTCGGGATATGTCGAGCCTTATGATACCCAGGAGACAAAGTTCAGGAGCACGGGCGCTGTGACAGGCGTATTCGTGGAGGAAGGCGATAAGGTTGTGGAAGGACAGCTGCTTGCCTCAATCGACAACACTTCACAGCTTGCGAACCTGCAGAGCATAAGGGACAGCATAGAGGAAGCGGAGCTGAGGGGCTCTGAAAGGGATCTTGAGCTTCTGAGGCTTCAGGAGATAAGCGCCGAGAATGCGCTGGAGTATACGAACATAGTCGCTAATTTCGATGGCGAGGTGGCCTCTGTCGATGTCGAGGTCAATGATTACTTCGAGGCTGGAGATTCCGTCATGACCATAGTTGACAGGTCCAGGCTGAAGGCGACTGTCGAGATAGATGAGATAGATATGCAGTATGTGGATATAGGGGATAAGGCGGAGCTTACGTTTGACTCTGTGCCTGGTGAGGTTATAGATGCCTATGTCACATATATTCCGATGCTTGGCAGATATACAGATCAGGGAATCGGGGTTGCCGATGTCGAGCTTACCATCGAAGATCCCCCTGAGGGGCTCATGCCAGGTTTTACTTTTGATGGCGTGATAAACGTCGAGGGCGATGTCTCCATGATCCTCATCCCGCAGGCTGCTGTCACGATAGGACGTGGAGGTGCTGCGACTGTCGAGAGGAAGAAGGAGGATGGCAGCACCGAGACGATAAGCGTCAGGGTGAAGTATCTTGGCGAGGGGCTGTGCCAGGTGATGTCCTCAGATCTTGTTCCGGGAGATGTGCTTGTCTACAGGGCGAGGAGCAGTGGGAATGGCGGCCCCATGAGGATGTTCTGATGGCTGTCCCTGTTATCTCATTTGAGGCTGTGCGAAGGTATTATGTTGTCGGCGAGAATGTCATAAAGGCACTTGACGGTATCACGCTTGACATACCTAGGGGAGCGTTCCTTGCGATAATGGGGCCATCTGGTTCCGGAAAGAGCACTCTGATGAACCTCATCGGCTGCCTCGATACCCCGACTTCTGGGACTATAAGGATCGATGGTGAGGTGATTGGCGAGCTGGGTGATGATGAGCTTGCCATGATCCGGAACCGGAAGATAGGCTTTGTTTTCCAGAACTTCAACCTGCTTCCCCGGCTCTCTGCCCTCGATAACGTCATGGTCCCGCTTATATACCGGGGAATATCTCATAAGGAGAGAAGGGAGATCGCAGAAAGCCTGCTGGAGAAGGTAGGCCTCAAGGACAGGATGAGACATCGTCCCACAGAGCTTTCAGGGGGGCAGAAGCAACGTGTTGCCATAGCCCGTGCCCTCGCAAACAACCCATCGATAATCCTTGCAGATGAGCCTACGGGCGCACTGGACTCAAGGACGGGCATCCAGATAATGGAGATGTTCGAGAGCCTGAATGATGAAGGCCGGACAATCGTATTCGTCACGCATGACAGGTCCTTGGGCGAAAGATGCAGGGGTTCTGTGTCAATCCGGGACGGGAGGCTGGAAGATGATTGCTGAGAACGTGAAGCTGGCATTCTCGTCGATGGTACAGAACAAGATGCGTACGCTGCTTTCCCTTCTGGGGATAGTCATAGGTGTCGCTTCTGTCGTAGCCATACTCAATCTCGGGCAGAGCGTTACGGACTCAATGCTGGAGTCAATGGCTGCAGGCGGCCTTGATATGCTCACAATAACGCCCAGGGGAGCTGCAAGGGAGACTGAGATCTTCACGGAAGAATTCTCTGATGTATTGATGAAGGATGTTTCAGGCATAAAGACGGTGCTGCCTGTGCTTTCCTCATATGCTGCTATCAGGAACGGACAGGAGGTTCTTTCAGGAGAGAGCGTGCAAGGCATCACATCCGCATTCTTTGAGGAAAACTCACTGGAGCTATCAGATGGGGAGTTCTTCTCTGCCATTGACAATATAAACAGGAGGCAGGTTGTAGTCCTTGGCAAGGATCTTGCCGATGAGCTTTTTCCTGCAGGCGGCGCTGTAGGCAGCTATATCTCGATATTCCGCAACCAGGCAAAGAGCTATCTTGTCGTTGGCGTGCTGGAAGAGAAGGATGCCACGCTTGGCGTATCATACAACTATACGGCATTCATACCATACAATACATATGAGCAGAGATTCAGGAGGACTGAGCAGGTATCATCTTATATCGTGAAGGTCTCTGAAGATTCCGATCCTCTTGATGTGTCTGATGATATAGAGGAGTATCTTGATACGATCTCCGGGCCTGATTACTACATGCTCTTCTCTCCTGCCACTCTCGTCGAGATGGCTAACGACATAACAGGGACATTCACTGCCTTCCTCGCGGCCATTGCCGCTATATCGCTTCTTGTCGGCGGTATCGGGATCATGAATATAATGCTTGTATCTGTCATAGAGAGGACAAGGGAGATCGGGATAAGGAAAGCTCTTGGAGCAACACCTGGGATAATCAGAGGACAGTTCCTTGTTGAATCCGTGCTGCTTACTTTGTCTGGAGGGCTTATAGGGATACTGCTAGGCTCGCTGCTGAGCTATGCCGTGGTCTCTGCGTCAGGATGGAATCTTCATATATCCATCCCGGCCATCGCGATTTCCCTTATATTCTCCATGTTCATCGGAATATTCTTCGGTTACTATCCTGCATGTAAGGCATCGAGGCTTGATCCGATCGATGCTTTGAGCAGGGAGTAGGTTTACTTTCTTTTGCCTTTCCAAATAGAATGCTTGTTGGAGGATAGCGTATGATAGTTTGTAAATTCGGTGGCAGCAGCGTTGCTGACGCTCAGCAGATCAAGAAGGTCAAGGCAATCCTTGACAGCGATGAGCGCAGGCAGGTAGCTATTGTCTCAGCTCCGGGAAAGAGAAGCAAGGATGATGACAAGATCACAGATCTCCTCTATCAATGCAATGATCTTGTAAGGAAAGGCCAGTCATGCCGCCAGGTATTCAATGTGATTGCGAAACGCTTTTCTGAGATCGCGAGGGCGCTTGGCGTTGAAGAGAAGGACTTCGCTGGAAAGCTTGATGAAATAAGATATCAGATAGATGCTGGACGCGGCGCTGACTATGCCGCATCAAGAGGCGAGTATCTTTCCGCCTATATAATCAGCAAGTTCCTCAAATGGGAATTCCTGGATGCCGCTGATGTCATAGTCATAAACTCTGATTCAACTGTCAATGACGCTACATATTCAAAGCTTGCTGGGAAGCTTGAGAAAGGTAAGCGCTATGTTATACCTGGGTTCTATGGCGAGACGGAGCAGGGCGTGCTCAAGACATTCACCCGCGGCGGTTCTGATATAACAGGTGCAATCGTGTCGCGTGCTCTTTCAGCGGAGCTTTATGAGAACTGGACCGATGTATCTGGCGTATACAGGGCTGATCCAAGGGTCGTGGAGAATGCGAAGGTCATCCCTACGATGTCATACAAGGAAGTAAGGGAGCTTGCTGATGTAGGTGCATCTGTATTCCATGAAGAAGCTATTGCCCCGATATACCATATGGGGCTTCCGATAAACATAAGGAACACGAACAAGCCTGAGGATCCAGGTACCATGATTGTCCCGGAGACAGGGATTACAGGGCTTTCCGGTGTATCTGTGAGGACCGGCCTTTCCATGATCAACCTGCGCAAGCTGATGCTCTTCAAGAAGTCAGGCATGCGCCATGCCCTTCTCACGATGCTTCACATCTTCGGCATCAGGCCTTGCTATTCGCTTTTCGGCATTGACTCGATTGTCTGGTTCTTTGAATCAAGGATGGCGAGCGACAGTGTATGTGCATCAATGTGCGAAAGGCTCAGGAAGGAGTATGAGCTGGATTCAATAGAAGTTGACAGTGGCTATGCCGTCATGGGCATAACAGGTACAGGAGATGCGATAGGGAAGGGATGCCTGGATGCTGTGACTGCCCTCGCGGAGAACGGCATTGAGGTTGTTTCCGTGAACATGGGAGCGTCTGATACATCTGTACTGATCGGCATAAGGGAAGAAGATTCCAAGAAAGCGCTTAAGGCCGTATATGACAAGCTTTTCGGCTGAGTGAGAGCCATGCCAGCTGATTATGCTGGCATTTTCTATGATATACAGGGAAATAGGGATATCTGAGCTGGACTTTGGCCTTTTCGCCTCATTCATACGCAGGCAGATCGTGACTGATTGCTGGAGAAGGGACGGTGATGTCTGGGTCATGAAGCCAGATCCGTTCATCGATGACTGGGCATATTGCGATTATCGCGCCCTCATTGGAAAGCTCAGTCAGATCAAGGCCTCCGGCGGCTTTGTATATGGTGCGTTCTCTGAGGCTGGGCTGAAGGGCTTTGCTGCTGTTGACAGCAGGCTGTTCGGCAGTGATATGCAGTACATGGATCTTGCTGAGCTCCATGTCTCCTCAGATATGCGCAGGAGAGGTATAGGAAGCGTTCTTTTCAGTGCCGCAGTCCAGTTCGCCTCATCCAGAGCCGCAAGGAAGCTGTATATATCTGCGCACTCAGCCTGTGAGACAATCTCATTCTACAGGGCAATGGGCTGCACCGATGCTGTATGGCAGGATCCAGAGCATGTGCGCAAGGAGCCATATGATCTGCAGCTTGAATATGACTGCAATGAAAAAATGCTGCCACGTAAGTGACAGCATCAATCAGTTGTAGGAGATGACCCTTAGCGGATCGTAAGCTCTGTATCGAGATCGAAGAACTTTGCCTTCTCCATGTTCGCGATAAGAGCAACCTTCTCATCTGGCTCAGGGATGACGGTCGGATCGATCTTTCCGACAACCTTTGCCTTGGATGTGGATACATAGACCTGTGTCTCTGATCCAAGAGGCTCAACAACAGATACGTGTCCGTTGATCGTCTTTCCATCCATTGGTGTGTGTGAGTACTCAACATCCTCTGGGCGGATACCGAAGGTGACTTCCTTGCCGATGTATGGCTGGAGGTACTTTGCCTGTGCTGGTGTGACCTCGAGGCGGAATGTACCTTCATTCGCGTAGACCTTGTCACCTTCTTTCTCGATCTTGACAACGAGGAAGTTCATCGGTGGTGAACCAATGAAGCCTGCAACGAACTTGTTGTCTGGCTCATTATAGAGTTCCATAGGTCCGCCGATCTGCTGGATAACGCCGAGCTTCATGACGACGATCTTGTCTGCCATCGTGAGAGCTTCAACCTGGTCATGCGTTACGTAGATCATTGTTGCCTTGAGCCTGTTGTGGAGACCAGAGATCTCCGCTCTCATCTGTACCCTGAGCTTTGCGTCGAGGTTTGAGAGTGGCTCGTCGAAGAGGAATACTTTTGGCTTTCTGACGATAGCGCGGCCTACTGCTACACGCTGTCTCTGTCCGCCGGAAAGTGCCTTTGGCTTTCTGTCAAGAAGGGACTCGATGTCAAGGATCTTTGCAGCTTCCTTTACGCGCTGATCGATCTGATCCTTCGGGAACTTCCTGATCTTGAGGCCGAATGCCATGTTGTCATATACGGTCATGTGAGGATAAAGAGCATAGTTCTGGAAAACCATCGCGATATCTCTATCCTTTGGAGGAACGTCGTTCATCAGCTTTCCGTCGATGTAAAGCTCGCCAGAGGAAATATCCTCAAGGCCAGCAATCATCCTGAGTGTTGTGGACTTACCACATCCGGAAGGGCCTACGAGAACCACGAACTCCTGATCTTCGATGTCGATGTTAACGTTGTCTACAGCCTTAACGCCGCCATCATAGATCTTGCAGATATTCTTGAGTATTACTGCAGCCATTGATTGCTCCTTTTATTTCGATGGTTAAATCGTAAGGCCTTGGAAGCCTGGAGTCAAAGGAAAAACATCGGCAATAAGCTTTATTTTGGCTGAAAAATGGTTGAAAACCGGTCTTTGCTGACTATATAATCTATTTTAGTCATAAAAGAGAATATGCCGAAGAAATATACAGAGACAGAGAAGGAGAACATCAGGAGAGCCCTCATGAGAGAGGGTGGCGAATGCCTTAGGATATATGGCGTGAAGAGGACTACGGTCGATGAGCTGGTACGGCGCGTGGATATACCGAAGGGTACATTCTATCTGTTCTATGAGCACAAGGAAGCTCTCTTCCTGGATATGCTCAATACATTCATGTCAGAGCTTGAGGCTCTTTATCTCACCAAGCTGCAGGAGCTTGATGAGAACCATATCGTGACTTCCCTTACCGATATATTCTTCACCATCCTCTGGAAATTCTATGCAGATGGGCTCTTCAGGTTCCTTGATGGATCAGAGCTGGAACTTGT
>CASFMA010000110.1 GCA_949295675.1 uncultured Spirochaetales bacterium | reverse complement strand
AGCCATAAGCGATGTCTGTATCATCAAAGTGCTCTCTGAAGCAGAAAGGCCTGCAAGATCGGAAATGATGATCGCAGGCGTTACGCATCCTACGATCATCACGACAAGATGCTGGAGAGCTACAGGGAGGGCATATCCCAGTCCCGGGAATGAACCATCAAGACTGAACAGAGAATCTTTTCGTTCCATTCTCTGATGATAGCCCAGAATGGCAGAATTGCAACAAATTGCAACGTACACCGGCCAAGAATAAGCCAAATGACTGGAATTCAAGGATTTGACGGTCGAGCTATCCTCAGGCGAACCTTATGCAGTTGTATATGCTTATCAGCGTTATTATCACAAGCATCCATGAGAACAGCACATCAACAGCATGCGGGCTCATCTTCTTTGACAATGTGCGGCCGATCGTCGCGCCAATCACAGCTGCGGCCATCATCGGAAGCAGCATCGAGATCTCAAATGGCGGGAAGCCCTCGATGAGCGTGCTTATGAACGATACTGTCTGGGAGAAGAATATTATATAAAGGGACGTAAGGGCCGCTGTCTTGCTGTCCATGCTGAAGAAGAATGAAAGCAGCATTATGTTTATCGGGCCACCTCCGATTCCAAGGAACGATGAAAGAATGCCCAACAGAAGGCCGAAGAATGATGATGCTGCGGGATTCGATACATTGACGGTATGGATCCTTGCCTTGAACAGGACATAGAAAAGCACCATCAGCGTAAGCACCACCATCACTATGTTCTGCACAAGCGATACAAGAGATGGATCCGAGGCGCCTTCCGCGACATATGAGAAGAGCATCTTCCCTATCAGGCCGCCAACTGCACCGCCTATCGCAAGGAATGTTCCCCTCCTGTCGACCTTCACATCACCGCCCCTGCTTCTGAGAAGCGAGACAATTGTCATGGTCAGGACTGTTGTACCAGAGAGGAAGCTGATCGTAGATGCGGACATATCGCAGATAGCGTCCATTACAGGCTTTATGATAACCCCTCCGCCTATTCCGCTTATGGATCCAAGAATCGTCGCAACGAATGCAGTAAGAACAACAATGACTGTCATAAAGCCTCCTTTCTGGATGATAGCACAGATGGCATGGAAGGTGCGACTGCTAATCAGAATCTATTCACATCCGATCATGCGCAAATATAATGTAAACATGATAAAGATAATCTCTTCTGATATCACCACGCTTGATGTAGATGCGATAGTGAATGCGGCAAACTGCTCGCTTCTTGGAGGAGGAGGCGTTGACGGCGCGATACACAGGGCTGCGGGGAAGGAGCTTCTGGAAGAGTGCCGCACGCTTGGAGGCTGCAGCACTGGGGACGCGAAGATCACAAAAGGCTACAGGCTGCCAGCCAGGTTCGTAATCCACACCCCTGGCCCTGTCTGGCATGGCGGGGCACGTGGAGAGGAGGGCCTTCTGAGAAGCTGCTACAGGCGATCGCTTGAGATCGCAAGGGAAAACGGGGTAAGGACAATCGCATTCCCTTTGATAAGCGCGGGTGTCTATGGCTATCCGAAGAAAGCCGCAATCAGGATCGCGCTTGAGGAAATGGCCAAGGCTGATGATATGGAGACTATACTCTGCTGCTATACAGAGAGCGACAAGGCCCTTGCCGATGAAGTGATGGCAGGCATCTGAGCCTGCCCGATGGAATCACTCTTCAATAAGGGGGAATTCCTTCTCAAGGAAGCTGAGGTCAAGCTCAGGATAGAGCAGGAAGCGATCCAGCAGGTCCTGAACCCTTCCTCTGGCCTCTTCCATTATCTCCTTCGGAGCCTCAGCCTTGTTCTTCGAAAGCTCACCTGCATGCTCACCCTTGGTAAGCAGCCTTGGTTTCGCATTTCTCAGCACAAGCGCGATGATAGAGGCAATCTCCCTCATCTCTTCAGGCCCCATCCCAAGCGTGGTGACGGCAGGAGTCCCTATCCTGAGACCTGATGTGTACCATGGACCATTAGGATCGAAAGGCAGCGCGTTGCGGTTCAGCGTTATGCCGGCATCCCTCATCAGGCTCTCAGCCTGTCTTCCGTTCAGGCCGAACGAACGCACATCAAGAAGCATCAGATGGTTATCGGTGCCATCGGTCGCGACTCTTATCCCTTCATCCATGCAGGCAGAGGCGAGAGCTTTCGCATTCTCAACGATCTTTCTTGCATAATCCCTGAAGCTGCTGCTTTCTGCTTCCCTGAATGCTATGGCCTTGGCAGCCATCATGTGAGGAAGCGGACCGCCGATGACAAGGGGGCATCCTTTGTCCACTGAATCGGCAAACTCCTTCTTGCACAGGATCATGCCGCCACGTGGTCCGCGAAGAGTCTTATGCGTCGTGGTCGTGACGACATCTGCCCACTGCACAGGCTCATAATCCCCAGTGAAGACCTTGCCTGCGACAAGCCCGGCGAAGTGGGCCATGTCAACCATGAATACAGCACCTACCGAGTGCGCTATATCAGCCATGCGGTGGAAGTTGATCGCCCTTGGATAGGCAGAATATCCTGCAAGGAGTATGAGAGGCCTCACCTCCCTTGCCTGCTTCTCGATCGCATCATAGTCAAGAAGGCCGGTCTTCTCGTCCACTGCATATGAATAGGCATCGAACATCTGTGCTGATATATTCTGCCTGTATCCATGCGTGAGATGGCCTCCAGAATAGTAATCAAGGCCAAGGATGCGCTGGTTATGCAGAGCTTCCCTTAGCCTGTTCCAGTCTTCCCGTGACATTGCCGAAGGATTTGTTATCCCAAGCTTCTCGAGCTCAGGCATCTCTATGCGTGTATTGAGGATAGCCCAGTATGCGCAGAGGTTGGCATCAGCCCCTGAATGCGGCTGGACATACGCGTGCTCGGCACCGAACAGCCTTCTTGCGCTCTCTGCAGCCTCATCCTCGATCGCATCCACATTGTCACAGCCTGCATAGAACCTGTGGTGCGGGAATCCCTCAGAATATTTGTCCGTAAGGAGATTGCCCATTGCCCCCTGGACGGAAAGAGATGAGAAGTTCTCGCTTGCGATAAGCTTGAGATGCGACCTCTGGTCCTTGAGTTCCTGCACGATCCGTCCTGCCACTGAAGGCGAGACCCTTCCCACAAGCTCCAGCGATGAGACATACATGCACATCTCCGGCGTGATGCCCTTATTCATTGCCATATAGTTTTCCAATGCGCCCATGGTTATCCTCCTCCGACTCAGAAAGGATAATACAATCTACAATTAGAGTGAACCCATGAAGACTGCAAGAGCGTCATCAACATGCCTGCTATCATCCAAGGCAATTGCCGCAATTGACAGATTCTCCATGTATATATAGACTGTTCAAGGCTTTAAGGAAAAAATAAGCATAAAACAGGAGAAACAATGGCAAAGGAAGAAGCAATTGAAGTCGAAGGAGTTGTCAAAGAAGCGCTCCCGAACACGATGTTCCGCGTCGAGCTTATCTCAAACACACCAAACAAGATCGTGATACTCGCGCATCTCTCAGGAAAGATGAGAAAGCACTATATAAGGATAGTTCCAGGCGATACAGTCAAGGTTGAGCTCTCGCCGTATGACCTTACGAAAGGCAGGATAGTCTACAGGGAGCGCTAGGCCTTAAGGATTATCCAAAGCGCGCCAGATCCGCCAGCAGATAGCGGAGCGCTTGCCTTCTCGCTCACGAGCCCAGACTCATCAAGAACACTCTGAACTGTTGTCTTAAGAACACCGACTCCATCTTCGCTGTGGAGTCCCTTGCCTGTTATTATCGATATCTTCCTGATTCCATTCTCATGACACTCTGACAGGAACTGGCGGACAGCTCGCTCTGCCTCTGCAGCCGTATACCCATGAAGATCAAGCGTGCTCTGAGGGGGCATCGTGCGAAGCCTGGAAAGCGTGAGCGTCTCATGCTTCTTCTCATCATCGCCCTTCTCCTTCATGTACTCTTCGAATGTCTTTACCGATTCAGGCTCCTTGGAATATCTTTCAAGGATAGCGCCGAAGGAAGATGATGGCCTGTAATGGCCTTCCCTGCCGCCAGATCCATGATCTGAGGCATTTCCCTCTGGTTCCGCCATTTCCTTGCGGACGAAATTGCTGTTTCTTCCACCGAATACAGACCATGATACATTGTCAGCTGCTGCGCCATCAGCGCCAGGCTTCCTAAAAAGATTCTCGGAAAGAGGCGGCTCTGCCGGAGGCGCAGCCTTCACCTCAGCCTGCGCGGAAGGTTCTGTCTTCTTCACCGCGGCATGGCCTTCATAGCTCTGGAGGATCTCCTCGAATGACTTTGTCGGATGATAGTGAGCCCGTCTGCGCTCTTCCGGAACACGTTCCTCGCTGACAGCAGCCTTCTCAGGTTCCTTGCGGACAAAGCCATCGTTGCGGCCGCCGAATATCGTCCAGGACGCAGAAGAGGATACGGAATCGCCATCACCGGCCTTCCTGAAAAGGTTCTCAGAAAGAGGCTTTGAAGCTGCTTCATGAGCAGCAGGATGCTCTTTCTTCTCCACTGCTGCTTCAGTATCCTGCGCTGTCTTCCTCTGCCCCTTGCCCTCGAATGAGTCCAGGATATCACCGAATGAACGCGAAGGGACATAGGTGCTCTTCCTGGCATCTGAAGGCTTCTTCTGCTGCTTTGTGCCCTTCCCTTCCCATTTGTCTAGGATGGCACCAAAGTCCAAGGCACCCTGCCGGACCTTGCCTTTTGATGGAGACGGCATGGAATATGGATTGCCAGTATGCTCGAATGAATAGAGGATATCGGCAAATGATGATGAAGGATCATAGCCCTGCACGATCTCTGAGGGCTTCTTGCGCTCTGGCTTCACCTGCGGTCTTGCCTTCTTAGGCTCTTCCTTCTTCTCAACGAGCTTTATCGAGGCAAATGGCGATATATCCCTATCATCATCAATAAGGCGGCGCTTTATGTCCGCCGCCGTGTTCTTCTTCTTTTTAGACACCTCAGACTTCCCTGATATCCAGCACCTCGGATACAAAAGGCTTCATAAGGGACAGAAGCTCATCCTTCCTGCATCCCTGCACCTTGATCGTACAGATTGCGTTCGTGGGATCTGTGCCTGTGAATGTCCCGAACGAGACTATATCCAGCCCCTTGTCTGCCAGTGCCTGGCTTATCTTCGCGATCGTTCCCGGCTTATCCTCGACGAGGAAAGACATCCTGACGCCGTAATGCCTTGCGCCGAAAAGCTCAAGAAGGATGCGGAACATATCGCTCTTGCTGACTATTCCGACAAGCTTGCCTGTGGCATTGACGACAGGAAGGCATGACAGATCCTGATCGACCATGAGCCTGGCAGCTTCCTCGACGGTGGTGTCCTCTGTGATCGTCACCACGTCCTTTGTCATGAGATCCTTCACCTTGAGCTTCGACAGAAGATATGCCATCTCATGGATTGAGAGGCTTGTCGCCGGAGAAGGAGAGGCATAAAGCACATCTTTCTCTGTTATGACTCCGACAAGATTCTTGTTCTTGTCAAGGACAGGAAGGCGATGTACCTTCTCCCGCTTCATAAGATCAGATGCTTCTCCCACTGACATGTCCGGAGTAGCTGTCACAGGATTGCGTGTCATTCTTCTTGCAATGATCATTTCATGCCTCCTTTTACAATGATAACCCCAACAAGTGAAAAAACAAAGGGCTCAGGCGCCAAGATATGCTTTCTTGACGCGTTCGTTGTTCAGAAGGTTCTCACCCTTGTCCTGAAGCACGATGCGGCCGTTCTCTATCACATAGCCGAAGCTGGATGTCCTGAGAGCCAGCTTTGCATTCTGCTCGACAAGGAACACTGTCACATTGCTCTCTTCATTTATGATCTTGATCTTGTTGAAGATGTCCTGCACGACAAGCGGCGCAAGGCCAAGGCCCGGCTCATCGAGAAGAAGCAGGCGCGGGGAGGACATGAGAGCGCGTGCTATGGCCATCATCTGCTGCTCACCTCCTGAAAGAGAGCGGGTCTTCTGCTTCTTCCTCATCCCGAGTATAGGGAAGAAGTCATACATCTCGGCCTTCCTCTTCTCTATTACAGACTGGTCGCGCACCATGAAGGCACCCATGTCCAGATTCTCCTCGACTGTCATATCAGCAAAGACATGGCGGCCTTCGGGGACAAGGGCTATACCCTTCCTTACGATCTGGTCTGTCGAGAGCTTCTGATGCTTTGACTGGCAGATAGTCTCTCCGGAGAATGAGATGGAGCCATCTGTAAGCGGCACAAGCCCGACAATCGAGTTCAGGAGCGTGGATTTTCCTGCTCCGTTAGCCCCGATCAGGGAAACTATATCGCCTTCATCAACGCTCATGGAGACATTGGAGAGCGCCCTTATGTTCCCATATGCTACAGATATATCATCGATCCTGAGGATTTCCATCACTCTTCCTCCTTTCCAAGATATGCCTCGATAACATCCTTGTTGTGCTTGATCGCCTGAGGAGTGCCTTCCGCAATCTTCGTACCGAAGTTGAGGACAGTTATCTGGTCGCATATATTCATGACAAGCTTCATGTCATGCTCTATAAGGACAACGGTGACGCCAAGTGAACGGATCTTGTCCACGACATCCATGAGATGCGATGTCTCCGCAGGGTTCATGCCGGCAGCTGGCTCATCAAGGAAGAGCAGCTTCGGGTCTGCCGCAAGCGCACGTGCGATCTCAAGCTCCCTCTGCATGCCATACGGCAGGCTCCTCGCAAAGTCCTGCGCATGCTTGTCGAGATCGAAGAACCTGAGCCATTCCATCGCTTTCTCGTAGACTTCCCTGTTCTCCCTCTGTGCGAACACATAGCTCTTCAAGGCCTGCATGAAACGTCCATGGAAAGGATCGCTTCCTACCTTGAAGTGCAGTCCCATCATGACGTTCTCGACTACGGTAAGCTCCTTGTAAAGCCTGATGTTCTGGAATGTACGGGCAATGCCGAGGCGGCTTACTTTCCATGCCGGAAGCCCTGTTATGTCCTTTCCGTCGAATGTGATCGTGCCGCGTGTGGGCTTATCAACACCTGTGATCTGATTGAATAGCGTCGTCTTGCCAGCTCCGTTAGGCCCTATAAGGCCGGTTACAAAGCCCTCCTCGACGCTGAAGTTGACATCATTGACAGCGATGACGCCTCCAAACTCACGGGTAAGATGGTCTGTCGTCAGCAGTTTCATCTCGCACCTCCCTTGCGCCTGCCGGAAGCCAGTGATGCAATCTTCTGCTTCAGCGTGCGCGGATCGCCATAACGGTACTTGTCGCGTCCAAGAAGTCCCTGCGGCCTCCATATCATCATAACGACGAGAATAAGGCCGAATATCATCTGGTTAGCCTGTGGCGGTATGATGTTCGTCAGGCCTGTCAGCTGCTGGAAATAAGATATGAACTGAATGATGAACGCACCAAGTATGACAGCCTTCGCATTTCCCATTCCGCCAAGCACCACCGTGCAGAGGACCATGACAGATACCATGAATGTGTATGAGGATGGGCTGACAGTAAGGGTGTATGCTGTCTGAAAGCATCCAGCGATCCCGCCGATGGCCGCGCCAAGCACGAACGAGCTTATCTTGTATTTTGTCACATTTATGCCATTTGACTGCGCAGCGACCTCATCTTCCCTGATTGCCGTCATCGCTCGTCCGAGCCTTGAGTGCGCAAGCTGCTGGAAAAGGATGTAGAAGATAAGGACGAAAACCCATATGAGGATTATGAAAGCGCCCTTGTTCCTCGATGAGAACTGATAACCGAAAAGAGAAGCGCGAGGTATGCTTGTTATGCCGACCGGGTTGATGTTTGTGGCTATATTGCGGATTATCTCCCCCAGCCCGAGCGTCGCGATGCAGAGATAGTCACCTTTCAGCCTCAGCGTAGGCACGCCGATGAGGAATCCGACAAATCCGGCGACTATCGCAGCGACAGGCAATGACAGCCAGAACGACAGGCCGAATATCTTGCACACTATAGCGGTGGTATAGCTTCCTATGCAGAAGAATCCTGCATGGCAGAGCGACAGCATCCCAGTCGAGCCTGTTATGCAGTTCTGGCCAATAGCCATCAGTGCGTATACGCCTGAGTAAATCAAAATAAGCATGAAGAAGTTAAGCATATCAGACCTTCTCCCTCTCGTTCTTGCCGAGGATCCCCTCCGGACGCAGCAGGAGGACTATTATCAGGACAGCGAACGCCACAGTATCCTTCAAGCCATTCGGTATGTGGAGCAGAGGCGCACCTACAGCTTCAAGGATGCCAAGGAGGATCCCTCCTATCATAGCACCTGGAATAGAGCCGATGCCGCCTATTACAGCCGCGACGAACGCCTTGAGGCCAGTCATTGTCCCCATCGATGGATAGACACGGAAATCGAAGGCTGCGAGTATCCCGCCGACAGCTGCGAGGGCTGAGCCGATCGCGAATGTGAGCGAGATCACGCGATTCACGTTGATTCCCATCAGGGCGCTTGTAGGCTGATCAAGGGAAGTTGCCCTCATCGCCTTGCCCATGCGTGTCTTGTTCACGAAGAAGGCCAGCAGGACCATCATCGCGAACGATACTACAAGCATCAGTATCTGATGCGGTGTTATTGATATCCCGAGGAAAGTTATCGGTGTATTGTCAAAAGGATATGGGAAACGGCGCGACTGGGTCCCGAAGATCCATGCGGCCCCGTTTGAAAGTATAAAGGAAACTCCGATCGCCGAGAGCAGAGGAGCAAGCCTGTTCGCATTCCGCAGCGGCTTGTAGGCGACACGCTCGATGAACATGCCGAGGAGCGCTGAAAGCACCATGCTGACTATCATCGCTATGAAGAACGCTATAATCATCCATGCAGGCGATGCAGCCGTGCCGAGAAGCGCCTCATATACGATAAGGCCGATGAATGCACCGACCATGAGGATATCGCCATGGGCGAAATTGATGAACTTCAATATGCCGTACACCATCGTATATCCCAGAGCGATGAGCGAATAGATAGCTCCGAGCGTAAGGCCATTGACGATGTACTGTATATACAGTGTAAGAGTAGCCACTGAAAGGCCTCCGTTATAAATTCAGACAGAGCTGCCGGATCTCTCCGGCAGGCCCTGCTTTATTCTATTGATTCAGTCAACCTGTACGATGTGATTGTCCACGACCTGGAATGCGCCGACATAGACAGGTGTTGTTCCCTCTACATCATACACACCCTGGCTGGCGACAAGATCTCCGTTGGAAGCGAAGTTGATGATTCCGTTCGCACCCTCGAAGTCCTTTGTTGCCGCGACCTCATCCCTGACAGCCTTCGTGTCAGCAGATCCGGCACGCTCGATAGCGCCTGCGATGATATAAGTGGCATCGTAGGAGTTTGTAGCGAATGAATCAGGAGCATCACCGTTGTATGCAGCAGCATATGCAGCCTGGAAATCAGCAAGGATGGTTGAAGCCTCTGCCTGTGCAGGTCCTACATAGATGACGCCATCAGTGAAGTCCGGAGCAAGATTGTAGATCTCAGGATCAGAGAAGCCATCGCTCGAAAGGAACGGAGCAGTGATGCCAAGCTGTGCAGCCTGCTCAAGGATCTGTGCATCCTCTACAGTGTAGTTAGGGATGTAGATAGCCTCAGGATTCGCTGCCTTGATCTGGGTAAGCTGTGTCCTGAAATCCTTATCGCCTACCATACATGTCTCGCTTGCGACGATCTCACCGCCAAGTGCCGTGAATGTCTCAGCAAGGCCATTTGCAAGGCCCTGGCTGTAATCGTTCATCGCATAAAGGGATGCAAGCTTCCTATATCCAAGAACCTCATAGAAATAATGAGCCGCTACCTCTGACTGGAGAGCGTCTGATGGGACTGTCCTGAATACATAATTGAGCCCATCTTCATTGACAATCGGCTGTGCTGTTACATCCTTATGCGTCGCTGATGGGGATATCATGACTATCCCGTCTTCCTGACAGCGCTGTGCGACAGCAAGTGCTGGACCTGTGAACACCGGTCCGATTATAGCGCATACCTCATCGGTATATGCCAGCTTCTCATAGCTGGAAAGAGCCTTCTCGACAGTGCCTTCACTGTTCTCAGCGATAAGCTCAAGCTGCTTTCCGTTGATTCCGCCCTCTGCGTTGATCTCATTTATAGCAAGACGCGCCGCATTAGAGCATCTGATACCATAATTGGCGTTGTCACCTGTGAGAGGTCCGATGAAACCGATCTTATAGACATCGGCATCAGAGCCTTCGCTGGCTCCGCCTGCATAAACCCCTGCAGCTGCAAGAAGAGCAACCAGGAGCAATATAACTGCTTTTCTCATAATGCCACCTCCATTAGTGAACAAGAAAACATAACTCACTGTATACAGAAAATTGTATTTTCATGCAACATCGCGACAGCTGTTTTGCAGAACTTTCTGATTATTAAGATTTTGAGTGCAAACAGATTAGCCACTGCTTCTTACATGAAAGAAATGCGGCATCGCCACAAATCGGCGGAAGTGGACATGATTGACGGCAAAGCTTAACATCCCATTGGAATGGAAACACTGTATCTGTCGCTGTTCTTGCTGATACTCTCAGCATCGATTGCGCTTGGAGTGCCGATAGCAGCCGCCATGCTTGCAGGCCTGGCCATATTCATTGTCTATGCGATCCGGAAAGGAAACAGCCTGAAGGCTGTGCTCGGCATGATGGTGTCAGGCGTCGCAAGCGCACGGAACATACTAATGGCTTTCATCCTCATAGGGATGCTGACAGCATCATGGAGAGCGTCAGGCACGATCCCCTCGGTTGTATGCTATTCATTCAAGGCGATATCGCCAGGATGGTTCCTGCTGGCAGCCTTCCTTGTCAACTCCCTGATCTCATTCCTGACGGGCACTTCGTTCGGGACTGTTGCGACGATGGGCACGATAACGATGACGCTGGGCAATGCAATAGGAATAAGCCCATATCTTTCAGGCGGAGCTATCATATCCGGGATCTTCTTCGGTGACAGATGCTCCCCCGTATCCACAAGCGCGCTGCTGGTGGCTGACATAACAAAGACAGATATATTCAGGAACATATCAGGGATGGTAAGGACCGGAGCCGTGCCGTTCATCGCATCCTGCGCAGGATATTCGCTTATCAGCATCTATGCAGCAGGTGGAAGCGGGGTGGATGGAAACATAATAGAGCTTTTCCGCCGTGGCTTCCGCATAGGCCTCATGCCGATAGTCCCTGCGGCTCTGATGCTCCTGCTTTCCGCGATGCGCGTAAGGACCCGGAAGACTCTTGCCATCAGCATAGCATCAGCGATCATCATCGCGGTGCTGTATGAAGGCATGCCTGCCGCAGATCTCCCAGGCCTGCTTGTATTCGGCTACAGATCGCCGGATCCAGAGCTTTCGGCCATAATCGACGGAGGCGGCATCATCTCCATGCTTAACGTATCGGCAATCGTTGCCATATCATCGTCATACTCCGGGATATTCAATGGAACACCGCTCCTTGATGGCCTGAAGGAGAGAATCAGGAAGATCGGACGCAGAGTGCCAGCTGAGCAGATAACCGTAGCGGTGGCAGCCATCACATCAATGATAGCCTGCAACCAGACACTTGCGACGATGATGACAAACTTTCTCTGCTCAGACACGGAAAGTGACAATGAGAAGATGGCTCTCATGCTTGAGAACAGCGTCATCGTGATCTCGCCTCTGGTGCCCTGGTCAATCGCAGGAAGCGTGCCTCTGGCCATACTTGGAGCCCCGACGCTATCGCTTCTGGCTGCCTTCTACCTGTTCCTGATCCCTCTGTGGATGATTGTCTCCGGCATGGCAGGATCCCGCGAGCGCAAGAGAAGCGGCAGCAGCACCTGAGATAGCGAACACAGCCCTTATCGGCAAAGCATCAGCAAGGGGCCCGAAAAGGACCATGCCAAGAGGAAGCGATACCGAGGTCGAGAGGGACAGGAGCGCCATTGCCCGGCCCATGGCATTCTCATCGGTCCTTTCCTGGACAGCGCTGCTGAGCAAGGCGCTGTAGAAAGGCGTGGACAGCCCTATGCACAGATTCAGGATCATATATGCAGGGAAATCGTGGATGATCCCAATCAGAAGCAGGCATACCCCATATATCAGCAGAAAGCGTGCATATCCATGACGCCTTCCTATCCTGTCGCCGAAAGCAGCTGCAGCAAGGCCTCCCGCTATCATCCCGGCACTATATGACATCTCGGATAATGAAAGCATCAAAGGAACTGCATCATACTCACGCTTGATGAGAAGCGGTGTCATGAAAGCTCCAGGGCTTATGAGGAATGTGGCGACAGCGTTGAAGGCCAGCATTGAAAGCAACGCACGGTCGCCTTTCAGAAGAGCTGTCATATCATGAGGAAGAGAATCAGATGATGCCTCTATCCCGGGGATCTTCTGCGCAGCCAGCACGGACATGGCAAGCACAGCAGTCACTATATCAAGGAACAGCGAGGATATCAGGCCATAGGATGATGAGAAGAGAAAGCCTGCAGCTGGAGGGGCAAGCATCATGACAATGGCTGAGGAAAGCCCCTTCAGCCCATTTGCCCTGACAATGCGTCCTTCAGGCACGAGCTGAGGGAGCACTGCAGCATAGGCTGGAGCCTGTATTCCCTGACACAGCGATCTTATGCCAAGAAGGGGGAAAAGCACAGCCGTATTCCTTCCTCCAAGCACTGATACAAGGGCTGCCAAGGCACCTGCTGCTGAGATACCATCAGACAGGATGATCAAGGCCTTTCTCGGCTTCCTGTCCAGCACCGGCCCTATAAGATACGATGAGATCACCTGCGGAACGAAGCCTGCCATCGTGGCAAGGAAGAGCATCGATCCGGATCCATATCTGTAGACAATCGTCCAGATTATGGCGAACTGCAGCACGGATGACCCGAAAAGCGAAAGCGACTGCGGGACAAGGAAGAGAAGGAATCTAGCCATTATAGAGATTGCCCTTGCTGTCTATCATGCAGAATGCCGGGAAGTTCTCTATCTCAAGGCGGAGAAGTGCCTCCGGTCCAAGCTCTGGGTAGGCAATGACCTCCGCTTTCCTCACACATGACGAATAAAGCGCACCGCATCCGCCATAAGCCTGAAGGTATAGCCCCTTATGGCGCCCTATTGCCATCCTCACCTCTTCGCTTCTTGGGCCCTTGCCTATCATAAGCCTGAGGCCGTTCTCTATCAGCAATGGAGAGAAAGGATCCATCCTCATGCTTGTTGTCGGGCCAGCAGCCCCAAGAGGGAATCCTGGAGGAGCAGGTGACGGCCCCATATAATATATACCGTTGCCATGGAAATCAAAAGGAAGGGGGCTGCCAGCCTCGATCAGGCCGCAAAGCCTTTTATGCACCTGATCACGCCCGACATAAAGCGTGCCTGAAAGCTCAACGCCTTCCCCAGCCTCGACAGCCTCAAGCGCTCCATCCTCGTAAGGCAGCATAATACTCTTCATAGCTCATCCTCGCTTATGTACACCTCGCACTTCCTGTCAGCCCAGCAGTTCACGGTAAGGGCTACAGGCAGCCCGGCTATGTGCGTGGGAGCAGACAGGACCGATACCGAGAGAGCAGTGTTGTCCCCTCCTAGCCCTCCAGCGCCTATTCCAAGCCTGTTGATACGCGAAAGCATCTTCTCCTCAAGCGCTTTGTTCCCGTCAGAGAAGAAGAATGCCTTCTTCGAAAGGAAAGCGGCCCTGTCCATGGTCCCACCTACACCGACACCAAGGAACACAGGAGGGCAAGGCTTTCCCCCGGCCTTTTCCATCATCTTGCAGACAGCAGCGACGACGCCATCCTCCCCTGCCGTGGGATTGAGCATCCGTACAGACGAGCAGTTCTCAGAGCCAAAGCCCTTGAGAAGGAAACGGAGGGTGACTCCTGTGCCCTCAGCGCTCTCGTAATTAATCACAGGGGGAAGGTTCGTTCCGGTGTTAATGCGCCTGTATATAGGATCAGAGACGACGCTTTTCCTGTAGAAGCCCTCTTCAGAGGCCTTCGCGCAGGCTGATGACACAAGGCTCTCAATCGCGCCTATCGTGCACCTTGACTCACGTCCGACAGATGCGAGGCACCAGAACATCCCAGTATCCTGGCACAATGGAAGCGATGTACGCTCAGCGCACTCTATATTCCGTCTTATGGCGTCAAGGGCAAGCGCCCCACCCCTTCCGCTCTCGTTCTCGCATGCTTTCAGGATAAGTGCCTCAACATCATTAGAAAGCCTGCGTATCGCCTTGATGAGAGCCTCCGCCATCCTATCCTCTGCGTTCATAGAGATCTCCTTGCCATGTACCATTTCTTTCCATCCTCTCAGAGAGATGAGAAAGGAACTTAGATTTATCAGGGAAGCACCTTGGGGCGAGGAGACGGTGCATAGGCGTCTCGCACACAAGGCGCTGTATGACTATATCGGGTGAAAGCGTGCGGAGCACAAGCTCAGCATCCTCAAGGTATCTATCCTCGGAAGATGCGGTGAACGCCCCCTCAAGATACTCGTCCGCCATCATCGTGCCTCCAGCGATATGGAGGTTATGGATCTTCACGCCATCGCTTCCGGCCTCGTTTATTGTCTCAGCAGTCCTGATGAAGTCATCCCTGCCATCACCTGGAAGGCCTATTATAATATGGGTCGACACCTTCAGCCCTGCATCGTGAAGCCGTCTTGCGGCATCGAGATATGAGGCTGTGTCATGTCCGCGCCTTATGCGACGCAGCGTCTCATCATTCGCGCTCTGGAGGCCAAGCTCCACCCATACATCCATCTCATCCGTACGGTATGAAGAAAGCAGCCTCACAGTCTCGTCAGGAAGGGTGTCAGGACGTGTCGAGACTATGAACTCCGCATAGCATCCTGTCGAAAGCGCACGCCCATAGATCCTTCTCAGGTTCTCCACGCTGTCATAAGTATTGGTGAAGGACTGGAAATAAAGGGAGAACATGGTGGCTTTGTATCGCCGCCGCAGGAATTCCTTGCCCCTCTCTATCTGCATCTCGATGGAATCAAGCCTCGGCAGCAGGGAGGAGGCGACAGCGCAGTCATACAGGCTGTCATGATGGAAAAGGGACTCTGTCTTGCGATGATATACAGCTACGGCCCCAGTACCATCGCAGAACGCACAGCCGCCATGTCCATCCTTTTCCCTGTTAGGGCATGAGAAGCCGCCATCTATCCCTATCCGGTAGACAGGGGCGTGGAAACGCCTTGAAAGATATGATTTATAGCTCTGCCACCTTTCCATCACTCGATGCTGACCATGAACGATACGCGAGGGTGCATGGATATGAAAAGCTCTCCGCCGATCCGTCCGAATGTCGTTACTATGCCGCCTGACAGATAGCCTCCAAGCTCTATCGAATCAAGCTGTGAGAAAGGTATGAGCTCGCTTGTCTTCCAGCTGGATCCCTGCTCACGCGCACCATCCTTGTCCAGGGCCTCGAAGTATATGCCTGCATCTATGTAGGTCGATGCAGGGAGAGGAAGCCTTATGCCACCCATAACATAGATATAGTCAGTGGTTATCAGGCCGGTCTTGGTTGCCCTGTATGCGGCAGCGAGGTCCCATGGACGCCTTATCGTCGCGACCTCTGCATCCAGTATGAACTTAAGTATGTCGTTAGGGCCTATTGCGCCATAGGCATCAAACACGAATGAATACGCAAAGCTATTGGATGGGAAGTCGCCGCCAAGAGTCAGCGCAAGGCTCATCTCAAAGCCATCATCAGAGGCGTTTGTCCCGATATACTCATCATATACAAGCCCTATCCCGCCATATGGATATACATCATGCGAGCGGTCAAGGGCAGAGCTGGATGTATTGATTCCCGATATATATGTATAGTCAACGCCTCCGATCACATCCAGACGGAGAACATCCCTGTATACAAACGCAAGGCCGAGCTTCGCAAGGACACCTGCATCATTGCTGAAGTTGTACTCCCTCGTCCCTGGTATGGAGAGATATGAAAGCTGCCCATATTTCAGCCCGATGTTGCCATACAGGAACAACGACTGCATGAACGGTATCGAGAGACCTCCATCGATCATTATGCCTTCATCGACGACTAT
Organism: uncultured Spirochaetales bacterium; assembly: GCA_949295675.1. Taxonomy (GTDB): domain Bacteria; phylum Spirochaetota; class Spirochaetia; order Sphaerochaetales; family Sphaerochaetaceae; genus Ornithospirochaeta. Next base: position 3,809 of record CASFMA010000110.1, on the reverse strand, counting down.
GCCATAGTCAAGCACGAGTGAGCGCAGGAGCGAGAGGCTTCCCGAGAGAGTGAACTCAGGGTCATACACGAAGAAGGTCTTCGTGCCGTCATATCGCACGCCAAGACCTCCAGCAAGCCCGAGAGAGATATTGCCCGACATGGATGGATATGACTCTGTATAGACAGATATGATGTTATCCACAACATCATAAGTGACGCTCTTGAGTCCTTCATGGATCCTTATGTCATCCAGGAGCTCCTCAAACTGCGCTATCGTATCGAAATCCATGGGCATGCCTTCGAAAGCCCTGAGATCTTCCCTGTAGCTTGCCGGGACATTGCCGCAGCTGACCGCCTTGATATCAGGGACAGGAAGCTCTGAATATGGGGTGTATTCCATATCATCCTTGTATCTCATGAGCTTCTGCTCAAGCTCATCGAAGACATCGATGTTCTCTGCGACAGCCTCACGCCCCTTCTCAAGGATATCCTCATACTTATTGAACTCAAGGGCAGAGAACTCGCCTACATCAGGCACGATGACCCAGTCCGCATTCCCGTACTGCTCCAGCACCGATGGCCTTGAAAGATAGTCGGTGAATCCTGTGAACGCTCCTGAGAGGGTGGACATATCAGGGGTGGATGACTCATGGACGCGCGCGGCATCAGCGACATCGACAGCAAGGACTATATCAGCGCCCATGTCACGCGCGAGATCTATGGGGAGGTTGTCCTCAAGCCCGCCATCGACGATCCAGCTGCCATCTGCAAGCTGCACAGGGGCGAACACGATAGGTATGGCCATCGATGCCCTCAGAGCCTCGAAGAGAGAGCCTGAGTCGAACACTACTTCCCTGTTGTTTGTTATGTCCGCGCCAACACTCCTGAATGGTATGGAGAGATCGTCAAAATCATTGACTGAAAGAACTTTCGAAAGATAGCGCCTGAGGAAGGCATTTATATACTGATCGTCAAGGAGCGCATTCGCCGCGCCGAATCCGCTGGTTCCGAACTCAACGGTCAGCAGGTTTGTCTCATATCCAGAGAAAGCGGATGGGACTATATCCCTGGGCCGCACGGCATACAGGTGGATGATATAATCCATTATATCGTTCTCGCTCACTATGGTCTCGAGCGCATCGCCATCATATCCGGACGCATAAAGGCCCCCGATAAGCGCACCCGCGCTTGTGCCTATCACAAGGTCAGGAACTATGCCGCGCCTGTCAAGTTCCTGTATCACAGGTATATGCGCAAGGCCCTTTGCGCCACCGCCGGAAAGGACCAGCGCCAGCTTTGGCTTGAAAGGAGAGGCGAAGACAGCCCCTGCCGCCATTATGACCATAAGGAGAAGATATACGCGCTTTCTCATGAGCTCACTCCAATACGCTGCCTATGATAGCACGATTGCCATTCAGGTACGAGAGAGCATCCATCTCCTTTCTCGCAGGAGGCAGGACTTTCGATATATAAAGATACCCATTGCCTGTAGCGACCTTCAGTCCTCTCCCCTTCACAGCACAGACTATGGTTCCGGGAGCCTCAGAAGCTTCCTCAGCCTCAGAGAACGCAGATCCCCACACGCCTGTTATGTACAGAGGCGCTCCATTGAGCATGGCGTACGCCTTTGGCCACGGGCTGCATGCCCTGACTGTCGCATGCAGGACATTGAATGGAAGGGAAAAATCAAGCCTGCCGTCATCCTTTCCGATGAATCCAGTATAGCTTGGCGCCCCTTCCTGTGCCTTTTTGCGCTCAGGGCTGAAATCCTCAAGCATCGGAAGGACAACGGATGGAGCCATCTTCCTCACAGTCTCCTCAAGGCTCGCTGCGGTCTCAGTCCCGTCCAGAGGTATCTCTGCCGAAGCGAAGACATCACCCTCATCCACACCTGCGGCGATCTCCTGCACGGAGATCCCAGTGACACGGTCAAGATCCTTTATGGCCCCGTAGATCGGAGAGCATCCGCGATGAAGAGGAAGAAGCGATGGATGCACATTGAATGTATTCTCGAAAAGAGATAGGAACATCGGCCCGAATATCTTCCCGTAGCAGAATGACATAAGGGTATCGACACCCATCTCTCGCACATGACGCCGCGCCTCGCTTCTCAGCGTCTCAGGCTGATATACAGGAAGCCCAAGCTCTTCAGCCTTGACCTTAACCGGAGGCGGGACAAGCCCCTTCCCCCTCTTTCCAGGAGCATCTGGAGCTGTAAGGACAGCCTTCACAAGCCCTTTGCCGTATAAGGCCTGAAGAAGATCAGCTGCTATGTCTCCTGTTGCTGCGTAAAGTATCTTCACACACCCCTCTTCTTTGCCTTCAGCCTGGATCTATTCTTCCTTTCGTAGCTTCTTATCACTGATTTCTGCTCAGACTCAGGAAGATGGTCAATATAGAGAACACCTGAAAGATGATCATTCTCATGCTGTATGGCGCGGGCAAGGAGCCCATCGGCCTTGAGGGTGAATGCCTTGCCATTCACATCCTGTGCCTGGACGGTGACACCTGCAGGCCTTATGACCTCATGGTAGACCCCGGGGATGGAGAGGCAGCCTTCCTCATATGGGCACTCCTCTATGGTCGTCTCGATGATCTCAGGATTGATGAACACCATAGGCTCATCATCGCCTATATGGATCACGAATATCTTCTCAGGCACACCTACCTGAGGCCCTGCAAGCCCGACGCCATCGGCCTCATCCATTGTCTCGATCATAGCGTCTGCCAGCATCTTCAGGGCAGCATCGAACTTCGTTATTTCCTTGCATTTCTCACGGAGCACTTCATCTCCGAGCGTATAGATATCAAGCATATGGTAACAGTATCCAAACAAACATCAATCGTCAACATATGCCGAGCCTTACCGCAGCGGCGGAAGTTTATTATATTAGGGCTATATCTGGAGGAAAAACATGGCAAACAGGATAATGCTCAATCAGACAAGCTACCATGGAAGCGGAGCGATTGCGGAAATCGCCGCAGAGATCAAGGCAAGAGGATTCAAGAAGGCGTTTGTATGCTCTGACCCTGATCTGGTGAAGTTCGGAGTGACAGGAAAGGTCACTGACATACTCGACAAGAACGGAATCCCATACTCGCTTTATACGGATATCAAGGCGAATCCGACAATCGAGAATGTGCAGCATGGTGTAAAGGCCTATGCCGATGCAGAGGCTGACTGCATAGTCGCAATAGGCGGCGGCAGCTCGATGGACACAGCCAAGGCCATCGGGATAATCGCTGCAAACCCAGAGTTCTCAGATGTGAGGAGCCTTGAAGGCACTGCCCCTACGAAGAACCCTTGTGCCCCGATTATAGCAGTACCGACGACCGCAGGAACAGCTGCAGAGGTCACTATCAACTATGTCATCACAGACGTTGAAAGAAAGAGGAAGTTCGTATGCGTAGACCCGCACGACATGCCGATAGTCGCAGTAGTCGATCCTGACATGATGGCATCGATGCCGAAGAGCCTCACAGCAGCGACAGGCATGGATGCCCTTACGCATGCAATAGAGGGATATACGACAAAAGCCGCATGGGAGATGACTGATATGTTCCATCTCAAGGCTATTGAGATCATAGCGCGCAGCCTTAGGGACTCTGTAGCAGGGAAGCCAGAGGGAAAGACTGACATGGCGCTTGGCCAGTACATTGCGGGAATGGGCTTCTCGAATGTCGGTCTTGGCATAGCTCACTCAATGGCACATACCCTCGGGGCCGTGTATGACACGCCTCATGGCGTTGCCTGCGCGATGATGCTTCCTATCGTCATGGAGTTCAATGCAGATGCAACCGGCGAGAAATACAGGGAGATCGCGAGGG
>CASFMA010000109.1 GCA_949295675.1 uncultured Spirochaetales bacterium | reverse complement strand
CAGTCCCATATGCTTCCATGATGACGTAGCTCATATCTGAATTCGATGGATTGTCAGGACCTGAGGCGAGAAGAATCCCTCCCCTGTCAGTATATGAGAAGACATCTGTGGTTACGCCATCATTAAGATAAGATGTGTGGAGCATCCCACCATCATTTCTTTTCATGACATCATGAAGATATGACAGCGGCCCATCATCTGCAAACCTGTCCCTGTCCTTGGCTGCATCACCTGAGGAGAGACGCACCCCGCTGAAATGAAGGAAATAATCCATCACATGCTTTTCAGGCAGGGAAACCCTGAAGTAGTCGATGACAGCTGAATCAGTGACTTTTATCTGACGCTCCATATAGGCGTCCTGATACGCCTCATCGCTCCATTGCCTGATCGTGAATGAATCAGGCATCACGTAGCCATCGCTCCATCTCACGCATGCTGAGGCATCGGAGCTGCGTTCATCTTCAGAGAAATGCAGGAGAGAACCTGAGGAAGGGCTCTGGTTTTCCCCGTCGATCGCGACTGTATTATGCGTAACTGTATTCTTGTAATAGGCATAGTGAAGGACAGCGCCATATCCAGTCGTCCCAATATCAATCGATACAGGCACATTGTCATAGTAGTATGAGATCCCCAGCCTGTCATAGTGATCATGCTCGCCGCCATACGGGCCATGGCGGAAAAGAAGATATGCACTTCCACGCCTTATCACAGTGGCACCCAATCCATCACGGCCTTCGATGCTGCGGCGCTCAGGCAATGAAGGAACAGGAGGGAGGACCTCCTCGCCATAGAAAAAGGACTCTATCGACAACCTTTTCCTCTTGCTGTATATCGAGTGAAGTATCGAGAGGATCTCAGGGATCTGCCACTGCTTCCATGCGAATTCGAAAAGGTTATATCCATCAGGACTTCCCTGATCTGTGTGGCAGTCATTGAGAAGAGGATATGAATGATCGCTCTTCTCAATGGCAAGGATCGCGGAAAACATCTTCCTGTAATTAGGATGTCCAAGATTCGAATAAGGAGTATTCCGAGCGAACTTCTCATAGAGAAGGAAGTTCTGCAGGGCATAGAAATGATATGCCGTCGAGCACTCAAACCAGAATCCATCCTCAAGCATTCCGTGCTCAAGCTGGTATACAAGGCCGTATCTGCTGTCCAGCGCAAAGGAAAGGCTTTCCTTATCGTCAAGGATCAAGGCAAGAACTCCGATTGCGCCATTGCATATGACCTCATGATTATGTATCTGGCTGTGTCTGTTATCCTTCAGAAATTCAATCCCTATACGGAATAATCTTGTCTTTATGTATTCCTTATCATCATCTGGAAGGAAATCCGAGACAAGATCATAGGCATAAGCCACATTGCGCAGGAAGTTTGACTCATCCAGCGTCTGGGCGTTAAGACGGCCAGGGCCGTTGTATGGGATATCGCCATGGGTCTTATACCCAGGATAGTACTTCGCATAGCCAAGCAGCACAGAAGAGGCCATCCTCGCATAGTCCGCATTGCCTGTCAGCATATACAGCAGCCCAAGCCTGTAAGCTGCATCCTCATTGAATGTATTGACAAGCCGCCACCATGCTCCATTCTTCTTATCATCTGAGAAATGGCGTCCGCATGATGGGCATACATGGTCCTCAGGGCTGTCAAGATCGAAAACAAGGCGAACAGAGCAATCCGGGCAGAAATAGTAATGGCTCCAGTCAGCGCATCCGGTCTCAGGGATAAGCAGGCTATGGGACCTGAACAGCTCTGTATCCTTCAGCAGCTGAGCGACAATCGCATCATAGTCCTGCCGCTTCCTGAATCCTTCGATCTCCTTATCTGTGAACTGGAACATATCAACCCTTCACCGCACCAGCTGTCAGTCCGTTTATGAACTGCTTGTTTGCAAACAGATAGACAATCAATATAGGGATGATCGCTATCGAAGCGCCTGCCAGCATGATATGCCATTCAGCTGCTGCATTTATTGAATACTTCATCTGCACTACCGCGACTGTAAGGGTCTTAACAGATGGTGAGAATATCGAGAGGATGAACGATGTGAGGTAATCATTCCAGGCCGTCCTGAACGAGAACAGGGCGACAACCGCCAATATCGGACGAAGGAGCGGGAATATTATCTGGAAGAATATCCTGTAGTTGGAGCATCCATCTATTATCGCAGCCTCGTCGAGCTCCATCGGGATTGTCTTCACGAATCCAGTGACAAGGAGGACATTCGTTATCTGCCCGCCGACCAAAGCGATTATGAGGCCGAAGAGGCTCTTGTTCAGATGCAGCGAAAGCAGTACCGAATAAGTCGGATAAAGCGTGACGGAGCCAAGCGCGATGAACACAAGAGCGGAATAGAGCGTCAGAAGCAGCTTCTTTCCATAGAAGTTACGTCTTGCGAATGTATAGCCAGCCATTGATGTCGTTATGACAGCGATGACAAGGACGCTGAGGCTCACGATGACGCTGTTCATCCCGTAAAACAGGAAATTGCTCTGGAAGAAGGCCGTCTTGTAGTTCTCGAAGTGCCATTGGGAAGGCAGGAAGGATCCTCCCTGTGTCAGCTCAGCATTGGTCTTGAATGAGCCGAGGATCGTATAGACTATCGGGAATATCGCGAATATGACCATGGCTATCGCGAAAATATATGAGAATACTTTGAATATCGTATCCCTTTGCTTGATACTGTTGACCATATCCACCTCCTTAGAAATCCGTAAGCTTCTTCGAGACCTTCATGTAGATGACTGTCACGATTCCTGCTATGAGCGCGGATACAAATGAAAGCGCAGCACCGTATCCGAACTGAGGGATGGTCGAGTTCGATGCGCTTACCGGGAAGAAGAACTTATACGCATACAGCGTCATGACCATCGATGAATTATATGGCCCGCCTTCCGTAAGGACGAGAACCATGTTCATATCATGGAAGGCATTTGCGATCGCGAGCATCAGGATGATCTTCAGAATCGGCCCCATCATCGGTATTGTTATGTACCAGACCTTGCGCAGCCCTGTCGCACCATCGACCTCTGCGCTCTCAAGCACCTCCTGCGGTATCTGCTGCATGCCTGCAAGGAAATAGACCATGTAGTTTCCCATTGCGCCCCATACCGAAACGATGATGAGCGTCGTCATGGCAAGATCAGCGCCAAGCCAGTTGACAGGGGCCTTCACGATATGCAGAGCCATGAGGATTCTGTTTATCTCTCCATTGTAGACATTGAAAAGGAGATAGAACACAAGTCCCATCACGGCAGAGCTCATTATGGTTGGAAGGAAGATCAGGCTCTGCAGCAGGCCGCTTCCCTTTATTTTCTTGTTGAGTATATAAGCAAGTATGAACGAAATAGGAATCGTGAATATTATCTTGCCCAAAGCATACCAGAAGGTGTTGAGAACAGCATCCCAGTAGACTTTATCACGGAAGACACGGAAGAAATTATCAAGCCCGATAAAAGTTGCTTCGGTGCCGGCTCCGCCATATTTGAAGAACATATATTTCAGTGTCCATATGACAGGGAAAAGCGAGAACATCAAAAAAAGAATGAGATTCGGAGCCAATAAGCTATATGCCTGTCCTGTCTCGATGATTTTTTTCTTTCTAAACTGATTCATGTCCATATTCCTATGAAATAGGGAGGAAAAAGCTTTCCTCCCCTGTTTGATAAAAGCTTTGCTATCAGGCTTCTGGAGCAAATGCCTGGTTTGTTATGCGCTCTACGCCAGTTGCCTCAAGCATATTGTCATATGCGGTGTTGAAGCGCTCTGTCAGGTCGGCAATCCCTTCCTCGACATCGAGCTGGCCAGCGATGATCGCGGCGAATGTCGTGTACATATCAAGTCCTTCGACGATGAAGTCCTGAGGATACATCTCCTGAGGTGTCTTCGGATATACAGTATCCCAGTCAGGATTGATCATTATCTCAGGGTTCTGCTGGAACTTCTCAGGCAGGTTCGCAGCCTCGATCACAGCAGGGAGATTCGAAAGGCCAAGGTTCTGCTCAAATCTGGCTACAAGGTTGTCGAAGTTGAGGAAGAGGTCAGAATAAGCCTGCCATGCAGCCTCTATGTTATCGCTGTCCTTGCAGATGTAGTAAGCAGGTGTCCCGCCAGCATACTGCTTGCCCTTCTTCTCGATCACAGGGATGTACACACAGCCCCAGTCCTGGCCTTCAGCCATCGGGAACTGGTTGTCGAATACTCCAGGATCTGACTGTGCATATGAGAAATACATGCCGATCTTTCCAGCTGCGAACTGTGAGCGGAGAGGATCGATATCAAGGGACTCGCATCCAGGGAAGGCAACTTCCATAAGCTCCTTCCATGCCTCAATGTATGGGATATAGCCAGAGAAGTCATAATAACCTGTGCCGAAGTTATATCCGTACCTGAGACCTGTTCCGATCTCTACCTGTGGCTCAAGTGATCTCTTGAGTCCGTTCTCTGCACTCTTGAGGTTGCAGGCAAATCCATAGATTCCTTCAGATGAAAGCTCTTCAGTTATCGTCCTTGCAGCTGCGACCATCTCATCAAGCGTGCGAGGCGGTTCAAGCCCGAGGCGCTCGAAAATGGCTGTATTGTAGAAAAGGCGAGCTGCTCCTGAACCTGTGAAGATGCAGTAAAGCTTCCCGTCGATCAGGTTGGTCCCATCATACCAGCCAGCGCTTGTGAGCTCTTTCTGCTCCTCGGTCATGAAAGGAAGCAGATCGATGAACTTATCCTGGAAGAGGTACTTATCAAGGGCTGGATCATATCTGAAGACATCCGGAGTCTCCCCTGTCTGGAAAGCCATATCGACTGCCTGCCAGTAGTTATCAGTATAAATCTGATAATCCACATAGATATTATGGGGGTTGGAAGCATTATAAGCATCTATTCTTTCCTGCCAGAATGGTGCATCATGCCTGTCCATTGTCCAGATCGTGACTACTGTCTTTCCTTCAGCGGCATTCTGTGCAGCTGGAGTCTCTGCGCTGCCTCCTGCGAAAACAGCAGAGACAGTGAGCAATGTAACTATAAGAAGACTGAGAACTTTTCTCATTTTTTCCTCCTTTCGCTACACAGATGATATTCGACATATACATGTGACGAAATTCAGTTTTCAATCAAATGATGTTCATTTTCTTACGATTTCAAAGATTGCTTGCAAACATCTTCATCAGGTGCAACAATCGTGCGCATGAGCAACCAGGACATAGCCAATGCAGACAAGATAATGAAAGCGCCAGCGCCGACCATCACGGACTTCATCGCCCCGAATTCAAAAGGCAGCGTGAATGATTACTACTCTGACGCATCATACTGGTGGCCTGACCCTTCAAAGGCCGACGGGCTTCCCTATATAAGGAGAGATGGATATCTCAACCCCGCCAACTTCTGCAGGCATAAAGATCTGCTGCTTCAGGTAGTCCATGACTCAGAGACGCTTTATTCTGCATATAAAGCCACTGGGAATGCTGAATATACAGGGAAGCTGCAGGATAACCTCAATACATTCTTCCTTGATGAAGGGAAAAGGATGAAGCCTTGCCTGCTCTATTCACAGGCAATACCCGGCATATGCGACGGAAGGAGCATAGGCCTTATCGATACCCTGCAGCTGATAGATCTCCCCTTCCTGATCCAGCATCTGCACAGGGAGGGACTTATCGGGAAGGAGTTCCATGAAGCAATATGCTCCTGGTTCACAGAATACTGCAGCTTCCTCATGCAGAGCAGCTTCGGACAGGCTGAGCAGACAGAGAGGAACAACCACTCTATTGCGATTTTCCTCCAGATAGCTGCATTTTCCCTTCTCAGCCCTGACAGGACTGCCATATGGCGCTTCTGCGCTGACAAGCTCCTCAATGACTTCATACCGAACCAGATAGCTGATGACGGAAGCATGCCAGAAGAGCTGAAAAGGACAAAGCCATATTCATACTCGATATTCGCGGTGGAACTTCTGGCGACACTTGCCATGATATTATCGAAGGAATATCCGACGCTGTGGTTCGCGGCAGATAGCCGTGGGATCGGAATCAGGAGGGCAATTGACTTCATCACGCCTTACGTGGCTGATAAGGCAGCATGGCCTTACGGAGAGGATGCTGAAGGATTTGACGCACTTCCCGGCAAGCCGGCATTCCTGCTGTTCGCAGCATCAGCTTACCGTGACAATGGATATCTTGCGGTATACAGCAAGCTCCGCAGGAAGGAAAACCCATCAAAGACAGAGGATCGCAATACCCCTGTAAAAGATCCCTGGCTCTATATATGATAATTAGGAAATGAGTCTGCTGATAAGGAAGATCAAAGAACATTCATTTTTCGCGGAGATACTGCTGACTACATCATTGCTTATCATCGTGTCTGGAGTGATCTCACATGCCTTTTACTTCAAGGCGGCGTCTGACGAGATCATACAGGTCTACAGCGACAACCTGCAGAACAGCTCGGATCTGCTTGAGGCACAGATGGTCCAGAGGCTGCGTCTCATAGAGTCTTCAGCCTATGTGATCGGTACAGACAGGACCGTAAGCACAAGCCTGATAAGATATATCACAGGGAAGGATAATATACAGAGCTACATAGAATTCAACTCGGAGATATCTGATTACCTGAGCCAGTTCTATATATCCCAGCAGGATATGATTGACTCTGCGGCATATGTTGTCGACGATACGATCTTCTACAACTACCAGAACATACTGAAGGATGATATCGATGTACCTGCTTTCATATCGTCGATTGAAGCAGATGGGTTCTCGGCGATCCTCCCAGAGCAGGAGAATCCTTTCTTCAGATCTGCATCGATGGTGATCCCTGTTGTCTTCAAGTACGCCTACTCCGGGACTGACACATATCTGATCCTGTTCCTGGGCTCATCAAAGATAGCAACGCTGCTGCAGGATTTCTATGACGCATACTTTGAAGGGATTGCCATATGCCGCGATGATGGAAGCGTGCTTCTGAACTCAACACCTTTCGCGATGGATCCGCTTGAAGCATCAGAAGGACAGTTCGCGGCAATCAACGGAAAGGACTACCTGATAATGAAAACAAGCTCATGGGTCGATGGCTGGACTGTATACCTTGCCAAGGATAGCTCAGAAACGCTAGGGGAACTCAGGTCGATGCACAACATGCAGACGCTTCTGCTTATCTTCATAATCATGCTGAGCAATTTCCTGATATACATCATATACAGAAGCTTCATGAAGCCTCTCAACAGGCTGGTATCGCTGATGGTCAAGAACTCCAGAAGCCTTGAGTATACAAAGGTAAGCTATACAAAGGAAAACGAGATAGGGACACTGGGCAAATACTATAATCTGATGATAGAGAAGATCGAGGATCTCATAATGATGCTCCGTGACAAGATCGAGCAGCTGGAAGATGAGAAAGCCTTCAATGAATGGGCAAAGAATGAGAAGCGGAAGGCAGAGATAAAAGCGCTCCAGGCTCAGATCAACCCGCATTTCCTGTATAATGCCCTGAACTCAATAGTATGGACGGCCACCGAGAACGATGACGAGGAAGCCGCTTCATTCACGCTGCGCCTGGCCGATTACTACCGCACGAACCTCAGCGATGGGAGGGAATACATAACAATAAACGAAGAGCTGAAACATGCCGAGAACTATCTGTGGATACAGACCAGGAGATATGACAGGATAAGCTATGAGATCCATTGCGATGATGGCCTTGCTTCCACGCTTATACCCAAGATCATAGTACAGCCGCTCATAGAGAACTCCATATACCACGGCATAAAGCCAAAGAACGCAGAAGGAAGGATAACCATCAGGGCAGAGCTCAGGGATAGTGTCATCCACATCTCCGTTGCCGACAATGGGCTTGGGATAGAGCCTTCACTGCTTGAGACAATACAAGGCAAGCTGCATGAGGGCATCATAGACAGCAGCTCAGGATATGGCATATACAATGTCAACAGCAGAGTAAAGCTATCATATGGATCGGACTATGGCCTTATGATATACAGCAAGGAAGGAGAAGGGACAAAGGCTGAGATCACAATTCCATATTCAGAGGTTGAGGAATGAGGCTTCTAATAATAGATGATGAAAGGAAGACAAGGGAGATCATAGCGAAGCAGATCGCGAAGATGAACAGGACGGAGGCGATATTCCAGGCCGGCAATGGCGCAGAAGCCCTGGAGGTGATCGGGAATGAACAGCCGGATGCCGTGATTACTGATATCGCCATGCCTGTCATGGATGGGCTTGAGTTCATCAAGGCGCTGAGAGAGCGCGGCAGCAATATACCCGTCGTGATAATGAGCGGTTATGATGAATTCAGCTACGCGCAGGCTGCCCTGCGGTACAACGCGGTTGATTATATCCTCAAGCCTGTATCCCCTGACATGCTCTCAAACATCATAAGCAACATAGAGAAGCATATAATGCTTTCCAGGATAAACGAAAGGAACTCGAAGGAGTCATTCCTCAATAACCTGATAAACGGGACAATCAAGACAGCAAGAGAGGCTTATGGGCGTATGGAACTGTTCAATATCCCTCAGAACAGCTCTATCTATATCATTGCGTATATACATGCGCTGCGGAACAGCGGTGAGCACATACCGACCTCATCATTCTCAATAAATGAGTATGTCCATGAGATCAAGCAAGATGGAATCACTGCCTTTCCATTCCATCATGACAGGATAAATGCGATGATATTCCTGTTTGAGAATGCAATCCCCCGGATGGCCCTGGCAAGGATATCAGAGCTGGTGCACCGCATGAACAGCGACCTCATGAACAAGCATGGCATTCATATGTTCTTCGCGCTCAGCCAGCCGAATCCATCGCTTCTGCAGCTTAAGGCATCATCAATGGAAGCTGTCACGGTATACAGATCCGAGCTGGACTTCCTGACGGATATACGTGTCTACAGGAATATCGAAAGCGACACATTATCAATATTCAAAGAGACAGAGGACAGCATTGATACATCCATAAAAGCGATAACCGAAGGCGGCAGCAGCTACAGGCCATTGCTGTCAAAGGCATTCAGCTGCATGTCTGATTTCGTCAAGACTGGCAATAACGACTGGAACTATCCACTGCTGTACCTGATCAAGGAAGCGGAGAAAGCGATATCAACAGTTCCAGGCGATCAATGTGGCGATATACGCGCGATATTGGCAGAGGCCAAGACTGCGGATTCGCTTGCACAGGGCAGGTACCTGATAGAAGATGCGGCTGCAAAGATAAGCACCCTATTTGCAAAGCTGAAGGAATCCTCGGTGAAGTCTATGATCGAGAAGATCAAGGAGACGATAAAGAAGAACATATCAAATGAGGACTTCACCGTCTCCGACGCCATAAAGGGAATAAGCTACAGCGAGAACTACATAAGGTATATCTTCTCCAATTCAGAAGGGATGAGCATCAAGGATTACATGATAAAAATCAGGATGCAGAAAGCCTTCCTTCTGCTGAAAGAAGGAAAACCTATCAAAGATGTCGCAGAGGCTGCAGGCTATACAAACCAGAGATACTTCGCCAGATACTTCAAGGAATATACAGGAATGACTCCTTCTGAATGGAAAGCATCTCAGAAATAGAGATCTGCCAGCTTCACTGCTGAATTCCTATATACCTCTGATGTGATGTCATCAGCGGCAGGAAGAGCTTTCCATAGCTCCATCAGCCCAGGATCATCATATGCCTTCGATGCGAAAGCAAGGAAGGATGCCCTCACCGGCAGCTCATCCCAGTGCTGCACATCTGAGCCATATGGCCATGCAGACTTCTCCCTGATATACGGCACGATGAAATCAAGCCCTTTCCTGATCGACTTCCCGTCGCTTTCATAGTGCCAGAGATCCTCTTCATCTATGACTTCAGCAAGATAGCATGCAAGATCAAACGCGAAGATTGAATAAGAATACGGCTTAGTCCTGGCAAGCTCGAAAGGAAAACTGCCATCAGCTGCCATCTGTCTTCCGATAACCTGCTCCTTGAAGAACCTTATGCACGAGCTATGGATCTCAGCCTTATCAGGAGAACAAGATGAGAAGGATGCCAGCTGCGCATAATAAGCTATGCTGTGGTTGTTATGCTCGGAGCCTTCCTTCCTGCCGAACTCGCTCTCAATCAGCCATTGGGTGTACTCAGAGAACCAGGCGGAGACACCTTTATATACATCCTCGTCAGCGATTCCAGTCGCTTTCATCTTCCTCAGAAGGAAAGGAATATCTACAAGATGCAATGTATCGATCAGTCCTATGCTTCGTCCAGCACATACGCCGGGGATAGCCTGTGAGAAGTTCAGAGAAGGATTCATCCTTGTGCAAGGATCCAGGAAGAATGTGCGCATCATGCTGTTGAGCTTTGCAGCAGCTTCCCTGCTCCCATTCTGATAAAGCAGCTCAGCATCATGAACCATCTTAAGCATTATATGCCGATGCGCTGTGAAGTTATCAGGATTCGAAAGCCCATCCCTGCGGATATACGGCAGGCCATCTTCTTTTGAAGGGTCAGGCCACCAGTAATCGCCATTTGAATAGAAGTCATTCCTCGAGCCCTCGCTCATCTTCGCTATCACTGATGTGATTGTCGGATCAGGCGAGCCTATGATCCTGGATATCTCCTCTGAAAATGCCATATCACCCTCCTATCCTAGGATATGGCACCATATGGATAATAGTATACATTTTGTTCATGGATGATGTTCACTTATCTCAGATGCAGGGATCAATATCCATAAGCTTCATGCCTTTGCTTTCCTATCAACGATGAGCCTGTCTATATCATCGAAGGCATAATCAAAATAAAATCCATAGAAGGAAGACGTAAAATGAATATCAAATGGAATGCTGACAAATATACCAAGGACTTCTCATTTGTCCATCAATATGGCAACGATGTTGCAGAGCTGATCGATTGCGAGAGAAGAAGCACTGTTATTGATCTCGGCTGCGGGAACGGGGCCCTGACACACCAGCTTAAAAGCAAGGGGTTCAATGTCATTGGCGTTGATGACTCCGAAGAATTGCTTTGCATTGCCCGCAGCAATTACCCTGATATAGACTTCATCAAAGCAGACGCCACGGATTTTGCGATTGAGAAAGCTGTAGATGCAGTCTTTTCCAACGCGGTATTCCACTGGATTGACAAAGAGAAGCAGTCTTCGATGTTGTCATGTGTTTATAATACGCTCAAAGACAATGGGCAATTCGTCTTTGAATTCGGAGGATATGGGAACAACGCGCTCATACATGAAGGACTGAAGGATGCGTTCCAGGAATATGGCTATTCCTATGAGATGCCTTTTTACTTCCCCACAATCGGCGAATATGCCTCCTTAGCTGAACAAGCAGGCTTCCAGGTCAGATATGCAGCATTATTCAGCAGGCCAACAGAGCTAAAAGGGGAAAATGGTCTCCGGGATTGGATAGATATGTTTGTCAAAGCCCCATTCCATCTCGTTGCAGATCCAGAAGATGCCGAGAGCATCAAAACTCTGGCTGCACAGAACCTGAAGCCTGTTTTATGCAGGAAAGGCAAATGGTTTGCAGATTATGTAAGAATACGGATGAAAGCTTATAAACCCTGAGTAACTTACTCTCCACCCTGCCCCGCATTACTATGTGACTGAAGATGGAGCTTATTTTCACTCAAGACCAGCTATAGAGAAAGACATTTCAAGCCAATTTATATCTTATTATCCGGCAAGTGCTTATTTTCTGCATATTGTGTCAGGAATGAGCTATGTTTCATAAAAATGCGCCTGCGATATCAATCGATGAGGCATGGATATCATCATCACAAATAACAAAGTTATTTATGCACTTTTCCTCAAAATTGTAAAATGTATTTTACATTTTGCCCATCGGGAATATAATCAGGCTATGGATATATCTCAGCTGAAACAGAAGATAATCGATGATTCGAAGCTTGTGTATAAGGATAAGCTTATAGAAAGAGAGCTAAGTATCACATTCATGCCGAAGAAGGCAAACGTCATTACAGGAGCAAGAAGAATCGGCAAGACCTCACAGATGCGGCTTCTCGCAAGAAAGCTTGCAGCCGAAGGAGTTCCGCGGGAAAAGATATGTTATATGTCATTCTTCGAGGACAGCTTCATCGATTCCGGTGTAATGGTTTCCCAGATAGAGAAAGCATATTATGAGCTGCATCCAGAATATTATAACGACGATGATGTTATCTTCCTGTTTGATGAAGTGCAGATGCTGAGCAACTGGGGTGCTGGAATAGCCGCTCTGATGGAAAGGCATCCCGTGCGCGTTATAATCACTGGATCAAGTGCAAGATACCTGTCATTCGACATTGCGACAGAGTTAAGAGGAAGGACGATTGTCAGCCATTTCTATCCTCTTTCATTCATGGAATTCATGGCATTCAATGGAATGAAGGTAGAATGCAAGGCTATCTATTCTTCGGAAGAGGAAGCTGGAATAAGAAAGATGTTCTGGCAATATCTTGAAAGAGGCTCCTATCCTGAGCTTGCCACTATCAGTGACAAGGTTCTGAGGAATATGGTTCTTTCATCCTATTTCGATCTGATGTTCTCAAGAGACCTCATCGAACGGTTCGAGATAGCCAAGGCCAGTGAACTCCGCGCATTGATGAGGCGCGTCATCAAGACATCATCATCCCCTCAGAGCCTCAAGAGACTCGAGCATATGCTTGCCTCATCGGGACATAAATTGTCAGAACCGACAATTTCGACATATCTGATGATGATGGAAGAAGCAGCCATAATCTCCCCTGTTCCATGTTTCGGCAACGAGAAGATACAGAAGGCAAACCCCACCAAGTACTATGCAGTCGACCATGCCATTGTACGTTATCTGAATGAATTTACCCCGATGAAAGGAACATGCGAAGAGATTATGGTACACGCGCATCTGTTGAGAGTGGCCCAAGAACGAGGGATGAGGATATTCTATCACAGGACAGCAAAGGACTATGAAGCTGACTTTGTCATTGCGGATGATGACCTCCAGCCCTTTATGATCGTACAGGTCACTGATGACTTCACTATCAGCCGTGAAAGGGAGATACGCGGCATGCTTGCCGCAATGGAAGAATTATCGCTTTATGACGGATACATCATTTCATCCGAGAGCAGCGAAGAGCAGGTGCTGAATGGCAGGCGCATACATGTGATGCCTATCTGGAGATTCCTGCTCATGGGCAGCAATGTCCTCATCCGCTGATCAGCACTCCACCATACTGCACATCACTCACCTGCTAAGCAAGCTTAGGGGCTTGAGCCCAGAGTGAATTTATAATATCCTTGCACTCCTCGTAAGAAAGCTGGACATACTCCTTATTGCCTTTTGGTCTGACAAGGCACTGATGGTCATAGTCATCAAGAAGATCGAGAGCTTCTGTATATCGATTGATGATATCCATCAGATCCTTTTCATCAGTCTCAGCAAGATGAGCAATCATCCTTGTCTGCAGCTCGATTGTCTTCCCATGAGCTTCTAATAGTCTCATGTTCTCTGCATCCCCTTTAAGAAGATAATCATTGAGGACAGATGTTGCCCGCTTACGGAAAGCAACACCACGCTTTGACTTTACCCTATATCCTACAGAGATAATGCCATCAAGATTGTAATATTCTATAAATCTCTGGACAACTCTTGTTCATTCCTTTTGAACTGTTACCCATAATCCAACTCGCCTTCAGAAAATATGTTTTTAATGTGTCTAGAGATCGTCGATTTATCTTTCTCAAAGAGAGAAGCTATCTAATCAAGAGTAAGCCAGACAGTATTCTCTGAAGCAGAGACCCTGACATCCAGCTCAAAAGATCCATCATGAAACATCACCAATACATTGCTGTCGCTGTTCATATTTCTCTCCTATCAACAGCTTATCACTGACGGCTCCCACAGGTGAGCCTGTGGGGTTCCGATGAATAGGCTTGCACATTGTCTGTACACCATTCTCAGGCTTTGGGATCGCGGCCTCCACCCAGAGCACCGGAACTGCCGGCCAAGCACCCCGCTGGGCACATTAGCGGCCGGCTTCTGCCTTTCGGCAGGGAGGGACCAACAGTTCAGTCAAGGAGAGCTTCTTGCCGCCACGCCTGCGTTTCAGGGGAAGGAGGTTCACCTTTGCAATCGAGACGGCTGCGCTTCTGCACAATGTGAAGACGACCCTAGCCCTCGAGAAGAAGAGGAAAGCAGCGGCCTGAACCCGCAACAGTTTCATTTCTCTGACATTCTGCGACTGCCACAGCCGCCTTTTTGCCATGTCCTATTGGTTGCGACAAGGCATGTTCTTTTTCTCTTTGGAATGGCTCGCCCAACTCCTGGGGCCCTTCAGGATGCGCTCAGGATACAATCTGCATGTTCATCCATGCGATTTTGCATGAATATTCAAGGGCTTCTCGTTTTGAAATTAGCTCAGCAGAGAATATATTTCGTAATCTTGCCATTCCGGAATGATATGGAAGAAGCGCAGACGACCCCCGTTGGGGCGGGTCATGAAACGCCCGTGTGTCTCCTATCATCAGACCATATTATGCACATTGAGGACACTTCATTGCTGTGGTAAGAGTTGGCTTCCAATGTCATTTCACGCTTGAATGACGACATGAGTCTTTCCGTGAGGCCCGACAGGTGGAAGCGGTGGTCAAAGCACATGTATATGCATGCCTCTCATGCCAATTGGAGTATCAGAGTTTGCTCATGCGAATTTGAAAATCGACATGAATCGGTTATCATCAATTACATGAAGCATTATTCTGTGAAGACATTCGCCATTGTCGGTTGCGGACACCTGGGAAAGATTGTCCGCGAGGCCTATGGAAAGGGCCTGCTCGACTCATACAGACTCGTCGCGGCCTGTTCGATGGACAAGCATGACGCCATCGCCCTGGTCGAGGGCACGGACGCAAAGGCGGTCGACTCCATCGACGAGATCATCGCCATGAAGGTCGACTACATCATCGAGACTGCCGCCATCGCCTGCCTCAAGGACTTCGCCGTGAAGGCGCTTGAAGAAGGCATCAGCGTCATACCACTGTCCATCGGCGCCTTCGCCGACGAGGACTTCAAAGCATCCGCATGCAAGGCGGCGCTCGAAGGCGGAGCGCGCATCCACATCCCATCCGGAGCCGTCGGCGGCTTCGACGCCATCAACACGCTCGCCCTCATGGCCCAGGCCAACGGCTGGCCCATCAAGGCGGGCATCCATACACACAAGGGCCCGGACTCGCTGAAGAGGACCCCGCTGTACGAGGATGGACTCCAGCAGGCTGAGAAGACGGTCTTCACCGGTTCGACGAAGGAGGCCATCGCCCTCCTGCCCACCAAGGTCAACGTCGCAGTCGCCTCCGCGCTGGCAAGCATCGGACCCGAGAAGGCCACAGCGACGATCACGAGCGTACCCGGCTTCATCGGAGACGACCATTGCATCACCGTCGAGACGGAGGGGCTCAAGGCCGTCGCCGACATCTACTCCGCCACCAGCGACATCGCCGCCTGGTCCATCGTCGCATTGCTGAGGAACCTCGCCTCGCCGATGGTCTTCTTCTAGGAGGCGGACGATGAGGAAGTTCAGGAAACTTGTCGAGATCGGCCCGATAGGCCTCCAGGCCTGGGCCGAGGAGAAGCTTTGCGACTATGCCGACGAGATCGTCAGGTACGACCACCTCCCCGCCGACGAGGACGAGCTCGTCGCCATGTGCGGTGACGGTGACGCCATGCTCGTCAGGACTCAGCCGGCCGTCCCCGCCTCCGTCCTCTCCCGCTGCGCCCAGCTGAAGTACGTGGGCATGTGCTGCTCCCTCTATTCGAAGGAGAGCGCCAACGTCGACATCGGCTACGCAGAGAAGCATGGCATCACGGTATACGGCATCCGCGACTACGGCGACAAGGGCGTGACGGAGTTCGTCATCTATGCCCTGGTCCGCGTCCTCCACGGCTACGACTGGCCGATGTGGAGGTCCAGGGCGAAGGAGATCACGAAGCTGAGGATAGGCTTTGTCGGCTTCGGCACGAGCGGCCAGATGACGGCCCGCATGCTAAAGGCCCTGGGTGCCGAGATCCGCTACTACGCCAGGTCCGTGAAGGACGAATGTGAGAAGGAAGGCATGCACTTCATGGACCTCAGGGACCTCCTCGGCTGGAGCGAGGTCGTCGTCACCTGCCTCAATAAGGGCGTCATCCTGCTGCACGAGGAGGAGTTCAAGGCGCTTGGAGACGGGAAGATCATGGTCAACACGTCCATAGGCCCCGCATCCGACGGCCCTGCGCTTATGAAGTGGATCTCCAATGGCTCCAACACTTTCATCGCCGACACTTCCGGCGCCGTGGGCGAGATCTGGAGCGAAGTCAAGGACAGGCCGAACGTCCTGTGCCCAGACGTCTCCGCCGGCATGACCGAGGAGGCCTACGACCTCATGAGCCGCAAGGTCCTGGACAACATCGAGCGCTACCTCAAGGCCTGAGACTGGAGGACGGCCAGGATGCTTCCCGGCCGTCCACCAATCATCTGATCAGTTTTTTGGACCTCCCCTCCGGCCCACATTCCTATTCTTTCACAGCTCCGGCCACGACTCCTGCAAGGATGTACTTCTGGAAGAAGATGTACAGCAGGACGGTCGGAAGCATGATCACGATGATTCCCGCCGCGAGGGTCTGCCAGCTGCCCTGCTGGGCGTTGGCGTAGTTCATCAGGTAGGTCGTCAGCGTCCTGAGCTTCGTCTTGGGCATGTACAGATAGGGAATGTACATGTCGTTGATGATCGTGATCGACTTGATGATGCACACCGTCGCCGTCGCCGGCTTGAGCAGTGGGAAGATGATCCTCACGAAGAGTCCCCAGTAGGAACAGCCGTCCAGGATGGCGCTCTCGTCGAGCGAGACGCTGATCTTGCTGATGAACTGGCGGTAGATGTACAGCTGCATCAGGTCGCTCGCGACGTAGATGACGATCGGGGCGGCCAGCGTGTTGTACAGACCCAGTCCCGAGATGATCTTGAAACGGGAGATCTCGGTGACGAAGGTCGGGATCAGCATACCCAGGAAGAAGAGCGAGACGACGAAGCCTTTGAAGCGGAAGTTGAAGCGCTCGATGATGTAGGCTGTGACCGTTCCGAAGGCCACGTTGAAGACGAGGCTTATGGCCAGGATGACCACAGTGTTCCTCAGGCCCACGTAGAGGTTCCGGTCAGACAGCACACGCTCAAAGTTCGAGAATGTGATCCGCTCGAGTGGCGGCAGGGCCAAGGGGCTCGTGTTGACCATGTCCGCACCACTCTTGAGCGAGGCGAAGAGCGTGAGCAGGATGGGCAGGATGACCACCACTACCATGAAGAGGCAAATGGCCTGCATGATGATGTTCTTTGTTATGCCGCGTACCCTCATCGTCTGCCCTCCCTCAGGACGAGCCTGTGTATGATGAAGTTCTGCACGACGTAGATCGCGACGATCAGGAACATGATGGCCACGGCCATCGTCGCGGCAAGGCCGAAGTTGGAGAACTTGAAGGCCGCGTTGATCGTGTACAGCGTGAAGGTGCTCGAAGCATAGCCCGGTCCACCGTTCGTGATGACGAAGGGGATGTCGAAGACCTGCAAGGCGCCGCGGATGTTGTCGAAGAGTATGAAGTCGACCATCAGCATGATCGAGGGCACCTGGATGTACCTGAAGAGCTGCCAGGTGTTGGCGCCGTCAATCTGGGCGGCCTCGAGGATGTCCTGCGGCATCGACTGCAATGCGGCCAGGAAGAGGACGACATGGTAGCCGGAGAAGCGCCACAGCGAGACGAAGGCCAGGACGAAGTTGACGACCGAGGGGTCGGACAGCCAGTGCCTCTGGAGGCCTTCAAGACCGAGGGTCTCGAGGATGGCGTCGAAGGCTCCGTTGATCGGGCTGAAGAAGTAGCTGAAGGCGTAGCTGATCGCGACACCGTTGATGATGTATGGCATGAAGACCATGGTCTTGTAAAACTTCGCTCCACGCAGACGGCTGTTGAGCACGACGGCGAAGGCCAGCTCCACCGGAATCATCAGCAGGTGGACTACGAAGTAGACCATGTTGTTCTTGAGGCTCAGCCAGAGATTCTCGTCCTGGAACATGCGCC
>CASFMA010000108.1 GCA_949295675.1 uncultured Spirochaetales bacterium | reverse complement strand
AGGCCTCCGTTCCCAAGGCCTGCGATCCAGCCACGTTCTATCGTGAGCCCTGCAAGGATGCGCGGCAGGACTATGTCGAATATCGTGCGTCTTGCGTACATGACGCATCCGGGGAGCCCGAGCACTGGACGGCCATCTGGCAGATATGCGATGAGGGACATCGCTCCGGGCAGCACCGGCGCACCGTAGCTGATTATCGTGGCACCGGCTTTCCGTATTGCCGATGGGGTCCTGTCATCTGGGTCGACGCTCATGCCTCCTGTGCAGATTATCATGTCGATTCCGTCATCAGCCATCTTGGAGATCTTCCCAGCGATCATGTCCTCGTCATCATCCGAGAACTCATGCGCTTTCATCTCAGATCCGAAATATGAGAGCTTGGCCTCTATTACAGGAGTGAATGTATCCTTTATCCTTCCTGTATATACTTCGCTTCCAGTTGTTATCACGCCATATGAGAGCTTTCGATAGGGCAGGACGCTGAAGACCTGGCTGTCAGGGGAATCGATGAGGACCTTGTCCATTAAGGCCCTGTCCACCATCAGCGGTATGACACGCATCCCTGCGCATTTGTCGCCCTTATGCACAGGAAAGCCAGAAAGCCTTGATGCTATTCATATCTCAGGTATCATATTGAGCTTCCTCTGGTTTTCTGTATTTCCGACAAAAAGTCCGTCAATGGTTGCTGTGAGCTCTATTTTCCCCTCTTTTGGGAGACTAGCCGCGAGGTTGTCTCCTTTCGTTATCTTCTCCAGTATCCCAGCCGCCTCATCCTCGTGAAGCATTGATCCGTCATTTTCATAGACATATATATTCTTCTTGCCAAGATCCAGCAGCTTGGGCACATCTTCCTTCCTTATGATATGCCCCTTCCTGAACGCGGGTCCTTTCCTCACATCTTTGACGATCTCTGTCACATCGTGGCATAAGACCATGCCGACGGCATCTTCTGTACGTACGATCTTCATACAGCGAAGGATACAAAATATGACCATTATTTAAATGAATATATAATGGTTGGCAGCAATAGTTCCCTACTTGCACCATATTGCAGACCATTTTGGCAAAGTTGTTTTTGCAAAAGACTTTTTTATATGCTTTAATAAAAGCAAGGAGTGTAAGTCTTATGTTCTACGAGACTCTTGCAGGGAAGTGGTGCTTATATGAGGCAGATATGCCAGATGCCCGTCATGACGTGACTGTGCCGGGATCTGTTTACTCAAGTCTTATAGTAGATGGGACGATCGGTGATCCGTTTTGGCGTGACAATGAGCTTGAATCTATGGCCCTGATGGAGAAGGACTGGGTGTTCTGCCGTTCGTTTGATCTTCCGCCAGAGATTCTTTCATGCGGCCAGATCGAACTTGACTGCAAAGGCCTCGATACATTGTGCGATATCCATCTGAACAATGTCTTCATTGGTCATGCAGACAATATGCACCGCCGCTGGATCTTCCCTGTGAAGTCCATTGTCCAGAGCCATGGCAATGAGATAAAGATCATATTCCGCTCTCCTGTGAATTTCATAAAGGAAAGGGATGAAGCTGACCATTGGGGAGGCAGCAGGGATGCCATGAGGGGATTCCCCCATATAAGGAAGGCGCACTGCATGTTCGGATGGGACTGGGGCCCGAGATTGCCGGACATGGGCATCTGGCGTGAGATCGGGATAAGGGGAATCGAGGGGTCCCGGATAACCGACTGGCATGTGGCGCAGGTGCATTGCAGCGGTTCTGTGCGTCTGTCCTTTTCCATAGAGCAGTCTGGTGATGCCGAGGTCAGGGTGAAGGTGACTGATCCACATGGCATGGCAGTGGAGAATGATCCTTCAGATCCTATGGTCTTCAATATAGGGAATCCCGAGCTTTGGTGGCCGAATGGACTAGGCGACCAGCCTCTGTATTCTGTTTCGGCAGCGCTTGTCGAGGATGGGCGCATTGTCGATTCGATTGATAAGCGTATCGGGCTGAGGATGCTTACGCTTACCCGCAGGAAAGATGAATGGGGGGAGAGCTTCTCGCATTGCGTCAATGGAGTGGACTTCTTTGCGATGGGCGCTGACTACATACCAGAGGATAATGTTCTTTCAAGGGTCACGCCTGAACGTACGCGGAAGCTTCTTCATGATTGCAAGCTGGCGAATTTCAATGTCATACGCGTGTGGGGCGGCGGGCTGTATCCATCTGATGAGTTCTATGATGCCTGTGACGAGCTTGGGCTGGTTGTCTGGCAGGATATGATGTTCGCCTGTGCAAATTACCCGATTGATGCGCCGGGGTTCGAGGAGAATATCACAGAGGAGATAACCTATAACGTGAGGAGGCTCCGCCATCACGCTTCATTGGGAATCTGGAGCGGCAACAACGAAATGGAAGAGTTCGCCATGGTTGAGCATTATGATGGTGACTGCAGGACAAAGGCCGCCTACATAAGGATGTATGAGCATATTATCCCGCATATCCTGAGGAAAGAAGACCCATCGACTCCATACTGGCCTTCATCGCCATCTTCAGGTGGCAATTTCGATGATCCGACAGATCCTGACAGAGGCGATACCCATTGCTGGACAGTATGGCATGGCCGTGTCCCATTCTCTTATTACCGCGAGAAGTTCTTCAGGTATGTATCTGAGTTCGGCTTTCAGTCCTTCCCGTCGATGGCTACCGTGAAGGAATTCTCATCAGAGGAGGATTGGAATATCTTCTCGCGCGTTATGGATACCCATCAGCGTAATGAGGGCGCGAACGGGCTTATCATGAGTTATCTGGCCCGGAACTATCTCTATCCATGCGATTTCAGGGTCCTTCTGTATGCCTCACAGCTTCTGCAGGCTGAAGCCATGAGATACGGGGTGGAGCACTGGCGCCGGCACCGTGGCCGCTGCATGGGTGCTATTTACTGGCAGCTCAATGACATATGGCCAACTGCATCATGGTCCTCAATTGATTATTATGGCAGGTGGAAGGCACTGCACTATTATGCAAGGAGATTCTTTGAGCCTGTTCATCTCAGCTGCGAGGAGTATGGGGAGAGCCAGGACCGCTCCTCGATCATAGAGGAGCCCCATGGCCCCGTCCCGCTGCGTGCGAAGCTGAATATATCCAATGAGACGAGGAATGGGGTTCCATATAAGGTCATATGGCAGCTGCGTACTCCATCTGGGGATATCCTGGAGCAAGGGCAGGAGAATGGCAATGTGGAGGCGCTCTCATCACGATGGATATGCAGCCTTGATTTCCAGGGCCATGATTTCAGGTCAGTCCACCTTGGATACCAGCTTGTATCCGATGGCCATCCCGGTGCCTACAGCTCGGTTCTCTTCACAGAGCCGAAGTACTATCTATGGCAGGATCCGGAACTGACTGTGGTGCGGAACGGCAGCAGCCTGATAGTCTCTGCCAAGGCATATGCGAAATCTGTCGAGATCTATTCAGATTCCGGCAAGTTCGTGCTTGATGATAACTTCTTTGACATGGAGCCAGGGGAAAGGAGACTTGAGATAATCGAGGAAGAGGGCGTTGATTGCTTCAATGCCAGGAGTGTATGGGATATAAGGTGAGCATTGTTTGGGAACATACTTGAGAATATTCCTCAAAAGGGTAAGATGATTCATATGGACAAGGAGCATGCCTATGGCAAAAGGCAGTAATTTGGAGCGGATCAAGAATGTTAATATCAATGCGATTCTTGATGCCATTTATGAGTATGGGCCGATTAGCCGCACTGAGATTGCTGAGCGTCTTTCGCTGACACCTCCTGCTATTACGCTGAATGTCGCGCCTTTTATAGAATCAGGGCTTCTTTATGAGATACAGAGCGATCAGAAAGATGGAAGCCGCACTCTGGGAAGGCCTCGGGTGTTGCTTGATTTCAAGGCGGACGCCTTCTATACGATCGGTGTTGACCTTGGGCCTTTCGCGACATATGCCTGCATATTGGATATAAGAGGGAATGTTGTCATCGAGGAAGAGAATCCTGTGTGTCCTTCTGATTACGATACAGCCCTGGATTATATCTCATCGATAATCAGAGGCCTTATCGCGCATGATCTTGTCGATTCAGGGAAGATCGTGAGCGCATGCCTTGGAATACCTGGTTTTGTCGATGCCTCCGCAGGCATCCTTCGCTATGGATCTGTATCAAAGTGGAGGAATAAGGACATCGCCCATGATGTATCAAAGCGCATTGGCATTCCATGCCTGCTTGAGAACAATGCCCGATGCCGTGCTCTGAGCGTTGAGATGTTCGGCCATGAACATCTTCCTGGCACATATGTCTATCTGTTCATTGCCAGGGGCATCGGATGCCAGCTGAAGATAGGCAAGCGCGCTTATACAGGTGCGGGGGCAGCAGCTGGCGAGATAGGTCATATGGTGCTTGACAGGAAAGGTCCGCTCTGCCCGACATGCGGCAACCATGGATGCCTTGAGGCTTTCGCCAGCGAGGTTTCGATAAGGAACAACTGCATTGCTATGATGGAATCCGGAAGGGACACATTGCTGTCTTCGATATGCCCTGATCCCAAGAAGCTTACGACAAAGGACATACTGGAGGCTGAGAAGCAGGGGGACAGGGAGGTGTGCCGCATAATGGAAGATGCCATGGTCAATCTTGGCATTGCCCTTGCGAATGCCATAAACCTCCTGAGCCCTCCATTGGTGCTTGTCGATGGCTATGTGATGAAGGTCCCGAGGAATGTAGGGCTTTTCATGTCGAGCGTTCAGGAGAACCTTTTCGGCGTAGGAATGAGCGATGTTGATATAAAATTTGTCGAATTCAATAAGTTCAGGACAGCATATGGTGCTGCCGCCAGGGCCATAAGGGTGAATATATTGAGGGAGAAGGAGTGATGGATAAGTTCAGGATCGGGGTTATCGGCTGCGGAAGGATAAGCGCTGTCTATAAGAAAGCTTTTGAGTCTATGTCTGACATCCTTGAGGTCAGGATTGCTGTTGATAAGCAAAAAGACCGGGCAGAGGCCTTCGCGGCAACATTCCCTGGATGTATTGCCTCTGACGACCTAGATGATCTTCTGTCGATGCAGCTTGATGCTGTGCATGTGCTTACTCCTCATTTCCTGCATAAGCCGCATGTAGAGGCTTGCCTGAATGCGGGATTCAATGTCCTCACGGAAAAGCCAATAGCCACTACCATAGAGGATGCTGAATCCATGATCAGGACAGCTGGCCAGACTGGCAGGCAGCTTGGCGTGATATTCCAGAACAGATATATCGAAGGCATCCAGGAAGCTAAGAAGCTTATAGAAGACGGGACCCTGGGGAAGATCCGCGGGGCATGGTCCCATCTGGCCTGGCATAGGCCACCTTCGTATTATCAGTGCGACTGGAAGGGAAGCTGGGAGAGAGAGGGCGGCGGAGTCGTCATTGACCAGGCGATACACAGCATAGATCTTGTACGTTATCTCATGGGATGCGAGGTTGATGAGATCCAGGCCCATATAGCAAGGCGCGTCCTCACGATGATAGAAGTCGAGGATGAGGCTGACGCAGCGATCAGATTCTCAAATGGCGCTGTCTATGCCTTCTCCGCCTGCAATTATTTTGTCGAGAACAGCCCGATCCGCATAGAGGTGGCTGGGGAGAACGGCACGATCCTCCTTACTGAATCCGTCGTCGATATCTCGCTTAAGGACCGGGAACCGTACAGGGTCGAGCCTAGCTGCGATCCGAATGACAGCCATGTCCGCTATTGGGGGAACTATCATGCTGTCCAGATCGCTGATTTCTACTCGAAGCTCAGAGATGGGAAGACCGTGCCATGGGAGCCATATGATGCGCTCAGGACATTGGCGGTAGTGCTTGGCATCTATGAATCAGGCAAGAATGGCGGGGTGCCTGTTGTTCCTGCTGTCCGCTGACAGAATTATTTAATTGATTTATGAAAATAGCACTTGCGAATTGTCAAATCTGTGTTACACTCCAATTAGATAATTAATTTAATTAAATAATGGAGTGCATATGTCAAAACTGAAGGTTGGTATTGTTGGAACTGGCTATACTGTCGGAATTGCCGGCAACCATGTTCATGGATATACCCGTTATTCTGATGAATGCGAGCTTGTTGCTATGTATGATATCGTCCCTGGCAGGGCAGAGGCATGGGCGAGGGAAAGAAAGCTTGATGTGAAGATAGCATCATCATTTGACGAGCTTCTCGATATGGTTGATGCCGTAAGCATCTGTACTCCGAACTATTCTCACGTCTCACTTGCTGTGAGAGCTCTTGAGAAAGGCAAGCATGTTCTCTGTGAAAAGCCCCTCAGCACAGATGCTGACACCTGCCTCGCGGCTCTCAATACCGCGTCAAGCACCTCTGTCATCAGCATGATCGGCTTCAGCTACAGAGGCATACCAGCTGTAAAGCACATGAAAAGCATCATAGAGGAAGGGAAGATAGGCAGGGTGTTCACATGGCGTGAGACGCTTGGCGGATGCCGCATTGCAAATCCTGACGTGAAGCTTGAATGGCGCATGCAGGAGAACCTTTCAGGCACAGGTGCCCTTGCTGATTTCGGATGCCATATGCTTGATCTGTGCGACTGGGTGCTTTCGGGAACCTCAGGGCGCATCCAGTCTGTCCAGGGCTTCGTCTCTACGATGATCGAGAAGAGGGACAATATATTCACGGAAGGCAGGGGATGTGTCACGAATGATGATTCAGCAGTGTTCAACGTGATGTTCGAGAGCGGTACCCTTGCATCGTTTGTCGCGAGCCGTCTTGGCGTAAGAAGACATACGATTGAAGTATATGGTGAAGGCGGCATGATGCTTTTCCGTGACGACAGGCCTTCTGAGCTTGAGATCTGGTTCAAGGACAAGAATGGCGCTTATAGCGGAAATGCTGAGACCGTGACAGTTCCTGAGGAGCTGATCATAGATCCATGGTCCGATGATGAGTTCAGGGAGTTCCTTGCCTGCATAAAGGAAGGAAGACAGCCAGAGAGAAACTTCCAGAGGGCGTACTATATTCAGAGCCTCATCGATGTGATCCATGAGGCATCCGTGACCGGGACAACGATAGATATTATCTGAAAAGGAGAAATTGCTTTATGTGGATGAGTCTTCTGACTAACAGCCTGACGAATCTAGGGTGGACCAATCTCAGGGAAATTGCTGATTGGGCCAGCGATAACGGTATACGCGAGCTTGATGTAGGTCCTGCTATCCCGATGGACAAGAAGCTTTTTGATGAGGTGCAGTCAGAGGGGAAGGTCAGGATCGCCGCCATGATATACTGCCGTAATTTCCTTTCCTCTGACAAGGAAGAAGCTGAAAGCCATCAGAAGAACCTTCTGGAGAGGATAAAGTTCGCTGGCGAGATGAATATCGGGACAGTGATATGCTCTACAGGGATCACGGATGCTTCTTATACTCCGCTTGGACTTGATCCCATGAAGAGCGTCGACGCCTGCGTCGAGCTTGCGAAGAAGTTCATCGATGCTGCTGAGAAATACAATGTGCGTCTTGCATGGGAGAACTGCCCTGTGATGGGGAATATCGCAGTATCCCCAGATGTATGGGAAGTGCTGTTCGACAAGCTTGACAGCGACAGGATCGGTCTTTGCTATGATCCGTCACATCTTATATGGCAGTTCATCGATCCATATTCCAACATATTCCGCTTCAAGGAGAAGATATTCAGATTCCATGCAAAGGATACGCATGTGGATATGGAGAAGCTTTCACTCTACGGTGTCCAGCAGTACATGAAGTGGTGGCAGCATAGGCTCCCTGGCCTTGGGGATCTTGACTGGAACCGTATCGTGGATGACCTGTATCAGATCGGGTACGACGATGCGATAGTGATTGAGCATGAGGATCCAGTCTGGGAAGGAACGCTTGAAAAGGTCGAGAAGGGGATTCTGAAGACGAGAGATCACGTCAGTCAGTATTTCCTGGACTAAATATACAAAAGGAGAAGAAAATGAAGAAAGCACTCGTATTGATGCTTGTACTGTGTCTCGGTCTCTCTGTTTTTGCCGGTGGATCAAAGGAATCTTCATCGCAAAGAGCCGATGGCAAGACGGAAATCGTCGTCTGGCACACATGGGGACAGGATGCTGGATTCGAAGCAATGAAGGCCCTCGTGGATAACTTCAATGCAACAAATGACCATATTTACGTAAATCTGACTTTCGTGGCGAACCAGGCGAGCGGAAATACCTCAACTATGGCGAACCTGATGGCTGCCATAGCTGCCGGCAACCCTCCAGATATTGCGCTTCTGGATAACTTCCAGGTCGCTACATGGGCAGCGCAGAATGCAATCCAGCCGCTTGACGAGATAATGGCAGAGGCCGGGGTCTCCCTTGATGGCGTATATGACTGGGCGAAAGCCGGTTCGATCTATAAAGGCCAGACTTATTCCATTCCTTACAATGGCGATGCAAGAGCTTTGCTGTATAACAAGGATATGTTCCGTGCCGCAGGACTTGATCCGGAAGATCCTCCTACGACGATAGAGGAAGTGACAGAGGCATCCAAGGCTCTCGTGATCCGTGATGGCGCTAACTATAAGCAGGTCGGCCTTGTCCCATGGATTTTCGCAGGTCAGCCTATCTATACATGGGGATGGTCATTCGGCGGAAATTTTTATGATGCCGAGAATAATGTCCTTACAGTTGCAACTCCTGAGAACATCGCTGCCCTGCAGTGGGAAGTAGATTTTGCAGAGATGATGGGCGGTGAGAGCTTCGTCAATTTCGCGAGCGGGCTTGGCACAGGTGCAGAGGATCCGTTTGTGACTGAGCAGATCGCCATGTGCGTGAGGGGACAGTGGGATCTTGCCAATATAGAGAGATACAACCCAGATCTTGATTATGGCGTGGCTCCTATACCGTCTCTTGTCGAAGGCGAGAACATCACATGGTGCGGTGGCTGGGGATGGACCATTCCTAGAGGATCCAAGCATCCGGCGGAGGCTATGGAGTTCATGAAGTATATGCTGAGCGAGGAATCCCAGGTCAGCATGGCATCACATTCCGGAAGCCTTTCCCCTGTCATCTCGGCGAGCGAGAAGGTCTTTGGCGGCAATGAGAAGTTCAAGGTCTTCATCGATACGCTTCCTAAGGCATTTGTAAGGCCTCCAGTTCCAGTCGGCCAGCTTCTGTGGGATGAGCTTAACACAGTTCTCGATGCAGCGCTGCATGGAGAGGGCACGCCAGAAGCTCTTATGACAGAACTTGACGCCAGCATCAATGCTGAGCTTCAGAAATTCAACTAAGGGTATTCCCCTTGCACGTTATGGGGAGGATTGTTCCTCCCCGCTTTGTTTAATAGGAGGTCAGAATGCTTAAGCATGGCTTTTTAGGGAAAGGTATAGAAGCACACAAGGCAAGAGTTGGGCTGATTTTCACGATGCCTTGGATATTGGGCCTTCTGGTTTTCTATGCCTATCCATTGCTTTCATCTATATATTACGGCTTCACGTCATACAGTATTCTCAGCCCGGGGGAATTCGTGGGGCTTGATAATTACAAGGAACTTGCAAGTGACACTGTGTTCCTGAAAAGCGTGTCCAATACGCTTATCTTCACGGTGATGAGCGTGCCGGTAAATATACTTCTGGGCATAGCGATAGCGCTTCTGCTGAATGCGAATATCGCGGGACGCGGAATATACAGGACCATATTCTTCATACCTACGCTTGTCCCGGTCGTTGCCACTGCGACAGTCTGGAAATGGATCCTCAACTCAAATTATGGCCTTCTGAATAATATCATAGGAGTCTTCGGGATTGATCCTATCCCATGGCTTGCCAGCGCGCAGTGGTCAAAGATATCGCTGGTCATAATCTCCGCATGGGGGATAGGCCAGGCAATAGTCGTGAACCTCAGCGGCCTGCAGGATATCTCGCGAGAGTACTATGAAGCTGCCGATATAGACGGAGCCAACGCATTCCAGAAAGCAAGAAGGATCACGCTCCCTCTTCTCACTCCTGTGATCTTCTACAACGTTGTCATGGGAATGATCAATGCGCTCCAGATATTCACTCTCCCTTATACCATCACCAGAGGAGAGGGAAGCCCCACGCATTCGCTTACGTTCTATGTCATGTATCTCTACAACAACGCGTTCGGGTACATGAAGATGGGATATGCCTCGGCAATGGCCTGGATACTTTTTGTCATAATCCTTCTCATGACGCTTCTTGTGTTCAGATCATCAAAGAAATGGGTTCATTACCAGTGAGGTTTGGAATATGAATAATTACAAAGCAAAGAAGATCATCAGCAAAAGCGCGATATATATAATCCTGACACTGATAGGTATCTGCTTCCTCCTGCCGTTTGCATGGATGCTCTCGACTTCATTGAAGCCAGATACACAGATTTTCGTGAACCCTCCGGTGTGGATCCCAGATCCTGTCCAGTGGTCAAACTATGCGGAAGCTGTCACTACAGTCCCTTTCTTCAGATATATGGGAAACACGTTCTTTGTCGCCTGCATGGATGTGATAGGCACGCTGATCGCATGCCCTCTTGTGGCTTATGGGCTTTCAAGGCTTGAATGGAAGGGAAGGGACCTCCTGTTCTTCATCACGATTGCTGTCATGATGATACCTCAGGAAGTGACGATGATCCCACAGTTCATAATGTACAGCAAGATGGGAGTTGTCGGAACTTATATACCTTTGTTCATAACATCTTTCTTCGGAGGACGGCCATTCATGATCTTCCTCCTGAGGCAGTTCCTCATGAGCCTGCCGCGCGATCTTGAGGATGCCGCCAGGATAGATGGCGCTTCAGAGTTCAGGATCTACTGGCGCATAGTCCTTCCGCTGGTCGTGCCAGGGCTTCTGACCGTAGGTCTCTTCAGATTCATGAATTCCTGGAACGATTTCGTCGGACCGCTCCTTTATCTCAACAACCAGAACATGTATACATTGTCCATAGGGCTGCAGATGTTCTCAACACAGTATGAGACATCATGGGCGCTGCTTATGGCTGCATCCCTGTTGGTCTCCCTCCCTGTTATCGTCATATACTTCTTTGTCCAGAAGAGATTCATAGAGGGTATAACATTCTCTGGCATAAAAGGATAGTCGTTATGAAGGAATTGATTGATGTTGAAGTAATAGGCGACAGAAGCTGTCTGCCATCATCAGCTGAGCATGAAAAGCTGCTCAGTGCCGTGCAGGCAGGGGAGTCTGTATACTCTGACAGCCTCGGGTGGCTTGATCCAGATGAATGGGGCGGGGAGGACTGGCTTGACAAGTCAATAGAGCTTGCGGAAAGGGCTAGGGCGATTGCTGATACTTTCGTTGTCATCGGCATCGGCGGTTCCAACAACAGCGTCAGGGCGTTGCTCAAGGCTGTGGGCGAGAGGTGCGGCATGAATATTGTGTATGCCGGCAACACGCTCTCTGCATATGAGTATAAGAAGACAGCTGAGAGCCTTGAAGGCCATGACTTTGTCATAGACTGCATCGCGAAGAACTTCGAGACGCTTGAGCCCGGTCTTGCTTTCCGCATATTCCGCGATCTCCTTGCAAGGCGCTATGGAAAAGAAGGTGCTGCTGAAAGGATTTTCTGCACAGGGACTGTCGGATCTCATTTCGAGAAGCTTGCCAGGGATAATGGCTATACTTTCATCCCATTCCCGGGGGATATAGGAGGTCGCTATACAGCTCTTAGCCCTGTCCATCTTGTGCCGATGGCTGCTGGCGGCGCTGATATCAGGAGCTTCTCACAGGGGGCTCATGATATGGCAAGGCTGCTGCGGACAGCTGGAGCTGCCGACAATCCGGCATTTATCTATGCTGTGGCACGTAATCATTTCTTCAGCAAAGGATACAGGATTGAGATCCTGTCGTCTTTCGAGCCTCGGTTCAGGTGGTTCTATAAATGGTGGGAGCAGCTTTTTGCGGAGAGCGAGGGCAAGTGCGATAAGGGGCTGTTTCCTGTCGGTCTGGAATTCTCCGAAGAGCTCCATAGCCTTGGCCAGTTCATCCAGGATGGCAGCCCGGTGGTATTCGAGACGTTCATTGATGTGAAGTCTGCCGGTGCATCTGTCCCGATCCCTGCAGATGGTGTTGATGATAAGTTCTCATATCTTGATGGGATGACTGTGGAATCCGTAAACAGGGTATCTCAGGAAGCCACTATGAAGGCCCATTCATCAAGGTGTCCATGCCTCAGGATATCTATCGAGGATATCAATGAGTATACAATAGGCGCCCTTATGTATTTCTTTGAATTCTCCTGCTATTTGTCAGGGTCCATAATGGGGATAAATCCTTTCAACCAGCCCGGAGTTGAAAAGTATAAGATGGAGATGTTCAGCAATCTTGGCAAATAACAGTCTTGTCAGTCAGGGGCCCTGCATGGCAGCGTGCCCCTGATTTCATTTAAGTAGCATCTCTCTGCGTGAGTGTCCATGTTCATCAGTCGATGAAAGCCAGGCAATAGCGGAAATCATCGATGATGAAAGGAAAGAATGTATTAGAATATAGCCAACGCTTCAGCGATAGGACCGGTCTATGGAACATTATCATGAAAACACATCATTCCTGCATGTAGGCACGGAGAAGCCCCGTTCTTATTTCATCCCTTCATCCCCTGGGTATGACTATTCGCCGTATTGCTGGGATAAGTCAGATAGGCTCATATCCCTCGATGGAGAGTGGGACTTCGCCTACTTTGGTTCTTACCAGGCGGCTATGGCTGCATCTGACGCGCTGCATGATGAGGATTATGGGAAGATTGCAGTCCCCTCATGCTGGCAGATGGAAGGGTATGACAGGCATCAGTATACCAATGTCCGATATCCCATCCCGCTGGATCCCCCGTTTGTCCCGGATGAGGATCCCACAGGCATATACAGGCGCCGCATCTTCCTGGCCCGAAAAGAGGGGATGCGTGAGTATATAGTCTTCGACGGCGTTGATTCATGCTTCTATCTTTATATAAACGGAAAGTTCTGCGGATATTCCCAGGTCTCCCATTCAACCAGTGAGTTCGATATCACTGAATATATCGAGGATGGCGAGAATGAGATAAAGGCCGTTGTGCTTAAATGGTGCGATGGCACATATCTTGAGGATCAGGACAAGCTGCGTATGAGCGGTATATTCCGCAGCGTATATATCCTTTCCCGTCCTGTTGATCATATTTCTGATTTCCGTGTCACATCCGCAGTGCATGATGATGTCGCTGAAATCAATGTCGAGATCCAGAAAAGCTCTCCGGATCTTGTGTACAGCGTACTGCTTTCAGATGAGAGAAGCTCCTATTCACCATCTTCTGCTGATGATCGCGGGGTGCGGTTCACCGTGCAGTCCCCGAAGCTGTGGAATGCCGAGGAGCCGTTTCTCTACAAGCTTGAGCTCAGTACGGAAGATGAACGGATTGTCAGGTACATAGGGATAAAGGACGTGTCGATAAAGGATTCTGTCTTCCTTGTCAATGGGAAGCCTGTCAAGCTTAAAGGCGTGAACAGGCATGACAGCGATCCCTATACAGGCGCCGCCATATCCCCGGAGCAGCTGATGAGGGATCTCGTGATGATGAAGAGATCCAATATAAACGCCATAAGGACAAGCCATTATCCGAATTCGCCATGGGCTTATGATCTTTATGACAGATATGGCTTCTATGTTGTCGCTGAAGCTGATCTCGAGGCCCATGGCAACCAGATGTTCCGCACCC
>CASFMA010000107.1 GCA_949295675.1 uncultured Spirochaetales bacterium | reverse complement strand
GGAAGCTTGAAAGCATGGTCCTGCCGGATGCTGCCAAGATAGCTGAAGCAGCTTTTTCTTTGGGTCTCTGAGCATTGCCCTGTTGCTTTTCCCTTCATATTGTTATAATCCTAAACCGTTGAAACAATAATTGGGAGTTATCTATGGATATAGAGGTAAAGAACCTGCATCCTCTTGAGGTGAAGCTTCTGCGCCATGTCTCATCCGGTGAGGATATCACGGCAGAGCGTATCATCAAGGAGCTTGACTACAAGGTAGGGCAGTGCAATCAGGCATTTTCATGGCTTGTAGCCAAGGGATGCCTTGAAGAGACAGGCAGAAGCCATAAGACGGTGTATGAGCTTACGGATCTTGGAAGGGAGCATCAGGAGAAAGGTCTTCCAGCGGAAAGGATCTTCTCATTCCTTTGCGAGAAAGGACCGCACGCCATGCCTGAGATATCACAGGCTCTTGGTCTTGAGAAGAGTGACACAGGCTCTGCCTTTGGCTTGCTTTCATCCAAAGGCGTCGCGAAGATGAACGATGAGAGGAAGGCTGAGATAGTTCAGCCAGGACTCCCAGAGGATGTCATCCTGCAGCGAAGCCTTCTTGACAGGGCAAAGGAGACGGGCGTCATCGATGAATCCTCTATGTCCGGCAAGGAAAAGGCCGCAATACAGCAGCTTGCAAAGAAAAGAGGCGCGTCATCAGCGGATTTCAAGCTTGTAGAGAGCGATATAGTGGTATATCGCCTGACAGCTGCAGGCGATGAGGCGAAGCAGGCGCTTCTTGCAGCCAACATCACAGGAGAGGAGTTCGGAATCCTCACGCCTGAGATGCTGCAGACTGGATCCTGGAAAAATGGCTCTTTCCGGCCATATGGCATAAATGCTCCTACTTCCAGGCTGATCCCTGGCAGACGCAATGCCTATTCGGAGTATCTGCAGTGGGTCAAGGACAAGCTCACGGCTCTTGGATTCGAAGAGTTCGACGGCCCGCTTGTTGAGAATGAGTTCTGGAACGGTGATGCGCTCTTCATGCCGCAGTTCCACTCTGCCCGCGATATCCATGATGTCTATTATGTGAAGGATCCTGTCCATGCGAAGATGATAGAGGAGCCATGGCTCAGCCAGGTTGCCGCCACCCATGAGAATGGATGGAAGACAGGCTCAAGAGGCTGGGGCTATACATTCGACCATGAGTTCACGAGACGTCAGGTCCTGAGAAGCCAGGGTACTGTCCTCTCAGCCCATCAGCTGACAAAGGCAAAGGTGCCAGGCAAGTATTTCGGAATTGTGAGGTGCTTCAGGTATGACCAGGTTGATGCGACCCACGGCGCTGATTTCTACCAGACTGAGGGAATCGTCCTTGGAAATGATGTGAATCTGAGGAACCTGCTTGGCCTTCTCAAGATGTTTGCGGAAGAGATAGCAGGAGCTGAGGAGGTAAAGTATGTCCCGGGATACTTCCCGTTCACAGAGCCTTCGATAGAGGTGCATATCAAGCATCCTGTCCTTGGCTGGTTCGAGCTTGGCGGTTCCGGGATCTTCCGTCCGGAGGTCACTGAGGCGCTTGGGATCGATGTCCCTGTCCTCGCATGGGGCCTTGGGATCGACCGCATGGCGCTTATGCACCTTGGCCTCAATGATCTCA
Organism: uncultured Spirochaetales bacterium; assembly: GCA_949295675.1. Lineage (GTDB taxonomy): Bacteria > Spirochaetota > Spirochaetia > Sphaerochaetales > Sphaerochaetaceae > Ornithospirochaeta. The sequence goes on along the minus strand of CASFMA010000107.1, from coordinate 1,694 downwards.
GGGAGCTCTTCACACCTGATATTGACAGCGTAAGGACAAGGAGGGGGAACTGATATGCCTAAGATTGATGCACCTGAGAAAATCTTCTACTCGCTTCTCGGAAAGAAGATGAGCGATGATGAGCTTGTATCTATCTTTCCTGTCGCGAAGGCAGAGCTTGATGGACATGATGCAGATCACCATGTAATAAAGATTGAGCTCAACGACACCAACCGTCCGGACCTCTGGTCTCCTGCCGGGGTTGCAAGGGCATTGAGATGCTATGAGACAGGATCGGTTCCCGAGTATGATTTCTTTTCATCAAAGGATGATGAGAAGGATTCAGAGGGACGCATGGTCATTGACGATGAGAGCGTCATAGGCATCCGTGACTATTCGATTGGCTTCGCTGCAAAGGGCCAGACTGTCGATGATGATCTCCTTGTGAACCTGATACAGAGCCAGGAGAAGCTCTGCACCAATTTCGGAAGGAAGAGGAAGACCATCGCGATGGGCATCTACCGCAAGGAGCTTATAAAGTTCCCGGTGCATTATGCCGCCGCAGATCCTGACAAGACAAAGTTCGTCCCGCTTGGAATGACAGAAGAGCTCTCGCTGCGCGAGATCTGCGAGAAGCATCCGAAGGGCAAGGAATATGGGTACATAGTCTCATCGTTCCCGAAGTTTCCTTATCTATTTGATGATAATGGCGATACACTTTCATTCCCTCCTGTGATAAACAGCGCTCGCATAGGCGCTGTCGAGGTAGGTGATTCCGATTTCTTCATAGAGCTTTCAGGACCTATCCTTGACGATCTTCTGCTTGCTGCGAACATACTTGCCTGCGATATGGCGGACATGGGCTTCACGATCCAGCCTGTTAAGGTTCGCTTCGCAAAAGATACGCCATATGGAAGGGAGATAACCGTCCCATACCGCTTCCAACAGGATGCTGAGGCAGAGCTTTCGCTTGTCGAGAAGAAGCTGGGGCTCCATATAACAGGCGAGGAAGCTATTGAGTCGCTCAGGAAGATGGGTGTCAAGGCATCTGTTTCCGGTGAGAAGATCATTGCGGAGTGTCCTGTATGGCGCAATGACTTCCTTCATGCTGTCGATATCGTGGAGGATGTCATGATTGGCTATGGCCTTGAGAACTTCGAGCCGGTGCTTCCTTCTGATTTCACGATTGGACGTCTCTCTCCTGCTGAGGAGTTCTCAAGGAAGGTGAAGGGCATACTTGTCGGCCTGGGCTTCCAGGAGATGATGTACAACTACCTTGGGTCAAGGAGGGAGTACATCGACAATATGCACATCTCTGATGAGAAGTGTGTCTTCATAGCAAATCCTATGAGCGAGAACTATGAGGTGATCAGGCCATCTGTCCTGCCATGCCTCCTTGAAAGCGAATCTGTCTCCGGCCATGCTGTATATCCTCACAGCATATTCGAGGTCGGCAAGATCACGGTAAAGGATGAGAATGACAATAGCGGCACCGTGACGAAGAACAGCCTTGGCTTCCTCTCTTCCAATGCCCATATCGGATATAATGAGGCAGCTTCGTATATCAATACTATGATGTATTTCCTCAGGAAGGAGTATACGCTTGGAGAGGTAAGCGGTGATGAGCGGTTCATACCGGGACGCGCTGCGAATATAATCTATAACGGCCAGGTCGTTGGCATATTCGGCGAGACCCATCCTCAGGTTCTTGAGTC
>CASFMA010000106.1 GCA_949295675.1 uncultured Spirochaetales bacterium | reverse complement strand
CGGCCGTTGAAAAGCTCATAGACCTCGGTCACCATGTCATCAAGGAAGCCCTGGTCGTGGGAGACAAGCATGAGCCCGCCATCGAATGACCTAAGGTATTCCTCAAGCCATACCATAGCTTCTATGTCAAGATAGTTCGTCGGCTCGTCAAGCAGGAGGAAATCAGGATCTTCGACAAGGATCCTCGCAAGGGCTATCCTCATCTGGTAGCCGCCGCTGAATGTCCTTGCGCTGCGCTCAAGGTCCTCCTTCCTGAAGCCCAGGCCGAACAGGATGGACTCTATCCTCGACCTCCTGTCATAGTAGCCGGAATCAGTAAGCAAGTCGTGGCATTCTGAGAGGCGTTCCGCTGCTGGCAGGGCTGCGTCTCCTCCCTTTGCCGCCATCTCCTCAAGCTCTTCCATCTCCTTGATGACTGCGTCGAAACGTCTGAATCCTTCCTCTGCTGCCTCATACACCGTGCTGTCTGGGAGCACTATATCAGACTGCGGAAGATAGGATACCCTTGCGTTCCTTGTCAGCGATATGGTCATGGAATCCGGCTTCAATACGCCAGCTATAGCCTTGAGCAGCGTGGATTTGCCTGAGCCGTTGGCCCCGGCGAGCGCTGCACGTGACTTCTCGGAAAGGGTGAAGCCCACATCCCTGAGCAGTTCCCTGTCTCCGAAAGAGAGTGAAATGTCCTGTACCTGCAATGTTCTCATATCAGTATGCTTGCCCATCAGCTGTCTTTAGGGCTATCATTGGAAAATATCAGGAATGACGTCATTCATCAAGGAGACATAAGTGATCTGCCTTACCTTATCCCAACAGACATTAGAGGAAGATGCTGAGCTTGTACGTTCAAACAGGGCCTATATAGACATGGCTGAGCTGCGCGTGGACTACCTTGGCGAGGAAGAGCAGAAGAAGGCATCTCTCTTTCCTTCCATGGTCGATATACCTGTGATCCTCACGCTCAGGCGCAAGGAGGACGGCGGATTATGCACGCTTACAGAGAGGCATCGCCGCAACATACTGCTGGATGCCCTCGATGGTGATTTCGCCTATGTCGACATAGAAGAGGATGTGAAGCGTGCGGAGGTCGAGGCGAAGGCCAGGAAGAGGGGCGTCAGGATAATCAGGTCCTTCCATGACTTCAATGGCATTCCTGAGGATATCTTCTCAAGGATATACAAGCTTGCTGAGCGAGGTGATGTGGCCAAGGCTGCCGTCACACCGCATTCTGTGGCTGACCTTCTCACGCTCTTCCGGATAAGCGACGAGCTGAAGGACGTTGACAAGATAATAATCGGAATGGGGGAGTGGGGGATTCCATCCAGGATACTGTACCGCAGATGCGGCTCGATGCTGACATTCGCCTCTTCAGGCGATGCCATTGCGCCGGGGCAGATCACGGCAAAGGAGCTCAAGACGCTCTACAGGGCTGACAAGGTCAGCGGGAAGACCGCGATCTACGGTATCATCGGAAATCCCGTATACCACTCATCAAGCCCGCAGATACATAATCCTGGCTTCCAGGCCATCAACTATGATGCGATATACCTTCCGTTCCTTGTAGATAACATACGCTCATTCTTTGCCCTGGCAGAGTATCTCAAGATGCGCGGCTTCTCAGTCACAATACCTTTCAAGGCACAGGTCCTCATGTTCCTTGGCAGGATTTCCAGGGAAGTCAAGCAGATCGGCTCGTGCAATACAGTGGTCAGGGTTCCTGGCATGTGGAAGGGCTTCAACACGGACTACTATGGATTTCTGTCGCCGATCCTCAGGGATATCGAGAGCGGAAGGATAAAGACTGCGCTCGTGATAGGCGCTGGAGGAGCTTCAAAGGCGATTGTCTGGGCGCTCCGGAACAGGGGCGTCAAGGTCACAATACTCAACCGCACGCTCTCCCGCGCTGCAGATATCGCGGCACTGAATCTCTGCGAGTTCGATACGCTTGAGAACGCCAGGAAGTATGAGGGCACTGTCGATCTTGTCGTCCAGACGACCTCTGTCGGGCTATATCCCGACTTCGACCTCAACCCCATAGAGGGATTCAGGTTCACCGGACGTGAGATTGTCTATGACATCATCTACAAGCCAAAGATGACGAAGCTCCTGTCAGAGGCTGCCGCAGCCGGATGCACATTGCACTATGGGGAGGAGATGCTTCTGGAGCAGGGCAAGCTCCAGTTTGAGATGTTCACAGGTTATCACTATCCGAGGGGCATAGGTGAGTGATTGATGCAACTGATAGCGGAAGCAGCGCTGTCTTCCATATCTTTGCTATCTCTATCTCCCGTCCGTTCAGCAATACATAGCCGTCCTTTGCCGATTTCTCGGCCTTTGCTATTATGACGCTGCCTCCGACGAACTCCGCATATACCTTCCTCCCATGGGATATGGAATATGAGATGAGTCGCTTCTTCTCCTGGTAGTCAAGCCCAAGCACGACATCTTCAAGAGCAGGGGTCTCCTGTGCCTCGTCGCAGATGATCCCTGAAAGGACAAGCGCCTTCCTGTAGATATCATCTGAGGCAAGAAGCGACTGTCTTCTCTCCCTGTCAAACGGGACAGCCCTCTCGTCAGGGATTGTCCTCTCAGGCCTCAGTTCAATGATATCAGTATCCGGAAGCTGCTCTTCCTTCTTCTCAACGCTGATGCTGCCAAGCACATCAAGGCCTACGGAGGATAGCAAGGCTGACCACTGCCATGCCGTATCGGGACGCATGAGGAACAGGCCTGGAGCAGGATGCGAGATTATATGGGCCTCAAGCTTGTCATACATCACCTTGATGAGACGCTCTGCTCTTTCTGTCACATCCAGCGCTATCACGCTGCTTCCCTTGACCGATGTCAGCGTCTCTTCCCAGAAATGTATCCTTGACTTGACAGATTCCGGTATATTCTCTGAGGAGGCCTGGTCAAGCATTGAGATCATCTGGTCTCCGGATAGTCCTCTCTCAAGGCCTTTCCTTATTGATTCCTTTGTTATCGCCCATTCCGATGCCATTCCCGCTTTCCTCGGTTCCGCAAAGAGATAGATTGCGGCAGGAAGACGTCCCTGCGCTATTATCGAGAAGTCCGATGTCACGACAAGTGATGGCCTTGCCTTGTTTTCCGCCCTTCCGTACAGCTTTCCATCCTTCCGGTACAGCAGCTGGAGACTCTCAAGGGTGAAGAATGAGAAGCCATCATAGCCAGAGGCTTCCTGTATCAGCCTCTCAGCCTCCTTCTCCCTGTCTCCTCCAAGCCCGCTTATCTTCTCAGTGAGCGCTATGGCCGTGACGGCCTTCTGCCTCCTCATCGCATCGTGAGGGGATAGTATGTACGCCATCCTGGACGCCAGGGTAAGCGACAGGAAATCCTCTGCTTTCCTGCTGTCCTCCAGCACATGCAGCGAATGGAGCGCGGAAAGCGTGGGCTGCAGGAGCCTTGCTGCCTCTGCCTTGTCTATTGCGGGGAAGCACAGAAGCGCCACTGCCTCCGCTTCCTTCTCGCTCTCTGCCGCTGCGAGCATCGCGTGAAAGCATTCGGGGAATATCTCCTGCTCATTCCCATCTCCGAGGAGAGGGTAGGCTGAAATCGCGAGCTGTGCCACATCAGAGAGATGGAAGCTTCCATCCTCGACAAGACCACGGTCGATGAACGATGCCTTTTCCTCATCGCCCATGCCAAGCCAGGAATGCGCAAGTGATATGGCAGAGAGCATCGCACCCTCTTTATCTGTTATTGCCCCTGCTTTCTCCCTGATGCACATCTCATATCCTTTCGATCGTGTAGCTGTAGCCTTGCTCTGAGAGGAATTTTTGCCTGTTCTGCGCGAATTCCTCTTCCCTTGAATACTCAGTCACAAGCGTGTAGAAGTGGCTGTCCTTGCTCTTCGGACGCAGTATCCTGCCAAGTCTCTGTGCCTCTTCCTGCCTGGATCCGAATGTCCCTGATATCTCGATCAGCACCGATGCGTCAGGCAGGTCGATCGCGTTGTTCGCAACCTTTGAGACTATCAGTACGTCTAGGCTTCCATCCCTGAATCCCTGGTAGAGCTCATCGCGCTTCCTGTTTGCCATCGTGCCTGTTATCAGGGGATACCCAAGCTCGTCATGCAGCTTTTTCAGCTGGTCTATGTACTGGCCGATTATAAGTATCTTGTCGCCTTTATGGAGCGCTATGAGCTTCTTCACGGCATCGGTCTTCAAGGGATTTTCTGAAGCGAGCCTGAACTTCTCACGGCCAGAGGCCAGTGCGTACGGCACTTCAAGCTCTTCAGGAAGCGGTATGCGCAGCTCGTGGCAGTATGCCTTTGCGATGAATCCCTCACGCTCAAGCTCAAGCCATGGCGTATCATAGCGCTTCGGCCCGACAAGCGAGAACACCTCATCCTCAAGCCCGTCCTCCCTTACAAGCGTTGCCGTGAGGCCAAGTCGGTGGATTGCCTGGAGCTCTGCCGTTATGCGGAAGACCGGGGCCGGGAGCATATGGACCTCATCATATATTATCAGGCCCCAGCCTCTGTCCTTGAAGAGGTCGAAGTGCCTGTATTCCTCATCATCCCCGCTTCTCCATGCCAGTACCCGGTACGTGCAGATCGTGACTGGCCTTATTTCCTTCTTCTCTCCAGAGTATTCCCCGATATCCTCTTCCCTGAGGCTTGTCTTGCTGAGCAGCTCCCTTTTCCACTGCCTCAGCGCGGTTATGTTTGGAGAGAGTATGAGTGTGTTCGTGCTCAGCTTTGCCATGACGATCATGCCGACGATCGTCTTGCCGGCCCCGCATGGGAGCACGATGGTGCCGAACCCAGTCCCTGGCCCGCCATTGCCGATGAGCGCTTCAGCCGCATCTGTCTGGTAGTACCTTGGCGAGAAGGAGCTGTTCAGCCTTATCTCAAATGGATGCCCGCTTTTGAGAGGAATCCTGTCATCGACAGGGAAGCCCAGCTTTATCATCAGGGCCTTGAGCGTTCCCCTCTGTATCCTTGGAAGAAGGAAGGATCTGTCATCCTCTGGCCTCAGGATGCTCATCAGGGATTTCTCGTTCTTCAGCTGCAGTGCGAACACAGGCCGCCTGACTGTGAGGATCAGGCTGTCATCATCATACTCCTCCAGAACGAAATCCCCATAACGCCTTCCCTGATCCTCGATGAAGAACACGATCCTGTCATCAAGCTCGAATCGGGACCACTTCCTGAGCCTTCCTATGATCTCCTCGACTGTCAGCCCCGATGATATTGCGTTCCACAGCGACAGCGCTGACAGCGAGTATGTGTGTATATGCTCGGGGCTTTTCACAAGGTCGGAGAACGCTATTATATCCTCACGGCATGCCGAGGCTGATGGCGAATGGACATCAAGGAGCATTGTCCTGTCGCCCTGTATTGTCAGGGGTCTATCGCTCATAGCATCTCCAGCCGAGAAGCGCATCGGCAATTGTCAGTGCAGCCATTGCCTCGACGACGACCACAGCGCGCGGAACGATGGATGGATCGTGCCGTCCATGGACATTTATGACGGTGTCCTCGAAGCTGTCAGTCACCGTGAGCTGGTCCCTTGCGATTGAAGGGGTAGGCTTCACTGCAGCCCTGAACACTATATCGTTTCCGTTTGATATCCCTCCGAGTATCCCTCCGGCGTTATTTGTGATGAATGTCGGCTTCCCTCCTTCCATCCTCATCCCATCATTATTCTCAGAGCCTCTTTTCCTTGCCGCATCAAAGCCTGATCCGAACTCTATGCCTTTGACAGCACCTATCGAGAGGACAGCATGTGCAAGCAGCGCATCAAGCTTGTCGAACACCGGATCCCCAAGCCCCGCTGGAACACCCTTTATGCGGCACTCTATGATTCCGCCGACGCTGTCTGAATCGGCTTTCGCATCCTCAATGGCCTTTATCATTGCAGGCAGCTCTTGGCATTCCGGTGCATAGAGCGGGGGAGGGAAAGGAGGGTTCCATTCATATCCGGATGCCTTGATGCCTCCGGCTTCTATGACTCCGGCTCCGATCTCTATTCCCTCTCTTTCCAGCATCTGCTTTGCAAGCGCGCCGCCGAATACCCTTGAGGCAGTCTCCCTTCCTGACGATCTTCCTCCTCCCCGGGGATCCCTGATGCCGTACTTTGCCTGGAATGTGTAGTCAGCATGGCCTGGGCGGAACTTATGCTCGATGTCGCTGTAGTGTGATGATATCTGCGATGTATTCTCGATCATGAAAGCGATGGGGGTTCCCTCCGAGATCCCGTTGTATACCCCTGAGAGTATCCTGACCTCATCCATCTCATTCCTCGCCGTACCGAGTCTGGTGCTGCCAGGCCTTCTCCTTGACATCTCCTGCTGTATCCGCTCCATGTCGACAGCGATGCCTGCGGGGTATCCGTCAACGATTCCGCCTATGGCAGCCCCGTGCGATTCCCCGAATGTCGTGAGCTTGAGGATCTTCCCGAATGTGCTAGACATAGTTTGCCTCCCGCAGAAGCCTGGCCGTGCGCCTTGCTGTCTCTTCCTTGTCGCCATAGCTGCCGAGGTCTATCGCAAGATCGGCATATGCTGAGTATATCCTGTCCCGTCTCTCGTATATGGCATGGAATGATCCTTCGATGTCATTCTCGTCCAGGAATGCCGGTATGCCATGGCGCAGTATGACGGGAAGCATCTCATCCTCACGTCTTCTAAGGTAGATTATCTTCCCGCTGCTCTTCATCAGGTCCATGAGCCTCGTGTTATCGGCGGCACCGCCTCCGAGCGAGAGGATGAAGCTGCTGTTTGCATCTATGAACGCGGCAACTGATGATAGCTCACGTTCCATGAACGCCTCTTTTCCCTCTCTTCTGTACACATCCCTTATGCTCTCTCCTGAAAGGGTCTCGAGCACGAGGTCATCAGCATCCTTGAACGCAAGTCCTGTCAGCTTTGATACAAGCCTTGCCTGCGTTGTCTTTCCTGAGTGTTTGATACCAACGAAGAATAGTCTCGCCATAATAGGGAAATCGTAGCATTTGCGCCGTTTATCTTCAATCCACCGGCGAGGCTTTATTCCCTTTCGCCTGGATCCCTGTATTCAGGCACTGATGGGACTGATGCGCTGTTCTCTGTCCTCTCCATCCTCTGCCTGCGGCTCTTCCTTCTTATCCTTGCCTCATACTTCTCAAGATATTCAGCCTCAGCCCGGTTCTTTACGCTGTCGTTCTCGAAGCTGTTCTCGACTATTGTCTTTTTCAGCGCATAGTGGAACACGATGATCATCATGTACCAGAGCGCTGCAAGCATAAGCGGCGCCACTGCCTGGAAGCTGAGGTCAACTGCCTGTGGCTCATCCTCTCCGACTACCAGCAGCGTCTGCAGGTCAAGAAAGAAGAGTATCAGGGAAATGAGGGCTGGGAATACCCAGTACAGCCCCTGTCTTGAGAATATGAAGCGCAGCGAGGCCAGAAGTGCCATGAATGTCAGAAGCAGCGTTATTATCGGAATGATGTAGACAATCATATTCAGCCTCCGCTTTCCTATGATAACATAAGGCTATGATTGAGTACACGGATAAAGAGCTTGAGAAAGGGCTCAGGAGCAGGAAGAGGGAGAGGGAAGAGGACTCAAGGGGACCTTACTACCGGGACACCACAGCGATAATACATTCATCCCCGTTCCGGCGCCTGAAGCACAAGACCCAGGTCTTCTTCGCGCCGTCGAATGACCACATCTGCACCCGCATGGAGCATGTCCTCCATGTCGCGTCGATCGCGTCCTCGATCTGCCGGCCGCTGGGGCTGGATTCGGAGCTCGCGTGGGCGATAGGCATGGGGCATGACCTCGGCCACACGCCATTCGGGCATGTCGGGGAGAGGATAATATCGAAGCTCTCCGAGGAACGTGGACTTGGTAAGTTCGAGCATGAGATCAACTCCCTCCGTGTCGTTGACTTCCTTGCAGAGCATGGCAAGGGCCTGAACCTTACCTATGCAGTGCGTGATGGCATAGTCTGCCACAACGGTGAGAAGCTGAGCGTGCGCATCCATCCGACTCTTTCAATCAGGGACCTTGATGCCATAACGGAGCGCGAAGGTCTCATACCCGCCACTTATGAGGGTGCGATAGTCCGCTTCTCTGATTCGATTGCGTACCTTGGACGCGATTACGAGGATGCTTACCGGCTTGGCATACTGAAGGGGAAGGAGCTTCCGAAGATCGTATCGGAGCGCCTTGGCAGGACCAACAGCGCCATAATAAACACACTTGTCCAGGATATAATAGCTGGTGCCGGCAAGGATAGGGGAATCGGGTTCTCCGATGATATCTTCGAGGCGGTGGAGGCGTTCAGCGCCTTCAACTATGAGAACATATACCGTTCTGAGATACTCAATGGATATACACGCTACTTCACAAGGCTCCTGCGCCTTATAACAGATTACCTTGAAGAGTTGTACGCGTCATACGGGCTTGACCAGAAAGGGTATATGTCAGAACGCAACATGCTTGCAGCCGGCTTCTCAAACCATATCCAGACGATGTACCCGATGTACATGGAGAAGGAGGGAAGCGACAGGAGGATGATCATAGACTATGTCGCGGGGATGACTGACAACTTCGCCCTTGATGCGGCGAACGAAATCCTCAAGCCGGACCATCTGAACGAGGAGATAGAGCAGAGCGTCACTGGCAGATGGTTCGATGCGGCTTCGCGCTAATCTCCCTTCGCTATCCTCTCGATCTCTGTTATGAACTGATCAAGATCGTCAAAGGCCCTGTAGACAGATGCAAAGCGCACATATGCGACCCTTGAGACGGGGTAGAGCTGCCTGAGTGTCTCCTCTCCGACTTCCTGGCTTGTTATCGTGTTCTTGCTTCCTGCTATCCTGTAGACGTTGTCTTCGATGTTCCTGAGGATCGAATCTATCTCATCCTGGGTCACTGAGAGCTTCTCCGTGCATTGCCTGATGCCCCTCTCGACCTTTGAGATATCGAAAGGCTGATGACGGCCGTCTTTCTTTATCACCATTATCGGCTTTACCTCGATCTTCTCATAGCTCGTGAAGCGATGACCGCAGCCAAGGCACTCACGCCGCCTCCTGATTGACGTTCCGTCCTTGTTCGACCTTGATTCCAGCACTTTGTCGTTATCTATTCCACATCTAGGGCATCGCATAGCAAGATGTTATCACATAGAGTATCTGAATTGTAGCGGGAATATATGCCATTTGACGATTTTTGCATTATCCAGGAACGATAGGTGTCCTGCTATCTTGTTCTTATGTTGTTAATAATATAACATTCAGTTAATCAGATAACACAGGAGATATAATGTCCGTATCGGTTGCATCAGCTGTCAAGACAATAATAAACAGAAGCCCATTCATATCCGAGATGCTCATACAGGAAGTGATCTCATTCTCGAACCTGGCGAAATCAATACAGCCGAAGGTCGAGAGCCTCCATGGTGACAAGGTGAACACCTCTGCCATCGTCATGGCCATACGGCGCTATTCCGATGAGCTGAAGGCTTCGCAGAAGGAGATGGGAGCAGGGAAGATAGACTATGAGATACAGATGAAGACCAACATCTATGATGTCAACTTCTCACGTGATGACTCGTTCATCCCAAAGCTCTCAAGGCTCTATGACATCGTGCATCCTGAGCAGGGGGACTTTCTCAACATAACACTTGGATCTCATGAGATAACACTTGCTGTGAGCGAGAACCACAGGACAGCTGTCGATGAGTTGCTGAAGGATCAGAGGATAGTGCATCGCTATTCAGATCTTGTTGCCCTCACCATTGTCTTCCATGGGGATTTCCTGCAGACCCCTGGCATACTGTATCTGGCAATAAGGAAGCTTGCATGGGAGAACATAAACATAATAGAGATAGTCTCCACCATGAATGTCCTTACCTTTGTGATAACCCGCGAGGACAGCTACAGGGCGTATGAGGCGCTGGAGGCTTTCCTGGATGAAGAGCTGTAGGATAGTCACTGGCGGGCGAGGTGAAGGGAAGACAAGCTATCTTCTTGAGCATTGCAAAGGAGCAAAAGGCTTTCTATCGATCCATAGAGGCGATGCTTATTACCTGAGGGATGCAGGAAGCGGTGAGGAACGGCTTCTCATGAGCTCTGAGCCTTTGTTCCCTGACAGCTTCGGCCAATGGTATTATGATCAATGTGCCTTTGACTGGGCGAACGGCGAGCTGCTGAAGATCAAGAGCGGTGATGTTGTCTTGGATGAGGTCGGACGGCTTGAGGTGCTCGGAGGTGGATTTGCTCCTTCCCTGAGGGCTTTCCACGAAAGGGATATTGACCTCACAATCGCAGTCAGGAGGGATTTTATCCCGCTTGTCAGAGAAGCTTTCTCAATTGGTGCCGATGCAAAGTTGGTGGATGTAAAGAGAAAATAAAATGTCCTGCGGCCTAAACCGCAAGACATAAATTCAAATATAAGTCTCATCCATTGGTTTAAGGTTGAATGATAAGAGGTCTGTCAGAATCGCCATTAGTATATTTATACGTAGCCCCAACTTCGTTGAGTTTAGTATTCATAGTATTTATTGCAGTTAACCAATCATCATTTTCTACTTTTAAGGTATTATCTGTTCCGTCACCTATTCCTGCTATAGCGGTTCCACCGCTTGATGACCAGTAACAAGTATCTACAGTGCTGCTTGATATCCCGCAGATGCCGCCAGCATATGTACTATAAGAAGATATGCTTCCTGTGGAGTAACATGCTGTGATGGTACTTCCATTTCGAGTCTCTCCGGCTATACCGCCAGCACAAACATAACCTCCATTTCCTTGTGTCCCTGCAGATACACTGCCCGTGAAATAACATGCTGTGATTTTAGCATCAGCACCATCATTCTGTCCCGTGATACCGCCAGCATAAACACCGCCCTCTCTTGCCGCATTTCTTGCAGTTATTGTTCCAGAGGAATAACATGCTGTGATTTTAGCATCAGCACCATCATTCTGTCCCGTGATACCGCCAGCATAAACACCGCCCTCTCTTGCAGTTATTGTTCCAGAGGAATAACATGCTGTTATAGTACTACTATTATTTTGTCCGATGATACCGCCAGCATAGGCAACTTTTTGGCCTTCTACCGTAACAGATATTGTTCCCGTGGAATAGCAGTTGGTGATTGCTGTACCGATGCCTCTACTGATCCCAGCAATAGCCCCAACTTCAATACTAAGATCACTCGAGATATTGATATCAACACCAATCAGTCCCAGATCCTTCACAGTACCGTCAGATTCCAGGTTTGAAATTAAGCCTGTACTTATCTTGGCTTCTCCTGTGATTTTCATTCCGCTTATCGTCTTGTTGTTGCCATCGAAAGTGCCTGAATAGTTCTTTACGGGATTCCAGTTGCTTTCCCCATCACTTACAGCAGTGAGCATGATATCCCTTTCAAGCGTGCAGTTAAGTTTAGGATTGTCCAATACAGCTTCGCTCCAAGCAACGAGACCTGCTTCATCACCAACTGTGTATCCATTATCGTCGTAATATGAATCGCTCCATTTTGCCTCAAGTGTCTTGTTGCCAGTGATTGGCTGTTCGAAATCGAATGGTTCCTTAGATCCTGTTTCGTACCAGCCTTCGAATACATATGTCTTGCCGTTTTCCGTAAGTACAGGATCCGAAGGTCTTGTCGGTTTGGAGCCTTCTGCAACACTCTGTGAATTTTCAGGTATGCCTGTCGTGGTTCCTGCACCAGAATAACTAGTGCTATATTTGATTGTGAAATATCTGG
>CASFMA010000105.1 GCA_949295675.1 uncultured Spirochaetales bacterium | reverse complement strand
ATTGAATGAATCGCTCAAGGTAGAGGATGGAGAAATCATAAGGGCAGTACTGAAGGGGCTTTATGGGAAGCTCAAGCCATGCGCAGAGCATATCCGCTTTCTTTTCATGACAGGCATAACAAGGTTCTCCAACCAGTCCCTGTTCAGCAAGCTGAACAATATGAGGGACCTGACGTTCAGCAGCGCCTTCTCATCAGCGTTCGGCTATACCCAGGCGGAGCTTGAGGCATACTTCGATGAGGGGATAGGGGAATACATGGAGAAGCATCCGGATGCGGGGAGGGAAGGGCTTCTTGAAAGCCTCAGGCACTGGTATGACGGATACAGGTTCTCGGAGGGTGCGGAGAAGGTCTATAACCCTGTATCGATAAACTCATTCTTCCGCGATGACGGGATGGCGTTCGAGCCGTACTGGGCGAATACCGCATCGACGGAGATGGTCGTGGAGCTTGCTAAGCGTGCGAGGATTGCATTCCTTCCTGATGATACGCCAGCGGTTATGAAGAGTACGCTTATGAATTTCAGCATAGAAAGCTTCGAAGCTGGAGAGGAGATAAGCCAGAAGAAGATGTGTGGCTACCTGTACATGGCAGGCTATCTCACGATAGATCATATCGATGGCGATATCGTGCATCTTGCCATACCGAACCATGAGGTCGGCAAGATAATGGGCGAGGTCATCTCCGAGGCCTTCATTGGAGATGAGGGCAGCTATAATCTAATGATTGAGATAGAGAGAGCTATGCAGTGTGGAGACATCGGAAGGCTTGCATCTGCCTTTGACAGGATAATACACATTCCAACATATGATATGAGGATCGACAGGGAGAAGTTCTATCAGGCTCTCATATATGCAGTTTCATCCCTTTCAGGAAAGATTGATGTGAGGGCAGAGGAGCATACAGCGGAGGGAAGGTCGGATCTGGTGCTTGCCGTGAAGGGCAGGGTTGTGATAGTTGAGCTCAAGATGGACCAGAGCGCTGAGGCATATCTTGCCCAGATAGAGAGCCGTAATTATATGGACAGGTACACAGTCAGCGGAGACGACATCATACTGATGGGAGTGAACATAGCAACCAAAGGACGCGGGAGACCTCGCCTCACATGGCAGGAGAAAAGGATGGATGAAAGACGAAACTCCCCAAGCTAGGGGAGTTCCTTCTGTGAGCCAAAGATGGGAGTCGAACCCGCGACCTGCTCATTACGAGTGAGCTGCTCTACCACTGAGCTACTTTGGCCTGCTGTGTCAAACAACAGAAGATTATTAGCAGATATCCTTGATAATATCAATAGCAATAATGAAATTATCTTGGAGTGAAGAACGGCAGGAAACTCCTGCCGTCATCTTACTCAATTGATATAAGCCGACAACTGTCCATGGATCTGTGGCTCATAGCTTTGGAGCATGCTGTCACTGACTGTGTAGTTATAGCGTGTTCCTTCATCATTGAGCGTTCCCGGGCCGACTTCAAGGATTATGAAGCTGTTGTTCTGTGTCGCGAAGAGATACCAGTCATCACCGTCCTGTGCCGTGCTATGGCCTATGTATGATGCAGAGATTATATCATTGTCGTTGTTGTCTATGGAAAGGACCTTTGGCCTGACGTTATCTGCAGTATTCTCTCTTACATAGACGCCGTTGCGGTAGATGAATCCGACAGCTCTGTCTCCTTCATTCGAGAGGACAAGACGATGGTTTATCCTGTATCGAAGGTCTGAGACGAAGCCACTGATCCTCCCATATCCATTTTCCGAAGTGTTGAACTGATACAGATCTCCATCGTATGTGATGAAGTAGCCATTGTCAGAGCCCATAGGGATGTTATCCTCATCTACACCGAGCGTGATGGCCTCAGGCACTCCATTTACGATCCTTATCACGGCAAGCTGGTTAGGGGTATTGTCGAGATCGCTGTCCTCGTAATATGCAAAGAGCGCATCGGTCCCGAAGATCGTGACACCTTTCGTATTCACGGAAGTGCCGCTCTTTGTGCTGAGGGTAGTGATATCTACGCTGCCTGAAAGCGAGAATGACGTCTGGCTGGATTTATTCTCTATCTTCTTGTAATAGGTGTTCTCATCAGTTCCCCAGATTATCAGGCATTCATCGAGATTGAGGTTGACGCAGTCGAATTTCGTGATGCCCTGAAGCTCTGCACTATCTGAGGTAGATCCTGAGAAATCAAAGTCATCAGATGCGATATCATCGATAGAGGCTGAACCGAAGCTGAATGGCCCTGTATGCTCTGGCCTGTATGCGTAGAACAGAGTGCCGTTTCCGTTTATGAATATAGGCGTCACTGCACCTTGTGTGAGATCCTTCACCTTGTGCTGTACAAGGTCATTCCCGTCAGTCTCTACGTACCAGAGATCCCAGTCCCTGTTGATAAGCACCTTCGTGCCGTTATCATCGTTATCATATGCGCCATATACATCTATTATCGTATAGCTTGTCTTGTGCGTTGCGTTGAAAGCCATCTGCAGCACTCCCTGATTTGAATCAAGGTTGCAGGATGCAAGGAGGGCGGCCAGCAGCATAATCAGCAGAATTGCAGTTCTTCTCATCTTTTCCTCCTAGTGCCTGTATGTAACGCTGAGCGTTGTCGGGATATATGTCATCACGCTGGTCTTCGACATGTCATCAAAGTATAGCTCCGGTACGACAAGAAGCCCCGCGTTCACGCCAACTCCCCAGCTGTCCGTGAAGTAGTATCTGAATCCAACCTCGAACGTGAGGCCTAATGTTATCTTTGAATATGAGTCATAGCTTATGTAGTCAGCTCCGACACCAAGCGAGATCGGGATCTCGAAGTCGCCCTGCAGCGGCACGTATGTGAGCTTTGCCGTTATAGGGACGTTGGTGCAGACCTCGCCAGCCCTCGAGAAGTCGAACTGGTATCCCAGCTCTCCGCCTATCGCAAGATATGGGTTGACGAATATCTGATAGCTCAGCGCACCTATGCCTCCGATTGTATGGTGTGTCTGTCCGTCCCCGGTTCCGGGCCAGAACATTGACTCGCCATTCGAAGTGAATGACATCGGTGTTGATACTCCAGCTGTGATCGTGAAGATCTGCGAGCCTGTATCGTAGTATGCTGCTGCCCCCAGACCTGATAAGACCGAGACAAGAAGCATCAAGGGAATGAGAATTCTCTTCATCTGTTTCTCCTGCCTTATGATTATACAGAAAGTTACGGTTCTATAGAACATGCAGAAGAAAACCACACAAATAATACAAAGATATGTCGGAGCGGCCACTCCTTTGAACACGGAGTGGAAATAATCTACAATCAGGAGCCATGAGAAGACTAGGATGCAAAGAGGTGGCAGATGCCATCCTCGCAGATATAAAGAAGGAGAGCTGCATGCTGCGTCGCAAGCCTGGCCTTGCGGTGATCCTCGTCTCGCACGATGCCGCGAGCCAGACATATGTGAGGAAGAAAGAGGAGGCCGCCGTGATGCTTGGCTTCGTCCACAGGCAGTACACGCTTGACGAAGGTACGGACGAGGCCGGGATCCTTTCCCTGATAGACAAGCTCAACAGCGATGATGAGATAGATGGGATACTTGTCCAGCTTCCGCTTCCGCCGCATATAGATGAGAGCAAGGTCATAGAGAGGATATCCCCTGAAAAGGATGTCGATGGCTTCTCTCCAGTGAATGTCGGGCGCCTAATGATCGGCAAGGATGCTTTCATCCCATGTACGCCGAAAGGGATAATGCGCACTCTTTCATACTATGGGATAGCGACCTCAGGCAGCAATGTCGTGATAATAGGCCGCAGCAACATAGTCGGCAAGCCTATGGCCGCACTGATGATGCAGAAAGGCATAGATGCGACTGTCACTGTCTGCAATACGAAGACAAAGGATCTCAGGGCGCATACTCTCTCTGCGGATATAGTGATAGTGGCTGCGGGACACCCTGGGACTATAGATGAAAGCTATGTCAAGGATGGTGCCGTCGTGATAGATGTAGGGATGAACCGGATCCCGGACAGCTCGAAAAAGAAGGGATTCCGCCTTGCAGGGGACGCGGACTATGATTCGTTCGAAGGCCGTGATGTCTCCATAACCCCTGTTCCAGGCGGAGTGGGGCTCATGACAGTCGCTATGCTCATGGACAACACCCTTGAGAGCGCAAGAAGGAGGCAGAAGCTTTGAGATACCTTATAGAATCATATGGCTGCCAGCTCAACATGGCAGAAGCTGATGCGATGGATGCGATACTCAAGGGCAGGGGGCTGGAACGCACGGAGGATGGAGAGAAGGCTGATGTTGTCATAATCAACACCTGCTCGGTGCGCAAGACGGCGGAGAACCGCATATGGGGGCGCCTTGGCTACTACAGCGCGCTGAAGAAGAAGCATCCGCTGAAACTCATCGTTACAGGCTGCATGGCAGAACGGATGAAGGATGAGCTCAGGAAGGAGGCTCCGTTCGTGGATGCCGTGATCGGGACTAACGAGAAGGCAGAGATCCCTGATTACATCATCTCAGACAGCCTTGACCATCTTGAGCGCTATCGTTTCCTCCCTTCGTACCACAAGGATGGAGAGTGGTCCAGCTATGTCCCCATAATGAACGGATGCAACAACTTCTGCTCATACTGCATCGTGCCGTACGTAAGAGGCCGTGAGGTGTCGAGAAGTGTCGAGGATGTCATAAACGAGGTCTCAAGGCTTGGACGGGAGGGCGTGAAGGAGATAACGCTCCTCGGGCAGAATGTCAACTCATATTCATCTGAGTACAATGGCAGGCATGTGGACTTCCCGACGCTTCTGGAGATCATCACACCGTACCTTGGGTCCATAGCATTCGTCCGCTTCGAATCTCCCCATCCGAAGGATTTCTCCGATCATCTCATATCAGTGATCGCTGAGAACGACAGGGTAGCCAAGCACATCCATATTCCTATGCAGTCCGGATCCACGAGGATACTCCAGCTCATGAACAGGAAGACCACCAGGGAGCAGTTCCTGGATCTTGCTGTGAGGATGAAGGAGAGGATCCCAGGCCTCACGCTATCTACCGATGTGATGGTCGGCTTTCCTTCCGAGAGCGAGGAGGAATATGAGGAGACGCTGAGCGCAATGGATATCCTCGGCTGCACTGAAGCTTTCATGTACTACTTCAACCCTCGTGAAGGCACAAAGGCATGGTCAATGGATGGCCAGCTTGATGAGGATGTGAAAATAAAGCGCCTTGAGCGTCTTATAGCGGAGCAGCTTGAAAGGCAGAAGAGGATAAAGGAGGCGATGCTTCCGTTCAGGGCAATGGCCATAGTCACAGGGCGGAGCCGTGATGATGAGGATATGTTCCTCGCGCGCGGAGAGCATAACGATTACTTTGTCTTCTCATCGGATCTTCCGCACGAAGCTGGCGATATCGTGACGATCTCGGCAGACGCGCTCTCTGGCAATACTTTCAGAGGCAGTGAATATGCTTGATATCTCACCATTCATGAATATGCTTGATAAGGCACGCCGCGTAGCTGTCCTGACAGGAGCTGGGGTGTCGACGCTCTCCGGGATCCCTGACTTCAGGTCAAGCGACGGGCTCTACAGCAAGGAGTTCGGCCATATGCGTGTCGAGTCGATCCTCGATATAGACTTCTTCCTTTCACATCCTGACGTGTTCTATGACTGGGCACGGGAGTACTGGTTCCAGATGGACAGATACGAGCCTAATATCATACACAGGACACTTGCGCTGATGGAGGGTATGGGAAAGCTCAGCGAGGGCATCTACACGCAGAATATAGATGGGCTCCATCAGAAAGCAGGCTCAAGGAAGGTCTATGAGCTTCATGGAAGCCTCCGTGACGGTTACTGCGTAGGCTGCCACAGGCATTACAGCTACAGATATCTTGCTGATGCTGTGAATGCGCATATAGTCCCGCGATGCCAGAGCTGCGGCTCTCTTGTGAAGCCTGATATAGTCTTCTATGGCGAGAGTCTCGACTCATCGATGCTAATGAGGGGAGAGAACGCATTCACCAATGCGGATCTCGCGATCATCCTTGGCTCATCTCTGGTGGTCAACCCTGCAGCGGCCTTGCCTTACCGCTCAGTGATGGCTGGACGTGATATCGTCATAGTCAACAGGGACAGGACGTACATAGATGATTACGCAGCCCTGAAATATGATGATCTGGAGCAATTCTTCTCTGCACTTTTCGATAAACTCGCTTGATGGATTGCCCCCTCTCTTGCTATATTTCTATTGTTGGGGGTGTTTTGGTTTCGACTGGCTTTGTCATGCCATAGACTGCGGATCAAGAGCTGACTTGTAAAACCGGCAAAAAAAATTAAATGCAAAGAAAGAAGACGAGTACGTCTCTGACGAAGCATTTGCTCTTGCTGCCTAATCGTAGCTGAGAGCGGGAATCTTCAGGTTAAGCCACTGGCCTTCTGATTCCTTTACCTAAGGAGGCTTGCCGGGAGGTGTCTCGCCACGCTTTCCGGGACTTATCGGCGATGCTGCTTCTGGACGCTGGTTCCACTGCCGAAGGTTGAGTAAGCTTGAAATGGGACTATATCCGTAGACGTTTATGGGTGGATTGTTAGGACGGGAGTTCGAGTCTCCCCACCTCCAGACACCGGGGATGAGAATTTATGAATAGGGTAGATGTGAGAATCGTCAAGACCAAGGAGCGTCTTCGCCGTGCGCTTCTTGATCTTATGGTGGATAGGGGGCTTGATGAGATTTCAATCAGTGAAGTCTGCGATAAGGCCGGGGTCAATCGGAATACTTTCTATTCTCACTATACCAGTCTCAAGTCGCTTCTTGAGGAGATAGAGGCACAGTTCCTGGAGGAGCTTATCAAGGCTATAAACATCTCATCGGAATCGGTGAACTCAGTGAAGGGACTGCTCTCGCTGATACTTGAGAAAGTCAGGGAGAACAGGGATATGTGCCTTCTTATCTTCTCTGTCCATGGTGATAAGAACTTCCTGCGCTCCATACTGACATTCTTCCTTCCCAATGCCGTCCGCAACTGGGCGGACAACCTCCATCTTCCAGAGAAGGATGCGAGCCTTCTTTTCTATTTTATATCAGGCGGAGCTGTGAGCATAATAGAGGAATGGCTGCGAGGAGGCTTCGACTGGGATGATGAGGACCTTGTCTCCAAGCTTGATTCGATGATAATGATGACGCAGAAGGCCTTCCTCAGTAGCTATTGAGCTCCCTGAGCTGGCGGCGTGCATCGCGTGCTGCGTCGCGTTCCTTTATGGCTTCCTTCTTGTCCCTTACGTTCTTGCCGCGTGCAAGGGCTATCTTCATCTTCACAAGGTTCCCTTTCAGATAGATCTCGAGCGGGACTATAGTGAATCCTCTCTCGTTAACCTTCCTTGTGAACTTCTTTATCTCCTGCCTGTGCGCAAGAAGCCTGCGCTTCCTGTCAGGTGTATGGTTGAATATATTCCCATGGCTGTATGGCTGGATGAGGAATCCGACAAGTATAAGCTCACCGTTCTTGATGACGATGTAGCTGTCCGAGAATGAGCATTTGCCCTCACGTACTGATTTCACCTCAGTACCCTCAAGCTCCATGCCTACCTCAAGCTCGTCAAGCACCTCATAGTTAAAATATGCCTTCTTATTTCTCTGTATTGTCTTGATTTCCATATAAAATCCCAATTCTGAGCGTCACGAACTCACTCGTGTAGGACCTGTCGAAAGCGCCCACTGTATCAACTGTGATGGCAGCCGGATCGTTCACGTAGCTCCCGCCCTTGACGATTATATCATCATAAGGATAGGCAGAGCCAAGCTCAACAGCCTTCTCATATCCATACACCCTCATCAGAGGTATATACGGGGTCCTTGTCATCTCCCAGAGCTGTCCCATCATGAATGACGGGGTGGTGTCATCTGTCTCGATCGGAAGGAGCGATGTCGTATAAGGCTTTCCTGATGCGCTGAGCGCGGCAGCTGTCCATTCTGCCTCGGAAGGTATCATGTACTGCACCCCGTCACGCCCGGACAGCCATGTTACGTAGGCCTCTGCCGCATTGTAGCTTATATTCCTTATAGGCAGAGATGAACGTACTCTGGTTGAGAGCGTGATCCCGTCAAGATAGCCATCGTCAGCCATTCCATCCGCGATGATGTTATCCTTGTTGGCCGGGCTCCAGTAGGGGTTAGCCTCCACAAAGAGGGCGTACTCATACTCAGACACAGGACGAGATGCGATGGCAAAGGATGGGACTGAAACGCTGACCATCCTCTCATTCGCTTCAGGAAATGCTGTGCTGTCATTGCTTCCCATCGTCACTGTCATCCCGGGATAGATGAAGAAAGAGCCATCCTTGAGAGGCTTGCCTACGCTGCTCGAAGCTGCTGGCGGCACCTCTGCCGCGCTTTTTGCGATGATGGCCTCAAGCTCATCTGTCATGTAGCGGACAGATGACTGGGAGAGCATCGCGATGGCATTATGGAAATCCTTCTCCATCTCATCGGATGTTATGTGCATGGCCCCGAACAAGAGCTCATCTGATATATCCTCGAAGCCGAGAGCAACTGCATTCTGGGCAAGCGATACGAAGAGTGGGGGATAGTGATAGGTATCATCATAGTCAATCACCTCAGACCATGATGAGATGTTTCTTGCGAACGCATCCTTCACAGCTCTTTCTATCTCAGGTGTGTTCACTGCATTGAACTCCACTTCCGTGACCTTGTGAGAGAACAGCGTGAAGAAGATCCTGTGAGGAATATCCACGGAAACAGAGCCTGCATCAGCCCCGTCGATGGCGAAATGGAACGTGCTCTCTCCATGCGGCAGGTAGTAGACAGAGCCCTCAGATGAGCCAATATAGCTTCCGTCCTCACTGTATACAGCAGTGTCCGCCGTATTTGTGACGAACCTTACATAGCCGCCCTTCTGAACCAGTCCTGGCAGCACGAACAGCATGAATGCGGCAAGCAATATGAACACTATGATGGCCGAAAGTATGATCACGCCCGGTCTTATGCCGAAGACAGGGTGGAGACGCACCGGCTCTACATCTGGAAGCTCAGGCTTTTTTCTCATAGGGTTAAAGTACTAAGCGCATCCCTTCTTGTCAACTTGAAGCCTATGGAGTAGATTTCAGTCATGGAACGTTTGCTGAGCTTCCTTGAAAGAAGCACGGAGAGGCGTCTTACGAGAAGACGTCAGGAAAAGGAATACGAGAAGAACAGGAAGCATACGGTGCTTGGTGAGATATGGAGCTGGGTGGATGCCCTTATCTTCGCTATCTTCTGGGTCATAATAATCAACCAGTATCTTTTCCAGCTATTTGTCATCCCGTCTCCTTCAATGGTCGCAACGCTCAATGTCGGTGACAGGGTGATAGTCAACAAGGACAGCTACGGTGTCGAGCTTTATCCTGTGGGAAAGAAGGTCCTGACAGATGGAAGGCGTGTCGAGAGGGATCAGATAATCACATTCTACAACCCTGAATACGACTCAAAAGGACCTGTCTTCGATATCCTGTCGCAGATCATATACATGGGAACGCTCACGCTTGTGAATATAGACCGCAATGATGACGGAACGCCTGCGGAGCGTCTTTACGTAAAGCGCGCAGTCGGCATGGGCGGGGATACGATACGCTTTGACAGGGGCAATGTGCTTATAGAGCCATCCGGTACAGATGGTTTCCAGAAGGAAGAGGACTTCAGGGCTGAGAACAGCCTTGCATCAGGTCCGCATCGCTCTGTCGAGAGCGAGTACTATCCGGCCCTTGAATCATATGGAGCGCTCATGGCTTACCAGGAAGCGGGGCTTGAGCAGTACGCGCCTAGCTATGAGATAAATGAATACATGAAGCTCCAGTCCTCGCCATACACATATATCTTCGACCGCTACGCATATGAAGAAGCCAGGACAAAGGCTCTTTCCTCATTCAATCCATCCGATATGGCGCTTCGTTCGGACGCATCACGTTATCAGAACGGGATATACGTCCCTGAAGGTTATGTCCTTCCGCTTGGAGACAACAGGGATAACTCAAGAGATGGCCGCTATTTCGGCCCGGTGGAGGAATCAAGGGTGAACGGAAGGGTCGTTGGACGCTTCTGGCCTCTCAGCGCAGTCTCCTCGCTTATGGATAACCAGTGATGCTTCCTGAGAGAATAGACAGGACAAAGCCGCTTTCGCTTTACATACATGTGCCGTTCTGCCGCACGAAATGCGACTACTGCGCATTCTATTCAGTCCCATACGCATGCGTAGATGAATCTGAAGTGCAGAGGTACATGGATATCCTGATTTCTGAGATCAGGGCTCTCTCTGATGACTGGCAGCAGCCGTTCAGGACGATATTCATCGGAGGCGGCAATCCAGGCATGCTTGGGTATGAGAGGTTAGGCAGGATACTCAGGGAGGCCTGCAGGAATGGCTTTGCAGAGGAATGCACCATAGAGATAAACCCTGAGAACGTGAGTGATGATATCATCTCCCTCTCGCCATATCTCACAAGGGTCTCTGTCGGTATACAGAGCATGGACAGCGCGGTGCTGAAGATGCTTGGACGGAATGCCGACATAGCATCCAACGAGAAAGCCCTCTCGATACTCTCCGCATCTCCGTTTGACTTCAATGCGGATATAATGACAGCTGTGCCAGGCTTTGCTCCGGAAGCAACCCTTCGAGATATAGAGAAAATCGCATCGTACTCACCGGATCATATATCGCTGTACTGCCTGACATTCGAGGAAGGGACGCCATTGGCAGCCCGGGCAGTGCCGATCGGTGATGAAGGCGAGAGGAATGCCCTCCTTGCATCATGGTCTTTTCTTGCTGATCTTGGATACAGGCACTATGAAGTTTCCAACTTCGCGAGGGAAGGGAAGGAATGTATGCACAACAAGGTATACTGGGACCTTGGGCAGTACATAGGATTCGGACCTGGCGCCGAAAGCTCGATAGGCTATGGCATGGCGCTTTCGATGAGAGAGCCGGAAAGCCTTGATGGATATCTCTCAAAGCCTGAGCTGACGTGCTATCCGCTCTCTGCTGAGGAGACAGAGGAGGAAGTCCTTCTCACATCGCTCCGGACTGTCTATGGGATAGACAAGAAGGAGTACAGCATACGTTTCGGAAAGGATTTTGACACAACATATGGCAGCCGCATAGCCATGCTTGACAGCAGAAGCTACATGAACACCGAAGAGCGGTTCAGCCTGACAGAGCAAGGCTTCCTGATACTGGACAGGATAATCCTTGAGATGGCGATGGCACTATGAGGATCGAGACTGCAGAGAACAGGGATGATGAGCTTGTGTCAAAGCTTGCCGCAATATGGCGAAGATCCGTGGAGATGACCCATGGCTTCCTTTCTCATGATGACATTGATGAGATAGGAAAGGTTGTGCCAGGGCTCTTGATGGAAGTGCCCCAACTGATTGTTGCTTACAGCAGCAATGGACCTGTTGGATTTGCAGGGGTTGACGGCAGCCGTCTTGAGATGCTGTTCCTCGATCCACAGTCAATCGGCATGGGATATGGAAGGTGCCTTATTGAGTATGTGACTGCGAACTATGGCGTAGATGAGCTTACAGTCAATGAGGATAATCATGGCGCAGTCGGCTTCTACCATCACATGGGCTTCTCTGAATACAGACGTACCGAGCTTGATGAGCAGGGACGTCCTTTCCCTCTTCTTTATATGAAGCTTTCCGTTGCTGATGGCAGCGGCCAGCCGCAGAATCATGGAATATAAGAGCATCAGCTCATCTCTGTATAAGAATCGAAGATGGGATGAATGACGATATCATGGATAATACTTATGATACAGTTTCATTCCTGAAATCTGGATATATCCATATAATCTGCAATGTATTTAATATTACTTTGATATTTTACTATAATCATTTCACTTATATTAAATATAAAAACAATATAAATTATTGTTAAATTTACTAAATAACTTCCATAAACAACATGTATTTCAACTTTTGCATCCAGGTGTCTTCTTCTAAGCGAAGCGAAAGCTGGAGAGTCTTCTGGTTAAGGAGCTACTGTCTGATAATAGCGGGATGGGCATCGTTTGAGATACTGAATGAATACAATCCGTACGCATGTATAGGAACAGTTGAAAGAACCGCTGGATGAGGGTAAAGACATCCTTGACCACTGGGCTAGCTCGTTGATACTGGCTCCAACAGTGGTCTTGAGCGGGAAGAAGTTCCATCCTAAGGCTCACAGTAATGTGAGACAGGGTGGAGAGTAAGTCACTTAAGATTATAAATGTGCCAATGTGATGTTGAAAAGTAA
>CASFMA010000104.1 GCA_949295675.1 uncultured Spirochaetales bacterium | reverse complement strand
GCTTGTATCTTTTATATGCAAGTGCCCCTTTTCATTTAGTGGATACCATACTTTTGATGTTGGTATGATCTATTTGCATGGAATAGCATTGACGGGCATGATAGTCTACACGTTCTGAACAAGATTCCTGCTGGCTTTCTTGTTGTCAATTGCTCTCAAAGATAATAAGATTAAGCGTCAATCTAAGGAGAAGAAGATGGAAGTTCGCGTTCGCTATGCCCCGTCTCCAACAGGGCTGCAGCATATCGGTGGAATACGCACCGCGTTGTTCAATTATTTCTTCGCCAGATCCTCCGGGGGCAAGTTCATCCTCCGTGTCGAAGATACGGACAGAGAGCGCTATAGCGATGAGTCCCTTGAAGATCTGTACAATACTCTTTCCTGGCTTGGGATAGAGTGGGATGAAGGTCCTGTCGTAGGCGGCCCTTATGGCCCTTATATCCAGTCGGAAAGATTCGATCTCTATAAGAAATATGCCGAACAGCTTGTCGCTGAGGGAAAGGCGTATTATTGCTATTGCTCGCCAGAGAGGCTTGAAGCGCTCAGGAAGGAGCAGGCAGAATCGAAGAGCGAGTATCAGGGATATGACAGGCATTGTGCGAATCTCACGGCTGAGGAGAGGGCTGAGCTTGAGGCCCAGGGCATAAAGCCGGTGATAAGGCTGCGTGTGCCGACAGAGGGCAAGACAACTTTCCATGATATCCTCATGGGTGATATCACACGCCGCAACCGCGATATCTCCCCGGATCCGATCATCCTCAAAAGCGATGGTTTCCCGACTTACCATCTGGCTAATGTCATTGACGACCATCTGATGCACATAACACACATAATGAGAGCTCAGGAATGGATTCCATCAGGCCCTCTTCATGTGCTTCTTTACAATGCCTTTGGCTGGGAGGTTCCCCTGTACTGCCATCTTCCGATGGTCATGGGCAAGGACGGGCAGAAGCTTTCAAAGCGCCATGGCTCTACAGCTGTCAGGGATTTCCGTGCTAAAGGGTATCTGCCTGAGGCCATCATAAACTACGTGACGCTTGTCGGCTGGTCCCTTGATGGCTCTACTGAGTTCTTCTCGAAGGAAGAGCTAGAGAAGTGCTTCCGCCTGGAGAACATCCACAAGTCTCCTGCCGTCTTTGACTATAAGAAGCTTGACTGGTTCAATGGCCAGTATATAAGGGCCACCGCCGATGATAAGCTTGCAGGACTCATCGTCCCTTATCTTCAGGACGCGGGATTCGTCCACGATCCTTTGTCAGAAGATGAGGAGAAACTTGTCTCGAAGCTTGTCCCGAGCGTCAAGGAGAGGATGAAGGTCCTTTCGGATGTAGTGCCTCTTACCGCGTTCATATTCCGTGATGAGCCTGTCACTGACAAGAACGTCTATATAGGTAAAGGCGCCGATCTTGATAAGACAGCAGAGGCTCTCAGGAAGGGCATGTCCATCCTTTTGGATGGCGTCAAGGCAGGAAGAAGCCAGGAGGACATAGAGAATGACCTTGCCTCTCTTGCTTCGGAGCTTGGGTTGAAGGTAGGAGGGGTGTTCCAGCCGATCCGTGTCGCCATCACGAATTCGACAGTTTCCCTTCCGCTCTTTGATTCGATTGATATGATTGGCATCGACGAGACGGAGCGCCGTCTCGAGCGGGGCCTTAAGATACTTGAGGAGAATTGAAATGTCAGAAGCAGCCACAATGGATAAGATAGTTTCGCTTTGCCGCCGCCGTGGATTCATATTCCAGTCCAGTGAGATCTATGGAGGCCTCAACGGTGCATATGATTATGGCCCGATGGGGGTTGACCTGAAGAACAACATCCGTGATTTCTGGTGGAAGGAAATGACTCAGATGCACGATAATATCGTGGGCCTTGATGCCTCGATACTCATGCACCCACGTGTATGGGAGGCTTCTGGCCATGTTTCCAACTTCACCGATCCTATGGTTGATTGCAAGGTTTGCAAGTCACGTTTCCGTGCAGACCAGATTGATCTCAATGCTCCATGCCCAGTGTGTGGCAACAAGGGGTCATTCACTGCTCCGCGCAATTTCAACCTTATGTTCCAGACTCATATCGGGGCTAATGCTGATGATGCTTCCATCGTCTATCTGAGGCCTGAGACGGCCCAGGGCATTTATGTGAACTTCAAGAACGTCGTGCAGTCATCACGCGTGAAGATACCGTTCGGCATCGCGCAGGTCGGAAAGTCATTCCGCAATGAGATCACGACAAAGAACTTCATTTTCCGCTCTTGTGAGTTCGAGCAGATGGAGATGCAGTTCTTCTGCAAGCCAGGCACAGATGAGGAGTGGTTCCCATACTGGAGGGAGCAGAGGATGGAGTTCTACAAGAAGATGGGAATACATCCAGAGCATCTCAGATGGCACCAGCATGGACCTGATGAGCTCGCGTTCTATGCAAAGGATGCTTATGATATCCAGTTCCTCTTCCCGATGGGATGGCAGGAGCTTGAGGGCGTGCATTCCAGGACCGACTACGACCTTACCCAGCACCAGAAGTTCTCCGGAAAGGATCTCACATATCTCGATCCAGAGACTAATGAGAGATATATTCCATATGTCGTTGAGACATCTGCAGGCCTTACAAGGAACGTGCTCATGGCTCTCTGCGATGCGTATGATGAGGAGCCGACACCTGAGGGGGATACACGTACAGTGCTTCACTTCCATCCTCTCATCGCTCCTGTCAAGGTTGCTGTGCTTCCTCTTGTCAAGAAGGATGGGCTTGCTGAATATGCCTCGAAGCTTGAGCATAGCCTGAGATCAGACTTTGTCACATTCTACGATCAGAGCGGCGCTGTCGGCAGAAGATACAGGAGGATGGACGAGATCGGCACTCCGTACTGTGTCACTGTTGATTACCAGACACTTCAGGATCAGACAGTCACTGTGCGTTTCCGTGATTCAATGTCCCAGGAGAGGGTCGCAGCTGATCAGCTTGTCCCATTCATCGCGCAGAAGATGAAGGAATACAGGAGGGTCTGATGAATAAAGCTCTGCAGACCCTTATAGACAGAGGTTTCATCAAGGATTGCACCGATTTCGACGGATTGTCTGATCTGATGGACAAGGAGAATATATCTTTCTACTGCGGTGTCGATCCAACCGGACCATCGCTGCATGTCGGGCATATCGTCCCGTTCTTTGCCATGCACCATCTGCAGGCTGCCGGCCATAACCCGATAGCTCTTGTCGGCGGCGGTACAGGGCTCATCGGCGATCCTTCCGGAAAGACCGAGATGAGGAAGATACTCTCTGTCGAGGACATCAACAGCAATGTCGAGAAGATAAAGGTGCAGCTTGGCAAGATTGTCGATTTCTCTGACGATCCAGGCGAGGGAATGGGCAAGGCCAGGATGATGAACAACGCTGACTGGCTTGTCGACCTGAACTATATAAAGTTCCTCAGGGATGTAGGTGTGTATTTCTCTGTGAACAGGATGCTTACATTCGAAGGCGTGAAGCAGCGCCTTGAAAGAGGGCTGTCGTTCATAGAGTTCAACTATCAGCTTCTGCAGTCTTATGACTTCCATATGCTCAATAAGCTCACCGGCTGCCGCCTTCAGATCGGAGGCGCTGACCAGTGGGGCAACATAGTCGCAGGCATAGACCTTATACAGCGCATGGGTGGCGAACAGTGCTATGGCCTTACGTTCAATCTCATAATGCGTGCTGACGGCAAGAAGATGGGCAAGAGCGAGAAAGGTGCGGTGTTCCTTTCTCCAGAGCTTTATTCTCCATACGATTTCTTCCAGTACTGGAGGAATGTGGCTGATGCAGATGCTGTCCGCTTCATGAAGATATTCACATTCATGCCGCTTGATGAGATCGCTGAGTATGAGGATCCGAACAGGAACATCAATGATGCGAAGGAAAGGCTTGCCTACGAGACAACAAAGATCATCCATGGCGAGGAAGAGGCTGAGAAGGCCAGGAATGCTGCCCGCTCTCTTTTCGCTGCAGGCGGCAGAAGCAAGGAAGGCGTCCCTTCAATCTCAATAGAGAAGTCCGTGTTTGAGAATGGTGTAGGCATCCTTGAGCTCTTCACGCGCTCTGGCCTTACTCCATCTAACGGAGAGGCGAGGCGGCTGGTTACGCAGGGCGGTGCTGAGGTGAACGGAAAGAAGGTGACAGACCCGAAGGCGATCATAACCTCCGCTGATGCTGACGGTGACGGCGAATACATGCTGAAAGCCGGCAAGAAGCGCTTCATGAGGGTTATCCCGGAATAATCGATAGCTGGCGGCGAGGAGCCGCCAGTATACATATGATCGGAATTATCGTCACAGCAGCAGTTTCATTCATCAGCACGAATATCGATGACATATTCCTGCTGACCATCCTATTCTCTGCCGTGGCCGGCAGGATGAAGGTCATTGCCGGGCAGTATATCGGCATTTCTGCGCTGATAGCGATAAGCGTTGCTGGCGCATATGGGGTAGCAGCAGTCCTTGCCGACAGGATCTGGCTGCTCGGGATCGTGCCTGTCATCATCGGGATAAGATCAGCCTTCGCAGGAGATGGCAGTCCTGCGATCCCGCAGTCTATCGGGACTATTGGCACTGCCGGTCTTGTCGTCTCGAATGGCGCTGATAACATCGGTGTTTACATCCCCATATTCTCACAGCTCAATGTTCGATCTCTCATTGCTGCCATCGTCGTTTATCTTCTTCTTACAGGCGTTCTATGCTATGCTGCGCTGAAGATTTCAGATATACGCGCAGTCAAGGCTGCCGCAGCAAGGTACAGTAGGGTGATAGTTCCTGCAGTCCTTGTATTGATAGGGCTCTCTATATTGTCTCGCGGATTGCTGTAGATATATTCTCCCTTTCTCTTGACGATGGCATGAAGCATGAATAGGATAGACGCGGATAGGTTGTTTTATGAAGGAAATTACAGCAAACGAATTAAGGAAGCTATACATTGATTTCTTTGTCTCGAAGGGACATAAGCAGATATCAGGGGCATCACTTATCCCTGAGAACGATCCTACGGTCCTCTTCACGACTGCCGGCATGCACCCGCTTGTGCCTTACATCCTCGGTGCAGAGCATCCTGCAGGGACAAGGCTCACCGACTATCAGAAGTGCATCCGCACCGGTGATATAGACAGCGTAGGCGATCCGCATCATCTCACATTCTTTGAGATGCTTGGGAACTGGTCCCTTGGTGATTACTTCAAGAAGGAGATGATCGGGTACAGCTTCGAGTTCCTTACGAAGGTCCTTGAGATACCGGTGGAGAAGCTTTCAGTGACAGTCTTCGAGGGGGACGGCACTGTTCCTCGCGATGAGGAGGCTGCTGCAAGATGGCGTGAGCTTGGAATCGCTGATGATCATATCTACTTCATGCCTCGGGAGGATAACTGGTGGGGTCCTGCAGGGGAGACAGGTCCATGCGGCCCTGATTCAGAGATGTTCTATGATACCGGCAGGCCGGCATGCGGACCTGACTGCAAGCCTGGTTGCAAGTGCGGCAAGTACTTTGAGATCTGGAACGATGTCTTCATGCAGTACCGCAAGGAAGCTGATGGCACATACCATGAGATGTCCAGGAAGTGCATAGACACAGGCATGGGCATAGAGAGGACAGTCGCTGTCCTTCAGGGGAAGAAGAGCGTATACGAGACAGAGGTCTTCCAGCCTATCATCCACCGCATTGAGGAGATGTGCGGGAAGAGATATGGCGAGAGCGAGGATGATGATATGTCGATAAGGATCATCTCTGACCATATAAGGACATCTGTATTCATCCTTGGCGACCAGAAGGCTATAGCGCCGTCAAATGTAGGGCAGGGATATATACTCCGCCGCCTTATAAGAAGAGCTGTAAGGCATGGAAAGAAGCTTGGGATTGAGTCTTCCTCATTCCTGCCTGAGCTCGCTGATACTGTCCTTTCCCTCTATGGGGAGCCTTATCCAGAGCTCTTGGAGCATAGGGATTTCATCCATGAGGAGCTTCTCAAGGAGGAGGAGAAGTTCTCGCAGACGCTCACGAAGGGAGAGCGTGAGTTCGAGAAGATGCTTCCTAACCTCATGAAGGGAAACAGCCGCATCATCTCCGGGCGCCTTGCATTCAAGCTCTATGACACATATGGATTCCCGATAGAGCTTACAAAGGAGCTTGCTGCGGAGCATGGCTTCTCAGTCGATGAGAAGGGCTTTGACGAAGCTTTCGAGAAGCATCAGGAGACATCACGCGCAGGGGCTGAGCAGCAGTTCAAGGGCGGTCTGGCCGATCATAGCGAGGCAACCACCGCGCTGCATACCGCGACACATCTTCTTCATGCAGCGCTTCGCAAGGTGCTTGGGGACCATGTAGGGCAGAAGGGATCGAACATCACTGCAGAGCGCCTGAGGTTCGACTTTACCCATCCATCTCCAATGACCAAAGAGGAGCTGAAGGAGGTTGAGGACCTTGTCAATGATGCCATAAGGCGCGACCTTCCTGTCACGATCGAGACGATGACGCTTGAAGAGGCCAGGAAGCAGGGTGCGATTGCCTTCTTCGATTCCAAGTATGGCGAGCTCGTGAAGGTATATACGATAGGTGATGTATCTAAGGAAGTCTGCGGAGGCCCGCATGTGACACATACAGGAGACATGGGGCACTTCAGGATACTGAAAGAGCAGTCATCATCTGCAGGTATAAGAAGAATCAAGGCAGTGCTTGAGAAATAATGGCAAGGCCAGCGGGAGAGATCCTGCTGGCTTTTCTATTGCTGTGTGATCAGTGGCTGTTTCCAGTGTATCCGGCCTCTTCGTTCACTATCATGTCGAACTTGGTCTGTATGTTCCTGAAATGCTCGCGGAGCCTTTCCTTCTCAGCCTGCTCGTCAGCTTCGCTCCTGTAGAAGAAGCCTGGAGGGACGTCAAGTGCCTCAGACAGCCTTATCAAGGTCTGTGCTTCAGGGTATGAGTGTCCTGTCTCTATGGCTGCAATCTGCTTTATGGACATCTCCGTGGATTCAGCAAGAGCCGACTGCGTGAGATTATGGCGGATTCTCTCCCTTTTTATGTTCCCTCCCACGACCTTCTTTAGCTCTTCAACTGTCATTGCTAATGAGTATATGGAAGTAATTTATGATACACAATGAAGTTAAAAGTGTGTTTTTGCCCGGTACAATGCACTTTTGAAAGGTGGTTGCGTTTCCTTTTCCATATGCTGCCTGCATGCAGTATGTGATGGCTGCGAAGCACTTTATTCGGCCGTCTGGGACATCTTTCGCGATTGATGTTGACACTTGTCGCTGTTTGGACAATCATTTGCTGGTCAGCGGAGGTGTAAATGGCTCTTAACTGTGGCATCGTTGGGCTCCCCAACGTAGGTAAATCAACGATATTCTCTGCCGTTACTTCGGCTCCTGCCGAGGCTGCGAACTATCCTTTCTGCACTATAGATCCGAATATAGGCATGGTATCTGTGCCGGATAAGCGTCTTGATGAGATTGTCCGTCTGATTCCGACGAAGAAGGTGATACCTGCAACTGTTGAGTTCGTGGATATAGCAGGGCTTGTGAAGGGAGCCAGCCAGGGAGAAGGGCTTGGCAACAGATTCCTGGCCTCGATCAGGGAGGTCGGCGTGATCGCGCATGTGGTCCGCTGCTTCGACAATCCTGATATAGTCCATGTCTCGAACAGGATAGATCCAGCTTCTGATATCGAGACCATAAACATAGAGCTCGCCCTTGCAGATCTTGAGACTGTGGAGAAACGCTATGAGAAGCAGTCAAAGCTCTCAAGGGTTTCCAAGGAGATGCAGAAGGAGAACGAGAAGCTCCTTCCTTTATATGAGAAGCTCATCAAATGCCTGGGTGATGGCGTCCCTGCACGCACTCTCGGACTCGATGAGGACGAGATGGCTCTCGTATATGACCTTCATCTTATGACGCTCAAGCCGGTCATCTATGTATGCAATGTGGACGAGGACGCTATAACAGAGGACAATGAGTATGTGTCGATCGTCCGCGGCATAGCCGAGAAGGAGAGTGCGCCTGTTGTCGTCATCTGCGGCAAGATAGAGAGCGAGATAGCTGCACTCGAGAGCGAGGAGGACAGGAAGGAGTTCCTGGAGGCATCGGGGCTTTCAGAGAGCGGGCTCAACCCGCTTATCCGCGCGGCCTATTCATCGCTTGGGCTTAGGACATTCTTCACAGCAGGTCCTGACGAGGACAGGGCCTGGACATTCAAGGCTGGAGCAAAGGCCCCTGAATGTGCCGGCATAATCCACTCTGATTTCGAGAAGGGATTCATCAAGGCTGAGGTATACAGCGTGGATGATCTCATCGCATATGGATCGGAGGCAAAGGTGAGGGAGGCCGGCAAGCTGAGGCTGGAAGGCAAGGAGTATGTTGTCCAGGATGGCGATATAGTCTTCTTCCGCTTCAACGTCTGATCAGCCAACGCCAAGATCTGTATTCTCTATCAATATTTCAGCTTTGCTGCTTTTCCTTATCTCGGGCACGATCCTTGTCATGATGGTGCGGCAAAGCTCGTCATCCCTTTCTGTCATCGTCGTGTTCGGCGTGAACATGTTTACAGAATAGTAGCTGAAGAGGCGCTCCGCAGTCTCTACCGATTCCCTTACATCCTTCTCGTTCTGTCCCTTCACGCCGACAAGAAGGCATACACCTTCGAAATATCTGCGTATCATCTCCGGCGTGACATCCTCTCCGATGCCTTTGTTCCATGAAGCCCTGAGCTTGGGATTGAACGATTCAACGCCTGTACGGAAGTGCACGCGGCAGGGGAATGCCGACGCAAATGATGAGAGCACGTTCCTGTACATCCAGTGCGCCTCGAACCAGAGATCCCTTATATTCTTTTCCCTGACAGTCCTTGCTATGTATTCGACTGTCCTCTCATCAAACTCCGGGGCTGAGCCGGAGTTTATGATGTCAAGCACGCCATACTTCCCAGTGACTTCATCAAGCACTGGTCTGTTGACCGCGAACGGATCTGCCGAGGTGTCGCCATAGTAGTCGCAGAATGTGCAGCGTCTCCATCTGCAGCCTGTTCCCTGAAGCAGGATGAACTCCCTTTTCATCCCTTCCTTGATCTCGCTGTATCTGACAAGGCTCATAGATACCTCCTCCTGAGATAGCCTATCGCCGCGTATGCAAGAGGTGTTCCGAATACAGCTTCAAGCGCAAGCTTCACAGCATACTGCGCAAGTATCATCGAGAGCAGGTCTCCTGCAGGGGCTGTCCCCGCGAATGCGACAACGACGAATATCGCAGAGTCTGCAGCATAGCCGACTGCAGATGATCCTATCGTCCTCATCCATAGATGCCTGCCTCCAGCTGTCCTGTCACGCATCGCGACAAGGACCTTCGCGTTCAGCAGCTCTCCTGCGAGGAACGCGAGAAGCGATGCCGCCACTATCCTTGGCACGTATGTGTATATAGTGCTGTATGCGCTCTGTATGCCCTCCATGTAATCCGGGTATGGCAGAACCACTCCTATGCCTGTGAATATGACAAGCATCAGGTTTGAGATGAATGTCAGTATTATGACACGCTTTGATGTCCTGTATCCCCATATCTCAGCAAGGACATCGCCCAGCATATATGCGAAAGGGAATGTTATGGTTCCTGCATCGAACAGCGCGAACGGTCCGACCGATATGATCTTCACAGCCATCAGGTTCGCAGTGAGATACAGTGTCACTAGAATGGCAGTCACGACAGTAAGCGGCTGAAAGCTGCCAATCCGGTTTTCAACAGGGTTTTCCGGTACCTTATTCATAGCGGACACTGTACCATAATCATTTCAAAATGATAAGATGAATCAGTATGCGCAGAGTCTGGACAGTCGTAATCCTTCTGTTTCTTTCGCTTTTGCCCCTCTTTGCGAAAGGAGAGGTATTCTTCTCCAATATAGTCAATGCCTCCTATCTTACGGATTTTGCCATGGGCGCGTTCCCCGTAAGCTTCTGGGGAGAGTTCGGCATAGACCACATAGATCTGTTCCAGGATCTGAATTCGAAGGTCGTCGTAAGGGTGGAGGCTGGAATGGCCCAGCGCACTCTGCGTCAGGATCCATCCACAGGCGCTCTGATAACTGATCATAATCCCGGAGCTGACGAGAACTATTCAGTTGTCTTCTCATATGGAACCGTCGGCTTTGAGCAGGGGATTGTCGATGGAGGCGAGAGCAATGCTGATTTCCTCACTGCCAATGTATCGCTCGGCATGAGATGGGAGCAGGCATTTGCCTCTCTTTCGCACATACAGCAGGGGAATATGAACGGAGTCTTCGGCTCAGATTACTTCAATGGCGGTGAACGCAAGGACTACCCGGGGACTCCAGAGCTTTCCGGCAACCTGTATTCTCTTGCCACCTCTCTTAACTTCGGACTGGATTTCCGCAACCTTGACGACCATTACATCCATCCAGATGGATATAACTTCTCGATATCCGGAACAATCGCCCCATGGTGGCTCTTCAATGACAAGCTGGCATTCATAAACTCCGGCACAAGGATCGACTACTACCGCCTTCTGTACAGTGCGACATGGAAGTATACTGCGTATGAGCTGGGGAAGGGAGATATGAATCTCTTCTCGATAGTCATGGACTTCCGCCTCAATTGCCAGTTCCTTTTCGGGTCAGACGTTCCGCGCTACGCTTATTCAGTACGGTTCAGGGGCAATGAGATACCTCCCCGTTCATTCATAACCGATGTCAATGTGAGCCTTATACTCAATGGTCCAGAGTTCTTCACCGTAGGCACCTATCCGCAGCTCTATATTTTCGTGGAGAATGCTATATCAGCAGGACGTGTGCTGAACAGCATCGACGCCACTGAGACTGTCAAGATGTATGGATCTGTCGGAGCCAGGCTGCAGCTGAATATCCTGGGCGTGTTCAGAGCTTATATCGGAGTCTATTATGATTATCTCCCGATGGAAGGCTACAGCGGTGGCTTTGATATGGATCTTGGAGCTTATTTCTCGGCATTCTTCTGAACCTTGCGGACATATTTCATTGCTCTTTTCTCCCCGCCAGGCACATAGAATCCTTCACGTTTCATCTCCAGCAGCTCTTTGTAGACCGACTCGAACTGCTTTGCTACTTCGCGGCCATCGAACCTTGAGATAAGGGCACCTGCCTTCGCGGCTTTCTCATCCCTTTCCTCTGGGCTGTTGAGTACGTGGTCCATTCGCTCTGCAAGGCTTTCCACGTTGCCGCCTTCGAAGAACCAGCCTTCATTATCCGAGAACAGCGCCCTCATGTTCTCTATATCGGCTGCAATCACAGGCGTTCCTGAACAGAGCGCCTCGATCACGGTCATGGCCTGGTTCTCAGACAGCGATGCCGTGACGAACGCTGCTGTCTTTGTCAGCAGCCCTGAGCCTATTATATCGTCATTGGGGATGAGGCCTGTCATGTGCAGGTGTCCTTCAAGCCCTAGCGATTCGGAAAGCTTCACGAGCGCATCATGTGCCGGCCCCTGCCCGATCACTATGAAATGAGCATCAGGGTTCTTCTCAAGGCATAGCGCGAATGCCTCTATTGCCACATCTATGGCTTTCTCGTATCCGAGGCGTCCGACATATATGAGAGACCGCCTGCCAAGCCATGACTTGTCTATGGCCGATGGGATCGGCCTTTCCTTGCCCTTGTTCTGGAAGCGCGAGATATCTATGCCGTTTGAGATATACCGCACATCGAGACCGGGGATCTTGCTCATGACATATTCGCATGTCTCCCTGTTAGGGGCTGTAGCCATCCATGTAAGGCGGAAGAACGGGTTGAATACAACTGACCATATGGCATCCTGTGCGGCATCTGCAAGCTTCTGGCTCTTCAGCGCATATTTTATGTATATCGGGTTGTCTATCAGGGTATGGTGCGTTGC
The DNA here is from genome assembly GCA_949295675.1 of uncultured Spirochaetales bacterium. Taxonomy (GTDB): domain Bacteria; phylum Spirochaetota; class Spirochaetia; order Sphaerochaetales; family Sphaerochaetaceae; genus Ornithospirochaeta. The sequence continues at coordinate 18,259 of CASFMA010000104.1, read as the reverse complement.
AAGCGTAGGTATGTGAAGCCTGCGAGCAGCATGGTTGAGAGCCATGCCCATAAGCCATGGTGATGTGTTATGGACTATGTCTATCTTATACTTTATCAGGTAGGGCATCAGATATGAGCCATAGATAGGCAGGAGCTTTATTCCCTTGTATATCCATGCCGGCACAGACTTGACATGCACTATCCTTATCCCATCCTCGATGACATCCGCCGTGAATGCTTTTTCCCTTGGGACGAAGAACCAGACCTTGTGTCCCATCTTTATGAGATTGTTTGCAAGGTTGATCGTTGTCGTTATGACACCGTTCGTCTCTGGATAGAATATGTCGAACCCGAAGGCAATGTGCATCGAGATTAAAACCCCTTCTTCCGTGCTGTTGAAATACTAGCAGAACTTTCAATGCAATACCATAACTATTTTCGCATAGACATACAATAAACCATCAGTATGTCGGATTGGTTACAGCGAGTCCTTGCCTTCCTTCCGTTTTCCATAAGAAGCAAGCGTGATACAATCAGATCGGAGGATGTGCCGATGGTATTGGCTTGCTGTGTATCTGCCGTCCTGGCCGTGATTGCTGCGTATTCTTTCAGGCGATTGCGCAAGTACCCTCTGGAAAAGGGGATCCGGCTGCTTTCACTTGTTGGCATAGGACCTGCTGCGATGAGATTGCCTCTGATGCGTATCGGTAACAGATTCCTCCTTAATATACCGGTTCCGAAACCATTTGCCGATCAGGAGATCATTGAGTTCTGCTGCACGGCGCCGGATGGCTGCAGCGTGAAGATGATAGCCTGCAGGCCAGCAGGGAGAGGAAGCTGTCCCTGCCTTCTGTATCTACATGGCGGTGGATTCTTCTCGGAGGCTGCTCCATACCATTACACCAATCTGTGGGAGTATGCAGAGAACACAGGATGTATGGCAGTGATGGTCCGTTACAGGACATCTGACAGACATCCGTTCCCCACGCCGTTTGCAGATTGTGCTGCCGCTTTGGGATATATCCTCTCACATTCCGATGAGCTCGGCATAGACCGTGGACGCATAGTGATTGGAGGGGACAGTGCAGGAGGATGCCTTGCTGCTTCTCTTTCGATCTGGGCACGGGAGCATCGCATTCATCTATGCGGCCAGATGCTTGTATATCCTGTTCTTGACTCATCACTCTCCACAGCCTCTGCTTTGGCGATGACGGATTCGCCTCTCTGGAACTCAAGGCTGAGCCGCAGGATGTGGGATATATATCTTCGCGATGGTGATGGAGGCTTTCCTCCCTGCCTTGTCTCGCCGTTCTCGTGTACGGATTTTTCAGGCCTGCCTCCGTCCTATATAGAGACAGCTCAGCATGATTCACTGCGGGATGAAGGCAATATATATGCCAGAAGGCTTTCGGAGGCTGGTGTTGATGTCCTTCTGAACGATGTCAGAGGCGCATGCCATGGCTATGACGGGCTACGTCATGCCGGTATCTCAAGAAATGCTGTAAGACAAAGGTCAGAGGCGCTGAAAAACTTCTTTTACGGATAGAAAAACCATGTCCAGCGTTTATAATAGCGATATGGACAGAACAAGAAAGACAGGCATATTGCTTCATATTACATCACTTCCGTCTGAGTATGGCGTAGGCGATCTGGGAGATAGCGCGTTCAGCTTCGTTGATCTTCTTTCAGAGGGGAAGGTCTCGCTATGGCAGATGCTGCCTCTTGGGCCTACAGGGTATGGCGATAGCCCATATGCCGCACGTTCGGCATTCGCAGGCAATGAGATAATGATATCTCCACGATCGCTCTATATAGATGGCTATCTTGATATCAGCGATGTGCTGGTAAAGGCCCCGGCAGCTGATCGCGTCGATTATGGCGCAGCGAAGGCTCTGAAGATGCCGCTTCTCAGGAAAGCCGCGGCTGCGCTCCTTTCATCCAAAGGAGCTGACATGAAGGCTTTCGAGAGCTTTGCCGAGAATGAGGCATGGTGGCTCGATGATTATGCGCTTTTCCAGGCGATAACCGATGATATCGGGGACTCGAGGTGGTTCTCCCAGTGGCCGGCGGAACTCCGGAGAAGGGATGCAGGTGCCCTGGAGAGGAAGAGGAAGGAGCTTAAGCGGGAGATCGATATCTACAAGGCGCTCCAGTACTTCTTCCGCAGGCAGTATATGAAGCTCAAGGAGTATGCCAATGGCAAAGGCATAGGGATCATTGGCGATATCCCCATATTCGTCGCCCCTGATTCATCTGATGCCTGGGCTGAGCGCAGGCTTCTGCTTATCGATGAGGATGGGCAGCAGGAGGCATCTTCCGGCGTTCCGCCAGATGCTTTCTCCGCCACAGGCCAGCTTTGGGGCAATCCTCTGTACCGCTGGGAAGAGCATGAGAAGACAGGCTTTGATTGGTGGATAAGGCGGTTCCGTGAGAATCTCAGGCTCTTTGATATAGTCCGCATAGATCATTTCAGGGGATTCGAAGCGTGCTGGACAGTGCCGGAAGGCGAAACGACAGCTATGAACGGAAAGTGGGTCAAGAGCCCGGGGCAGAAGCTATTCGATGCTGTCAAGGCCGCTCTTGGAGGCGATCTGCCGATAATAGCAGAGGATCTTGGCGTGATAACACCAGAGGTTGAGGAACTGAGGGACAGGAATGGCTTCCCTGGCATGAAGATCGCTCAGTTCGCGTTCGCATTTGACAACGGGAAATGGCAGACTGGCAACCCTTATCTTCCGCACAACTGCCAGCAGCTCTCTGTCGCATATACCGGCACTCATGACAACAATACTGCACAGGGCTGGTATGATGAGCTTGATGATGGCATGAGGGATTATGTGAGACGGTACCTTGAGTGCTCAGATGGTGAGGTCGTATGGAAGCTCATAAGGGCCTTGATGGCAAGCAATGCGATGTGGGTCATATTCCCTATGCAGGATGTGCTGGGCCTTGGGGCTGATGCAAGGATGAATGTCCCTTCGACATGCGGAGGCTCAAACTGGTCATGGAAGATGGGCAAGGAGGATCTGTCGACTCCTTCGATCAATACGATCCGCTACTACTCTGAACTTTATGGAAGGGCAGAGCTTTGAATATCATCCTGTTCAGGGAAGGTGAGACATTCCTTCCGATAAGAGACGAGCGCGCCTCCCATATACTCAAGGTCCTGCATCTGGGGAAAGGTGACAGTTTCCGCGGCGGTTATGTCAACTCGATGGAGGGAATCATGACAGTCGAGGATATAAGCGATGATGGGATATCGTTGTCATTCGCTCCGGAGAAGGACAGCTCTGCGCTTTATCCTCTCACGCTTATCTGTGCACAGGTGAGGCCTATCTGCATGCGCAGGATACTTCGCGAGGCTGTCTCCCTTGGCGTTTCATCAATGGTCCTTCCTGTTTCGGACCTTGGCGAGAAGAGCTATCTGGATTCCTCTCTTTATAAGACAGGAGAGTACAGGGATATCCTCATAGACGGAGCTATGCAGGCAGGACGGACAGGCGTGCCTGACGTGATGCTTGCAGGATGTGCTGAGGATGCCATCGGATTGGTTTCGGCCGATCTCTGCGTACTGCTTGATAATGCCATAGGAGCCGTGCCATTATCAGGGATGGATCTGTCGGGCCGCAGCGTGGCTATAGCTGTCGGTCCTGAACGAGGCTGGTCCAGCCGGGAGCGCAAGCTGTTCCTGGACGCAGGCTACGTGCCTGCCATCATGGGAAGCCGCATACTGCGTACGGAGACCGCAGCTGTCGCAGGCGTAGCGCTGTCCCTTTCCCGTATGGGATATCTTTAGGAGGAAAAATGCACGATCATGTAGAGAAAGCCGAGGAAATCCTCGACAAGGAATATCCTGTATTGGATCATGGCTTCGTACGTCTTGTCGATTACATGGGGTCAGATAGCCGCATAGTACAGTCCGCACGCGTGAGCTATGGTGCCGGGACAAAGACATACAGGCAGGATAAGGGGCTTATAAACTATCTCCTGCGCAATGACCACACCTCACCATTCGAACAGGTTGTGTTCACATTCCACCTCAAGATGCCTATCTTCGTGGCAAGGCAGTGGGTCAGGCATCGCACTGCACGCATGAATGAGATATCAGGGCGTTACTCCGTGATGAAGGATGAGTGCTATATCCCAGATAAAGCCCATATCGCGCTTCAGAGCGAGGACAACAAGCAGGGAAGGATGAATGAACCTGTTGATGATGAGACAGCAGAGAAGGTCATTGCGATGCTTGAGGAGGACCACAGGAGGATCTTCGAGACATACCATGCCCTTCTTGATATGGGCATAGCCCGTGAGATCGCGCGTATCGATCTCCCGCTTTCCCTCTATACCGAGTTCTATTGGCAGATGGACCTTCATAATCTGTTCCATTTCCTGAAGCTCAGGCTTGATGGCCATGCACAGTACGAGATCAGATGCTATGCAGAGACGATACTTGAGATAATAAAAAGCGTCTGTCCAGTCGCTGCAGAGGCTTTCGAGAACCATAAGGTCACGAGCGTCACGCTCTCAGGAAAGGAGAAGGAGGCTGTGAAGGCTATGCTTGAGGGACGTGAGAGCGGGCTTGAGAAAAGAGAGATGGAAATACTCAAGGAGAAGCTCAGATAGCTTTTATGGCACTATGGATATGGAATGCCGCAGCTGCAGGGTCGTGATGATGCTATCCGGTGTTGTGCTGATGGGGATATCGCTCTCATTTCTCCTCAATGCCGGATACGGAACAGACACCTGCTCATTCATGAATGCCTCGATTTCCGCACGTCTTGGGGTATCACTGGGGCCTGTCATGGTGGTCTCCAACGTGCTTCTGTTCATCCCTCAGCTTATCTGGGGGAGGAAGCTTATCGGGATCGGGACGCTGTGCAATATGTTCCTGATAGGCTATATCACGGATTTCTGCATGTTCCTCCAGGAGAGGTATCTGCCGTCGTCCATGTTCGAGGAGCAGCCATCCAGATCTGCTGTGTTCGCACTCTCCCTCTCGCTGTTCCTCATCGCCGTCTCTCTGTACATGAACGCGGATCTCGGGCAGTCCCCGTTTGATTCGGCGGCCACATTGCTCAGCCGCGCTCTGCATCTGCCATTCCCGGCAGTCAGGATCGCCTGGGATTTCCTCGCAATAGCTGTCGGCGTGCTGTGCGGCGGGACGCTCACGGCAGGGACAGTCATACTTGCCTTCACCATAGGCCCTGCTGTCTCCTGGATCGGGCGTCTCATAAAGCTTCTCAGCCGAACAGGATAGGGGCGAACTTGTCCCAATAGCCTTTGAGGAATATCACGATGATAAGGAGGGGAAGCACCCATGCAGTGTAGAACCTCAGCTTCTTTGGGTACTTGAGCCCGGTCCCGGCATCTGCTTCATTGATGAATCCTTTCCATCCCCAGCCATAGCGTGATGTGCAGAAGAGGACTATAAGGGCAGAGCCTATCGGTGTTATCGTGCTTGATACCAGGAAATCCTCCGCATCAAGTATCGTGGAGCCTGGGCCGAATGGCTGTACAGCTGAGAGCAGGTTGAAGCCTAGTATGCAGGGAAGGGACAGGATGAGAATGAGTGCCATGTTCACAAGCGATGCTTTCTTCCTTGTCCAGCCATGGCAGTCGATCCAGTATGCAATGATGTTCTCGAATACAGCTATCAGTGTCGTCATCGCAGCGAATGACATGAAAAGGAAGAACAGCGCTCCCCATATCCTTCCCCCTGGCATCTGTGAGAAGACCGAGGGAAGCGTCACGAAAAGCAGCGATGGCCCTGAATCCGGATTCACGCCGAACGCGAATGATGCAGGGAATATTATAAGGCCTGCGAAAAGAGCTACGAATGTATCAAGGGACAGTACCCGGACAGCCTCTCCTGTGAGTGATCGTTCCTTTCCTATATATGATCCGAATATCTCCATTGATCCTATGCCGAGCCCAAGAGTGAAGAATGACTGACCCATCGCCGCATAAAGCACTTCGAATATCCCGTTGTCCGTTATCTTCGAGAAATCCGGGACCAGATAGAACTCAAGCCCCTTTGAGGCGCCGGGAAGGAGCATGGAGTTGACTGCAAGCGCGACTATAAGGATAAATAGGCAGCCCATCATGATCTTCGATGCCTTCTCTACGCCTTTCTGCAGTCCTTTCATGCAGATCATGAACCCTGTGATTATGGCGATGAACGTGAATATAGTCTGCCATGCAGGATCTGCGGTGAATGAGCTGAAGAATGCTCCGGATGATTTTGCATCGAGGCTCATCAGGCTTCCTCTGATGCCTGAGAAGAAATAGAACAGAAGCCATCCCGTTACAACTGTATAGTACATCATGAGCAGGTAGTTGCCGGCCATGGCCACAGGCCCATAGATATGCCATCTTGTCCCTTTGGGTTCCAGATCCCTCAATGCTCCCGATATGTTCACCCTCGAAGCCCTGCCGATCGAGAACTCCATCAGGAGCACAGGAAGGCCTACTGAGACAAGGAAGATGAGGTAGACAATCACAAAGGCCGCGCCTCCGTACTGTCCTGTTATGTATGGGAATCTCCAGACATTCCCAAGTCCTATGGCACAACCTGCGGAAAGCAGTATGAAGCCGATCCGCGATCCAAGCGTTTCCCTTTCACTCATGGCCTGAGGATAGCACAAAGGCCATGACGTTTCTATGCTTCGTTACAAAGAAACCCCATCTCCCTGATCGCTATATCCGCAATCTCAGCGGAGTGCCATATGTACGATGAATGATCTTCTCCTTTGAGTATCAGAAGCTTTGATGTTCTTATCGAACGGGCTATATATTCCGTGTCGCTTCTCCGCACCAGGTCGTTCTCTCCCGCTATCACAAGAACCGGGACCTTTATCCTTTGAAGCTCTTCTGCTGTGATATCCGGCTCTGAGAGCATAAGCGAGAGCAGGGGAGAGCGTGTCTTCCCGTATTCTTCCTCCATTTCCCTGACCGCTTCTTCCGCAAGGGCCCCCGGAGAGGTGTTCGCGCCGGCTGCTATCACTGCGGAGACGGAATCAGGATAGCGTGATGAGAGAAGCAGCGCTGTTATCGCGCCATCTGAGAAGCCAAGCACGACAGGCTTCTCTATTGACAGGCAATCAATGAAAGCCTTCATGTCATCTGCGAAGACTGTGTAGTGGAGATTGTCTCCTCCGGTGCTTCTTCCATGTCCTCTTGTATCTATCGCATACAGTGTGAATCGCTTTTTCAGCTTGGCGGCTGCTTCGGTGAATATCGTGTGGTCCTCCCCGTTTCCGTGGAGAAGCAGCATCGGCCTTCCTTTCCCGCATTTCACGTAATGCAGTTGCATATCCCCGATGATCTGATTCATAGCTTTGCCAGATAGTGCCTCTTCATGTCTTCCTCGAACTCCCTGTCGTTCCTGTATTCCCTTCCTAGGACAGGAAGCCACAGAGAAGGGTCTTCCATGCAGAGATAGAAGAATACATCTTTCCTGAATCTTTCTGAGAATGCCGAGAAGACAGTGCTGAACATCCTCTTCTTTGTCTCAAGTGGGTATGAGTACTTGCCGGCGGCTTCCGTAAGCTCCATCTCCAGCACGCGGCTTTCAGCTCCTCTCTGCCTCAGTTTCCTTATCACAGCTTTCGTGAATGTCAGCGTGCCGATGCTTATCGCATACAGGTCATCAGGGGAGAACCGTCTCTCTATCTCTTCGGCAATAGCGCTGTATTCGTCCTCCCATCCCCTGAAATATACCATCGGATGGATATGGAAGCCTACGACAGCTCCATTGTCCCTTGCGCGCTCTGCATCCTCAAGCCTCTCCTCCAGGCTTGCTGTGAGGTGTTCCTCCTTCTCGATTATAGTCGGTGCGTTCAGACTCCATGAGAAGAACATGTTTCTTGGCCATTTGCGCGTGAACACGTTTCTCTTGCTCTTTGATTTTAGTTCGATTATCACATCAGGATGTCTTTCAGCAAAGGCTGCGAGGGCTGAAAGCGTTCCGTGATCATCGCCAAGCAGAAGTGAATCCGAAGCTTGTCCTGTCCCGATATGCCATACAGAAGGATCGAGCTCAAGCGAAAGCAGCTTCTCCTTCAGGCCGCTTATCGCATGTATTTCATTCTCGCTGTAGAAAGCCTGCACAGAACAGTATGAGCAGGAGAATGCGCACTGCTCTACAGCATCGAGCGTACGCAGGTTGCAGCATCTCGTCTTCTCCCCGTCCACAGGACATGGGCAGCGGCCAAGGACCACGTCCTTCTCGATCTCCTTGACTCCATGCTTTGATCTTGGCGGGGTGCATGGATGGAAGGCTGAGTAGTCAGTCTCTTCGCTCCTGAGCTTTGAGGTGTATTCCCTCATGCCCTTTATATAAGCGTCTCCCTTTCTCCCGTCCTTCCGCCCATCGATTGCGTCATATGGGGCTTTATCTATGTATGATGGCTCTTTCCATTGCAGCAGGTCAGCTTCTTCCTTGACTATCTCAAGCTTCTGGCTTTCCGAGAATCTGTAGCGCGAGAGAAGCGTGCTTATCTTCTCCTTTGATGTGTCAGGAAGATATCGGAATATATCATCAAAGGCTTTCATGTCTTTATTCTAGCAGATTTCGTGTTGTCCAACATCACGAGGAAAGATATCTTTGTAGTATGTCGGAAAAAGCAAGGGCGATGGCAAGGGAACTCCCGGATAACCCCGGTGTATACCTGATGAAGAACAAGGAAGGCACTGTGATATATGTCGGAAAGGCAAAGCATCTCAAGCGCCGTGTCTCCTCATATTTCCTTCCCGGCAGGAATGCCAAGACCGCTGCCCTTGTAGAGAAGATCGATACGATTGATTTCGTCATCACCGGCAATGAGTACGAGGCTCTGATCCTGGAGAACAACCTGATAAAGAAGTACAACCCGCACTACAACATCCTCCTGAAGGATGGCAAGAGCTATCCTGTCATACGCATAACAGATGAGGATTTCCCAAGGATATTCAAGACAAGGCGGGTCATACGTGATGGTTCGAAGTACTTTGGCCCGTATCCCGATGCCTCAAGGCTTGATGAGTACCTGAGGATGGTTGAGGACAACTATCCGCTGAGGAAGTGCCAGGGAGTGCTGAAGGAGCGGAAGTCTCCATGTCTTTATTACCACATCCATAAGTGTGCAGCACCATGTATCGGCGCCATCGGGAGGAAGGAGTACCATAAGTACGTGAAGGATGTTGAGGATTTCCTCTCCGGTGATGATTCCTCCCTCATAAAGCAGGTGGAGAAGGAGATGCTCCGGGCATCAAAGGAGCTTGATTTCGAGACTGCTGCCCGCAAGCGTGACCAGCTGAAGGCCCTGACTGTGATGCAGAAGAACCAGATGGTCCAGGATTTCACCACGGACAGCAGGGATTATGTGGCAATAGAGATGAGGAGCTATCTCTCGACAATCTCGATAATGCAGTTCAGATCAGGACGCCTGATAGGAAAGGCCCTGTACAGGGCAGAGTGCCTTTCAGATGAGACCGAGACGCTGCTTTCATTCATAATCCAGTACTATAACGACGGCGACAGCCTTCCCGGGGAGATCTTCGTCTCCTGCGAGATCGACACCGATCTGATATCAAGGTATTTCACCGAGCAGCTTGGAGCCTCCGTGTATATATCTGTGCCTAAGGACGGTAAGCATTACAGGATACTTCGCATGGCTGCAGAGAACGCATCAAGGGATGTCGAGAAGAGACTCAGGGATGTGGATAATACAGCTTCGCTTGAGAAGCTTCAGGCGGAGCTTGGGCTTCCTGTGCTCCCACGGCATATCGAGGGCTTTGATATCGCGCAGCTCTCTGGAAAGTACACAGTCGCATCCCTTATTGTGTTCCGTGACGGCAACCCGTCCAACAAGGAGTACAGGCATTTTTCAATGAAGTCGCTTGATGGCCGCATAGATGATTTCCAGTCGATGAGGGAGGCTGTGGGCCGAAGATACCAGAGGCTTGTCAACGAAGGCTCCGAGCTTCCTGACCTGCTTATGGTCGATGGCGGAAAGGGACAGGTCAGCGCTGCCCTGGACGCTCTTTCCTCGCTTGGCCTTGATTTTCCGGTAGTCGGCCTTGCCAAGGAACATGAGGAGATAGTATTCCCGGGAGAAAGGGAATCGCTTCTGCTTGACCACAGCGATCCCGGGCTGCGGGTGCTCATTGCTCTTCGCGATGAGTGCCATAGATTCGCGACATCATTCAATCAGAGGATGAGAAGCAAGGAAGCTTCATTCTCGCTTCTTGAGTCAATTGATGGAATAGGGCCGGAGAGGGCGAAGCGGGTAATGCAGTCATTCGGCTCCGTTGAAGCCATATTGTCCCTTTCCCCAGAAGAGCTTGCCAAAGGGGCAAAGATACCGCTGCCTGTCGCGGAAAGGGTCCTCCATAAGCTCAACTTCTAGATCTTGGTCTCAAGCGGCGATGAGAGCAGGTCTATTCCTGTTTCCCTTCCTTTTTCAGCTGTGATCGTGAATATCACCGAGGAAAGGACTATCGGAAGAAGCTCGGATGATGCTGTCTTGACTGCGTTGTCCATATCCCCGAGGTACAGTATGATCCTCCGCACATCCTCAAGAGTATAGTTCTTCATGGCTGCTGCCATCGTTGCCATGTCGCGCTTCCTTATGCCTTTTTCCCTGAATGCTGAAGGGTAGGGTGAGAGGTATTCGGCATTTGCCGCGATCGCATCCATTCCTATTCCCCTTCCTCTCATCTCAAGTGCGGCCTCAAGCAGCCTGAATCTCGCTGCAAGCACGCTGAATGCCCTGATCGCCCCATATGAATCGCTTTCCAGTATTGTCTTCATTATGAGAAGCGCATGTTCCGTGTCAGCCTCGGCGATGGCGGAGAAGAGTGTATAGCCATCTTCGCCCCTCGTCTTTATCGCGTACTGCTCTATATCATCAATCGTCACCTGCCGCTTATCAGGATCAGTGGCCTTGAAATATAGCGAAAGGGAGGTCACGAGACTCTTCATGTCCTGTGTGTTGTTCTCTGTAGAGAAAAGGATCTCCTCAACAGCATCTGCTGTTATCGCGAAGCCTTCCTTCCCGAATGCTGCGGCTATCCAGTCACGCTTCTTGTTCTCGAACATCTCCCAGAACATCTTCACGCCATCCTTGCCGACGCCGTCAAGTATTGGCTTAGGTATCCTTGCCTGGGACTTCTCTGATGAGACTATTATCACCTCTGCGTCGTCCTGCTTTGCCTTGAAGTAGTCCTCTAGGGCCTTCGCTATCCCGTCTTTCCCGCTCCTGTTCTCGAATTGCTTTACTATCACGAGCCTGAATGACGAGAAAAGCGAACTCTGGGACAGGACAGAGCTTACAGCCTCACCAGTGTCATCGCCGACATAGAACTGATGGATCTCCGCATCGGGGAACTTGGCCAGCACACGTTTCCTCTCATCTGCAAGCCATTCATTCTTCTCTCCTTCCTCAGGTCCAAGCAGAAGATAGTCCATAGTCCCTCCTTATCGCGGCAAGTATGCCATATACCTTCACTGAATTGCTCTTCCTTATGCCCATTATCGCATTATCAGGGATGAGCAGCACATAGCCAGGGAGCTTCCTGTAGCGTCTCAGCTCCATGCTCTCGTTTCCTTCGCCTGAGTCAGCAAGCACTATATCGCCGTCCTTCAGAGATGATATATCCTCTGACATGATTGCGATGTCTCCTGGGATTATGCCAGCGTCCCTCATTGATTCAGACCGTACGACGAAGGCATAGGCTCCGCTGCGCGCTGTCTTCCGTGCCACAAGATATTCCGATCCTGCGGCTTTGCACATAAGCTCTGACGGGCTTGGCTCGCCCATGTAAAGAGGTATCGCCACGTTCTCCCTGATCTCCCTCTCGTCCTCTCTCAGCTTAAGCGTCCTGTTCTTCCCATCGACCTTTTCGACAGCGCCTTTCCTCACAAGGGCCTCGACTGCGTAGTGGGCTGCAGCTGCGGAGAATGAGAAGGCATCTGCGATCTCCGCAAGGGTAGGCGATGTCCCATATTCTTCGATATGGCCGCGGATGAATGAGAGTATCTCCTGCTGCCTTCTGCTTATTTCCTTCACTTTTCCTCGAATCTTGAAGCGAACAGGTCTGAGATTGCTTTCATTGCATCATCCTCATCTGGACCAGAGCAGATGCAGGTGAGCTTCGTCCTGTACGTGGCTCCAAGTGTTATGACGCCCATGATCGACTTGGCATTCACTGTCATCGAATCAAGCACGAATGAGATGTCAGAAGAGAATGATGACGCTCTTTTTGCTATCTCCGCTGCGGGACGAGCATGTATGCCTGCTCTGTTCAGTACTTCCAATTCCTTACTGATCAATTCCGGACTCCTCGATATCATCACTTGAGAAATACATTTTCCTTGCTGTCTCGCTTTCAAGCCATTTCAGCACGCTTTGATCGAATTCCCTTGAGGAATAGTAGCCCAGCGACTTCATCCTCTCGTTCCTTGCCGCTGTTTCTATGAGTATCGGGACATTGCGCCCAGGCCTGACCGGCAGGACGATCTTGGGTATTGTGACACCGAGATATGTGGCTGTAAGCTCATCTCCGATCCTGTCATACTGCTTTGAGCTGTCCCATGTCTCGAGCTCAACGGCCAGCTGTATCTGCTTTTTTTCCCTGATTGCCCCGACTCCGAAGAGATTTGTTATGTTTATTATCCCAAGTCCGCGTATCTCCATATGATGGGCGAGCATCGGGTTCTCTCCGAAACCTATCAGATAGCTGTCTGATATATTCTTCAGCTTCACAGTGTCGTCGCTTATGAGCCTGTGGCCTCTCTCGATAAGCTCAAGGGCTGTCTCGCTCTTTCCTACGCCGCTGTCGCCTGTTATAAGCACTCCTATGCCATAGACCTCCACAAGCACCCCGTGTATGGTCATGGATGGAGCGAATACCTCGTCAAGCATTGAGTAAAGCCTGCGGGAGAAGTCAGATGAGCTCAGCGGGGTCGCGAGTATCGGGGTCGCGCTCTTCTCCGCCAGCTCGGTGAAATGCTCGGAAGGCTTGTAGCCGCCGATGAATATGATGCAGGGCGGATGGAGGGAAAAGAGCTTCTCTATGTTCTCATATTCGTTGTGCTTCTCAAGCAGCTCTATGTATGACTCCTCGTTGCGGCCTATAAGCTGCAGTGATGTCCCTGAGAAATCAACGAAGTAACCGGAAAGCGCCAGGCCGGGCCTGGATATCTTGGCACTATGTATCGGCCGTGAGAGCCCTGAGCGTCCCGCGATGCACTTAAGCTGCAGATGGTTATGTTCTTTCAGATCAAGATCAAGCAGATCAAGGACTGTGAATTCCTTCATGGTGTGATTATAGCATAGTGGGTGATCTGTGGAAAATGTCACATAAGCGCGATTGCTGTCAAGAAAAACGGGGAAGCGCCTTGCTTCCCCTCTGAATCAAAGACCCATGGTCTTTTCCTTTTCCTTCTTGGCTGCCGCCTGTATCTTATCTGCGATGAGCTCAATGCCTTCATGCAGCTCATAGGCATCCTGTGATACCACCTTCTCCTTTTTCCATGTGAAGTGAAGGGTAGCGTCAATATGGAAGCCGATGCCCTTTGCTTCTTTCCTGGCAACGATGTCCAGATCGTGGAGATAATCCTCTGCAAAGCTGAGTTTCTTCAGTTTCTTGTCAAGGAATTCCCTGTCTTCATCATCTGGGGTGAAGCCTATACCTCTGAATGTCAGATTCATAGCGTTCCTCCTTTTACATAGTATAACCTAGTTTCTGCAGAATACAAAATGAATCGTAATGTATGGGTTTCTCTTCAGTTCGGCCTGTCGAATGATGAGCTTATGTCGAGCTCCTTGCGGTATTTTGCCACAGTGCGGCGTGCAGCCTTTATCCCCCGTTCTGCAAGCATGTCGCTTATCTTCTGGTCAGAGAGGGCCTTGCCTGTCCTGTTCTCATCTATGATCGTGCGGATCATCTCCTTTACAGCATTCTTTGAATAGTTCTCCCCGTCAGATGAGGCAACCTGCGTAGAGAACATCATGCGGATAGGGTAGATGCCGAAATCCGTATCTATGTACTTTGATGATGCCAGGCGGCTTACAGTCGCTTCATGGACACCGATCTCATCAGCAGCTTCCTTCATTGTCAGCGACTTCAGGAAGACAGGACCTTTCATGAAGAAATCCTGCTGCTTTTCCATAAGGAAGGTGCCAAGCCTTATGAGGGCTGATCTTCTTGCTTCGATCTGCGTCTTCAATGACTCTGCGCTCTGCAGCTTCTCCTTCAGGAACCTTGAGGCATCTTTTGCGTCTTCGCGCTTCTCCTTCTTCAGGTCCTCTCTCATCTGCTTATAGCTTTCATCTATCTCAAACAGAGGTATTGCGTCGCTGTTGAGTGAGAGCGTCAGCTTCCCGTCTATCGTCTTTATCGAAAGCTCCGGTACCACCGGCTTCTCATATTCGCTTCCATACTGCCTGCCTGGAAATGGTGTAAGCGTCCTGAGAAATGATGAGAAGGCCTCCACATCCTCTTTCTCTATCCTGAGATCCCTGGCTATTGCATCAGTCCTGCCAAGCCTGAGGTTGTCAAGCTCATCGTAAACGAAGGACCTGAACGTTGAGAGCTCCTGTCCTTTCATCCCTTTCGCTTCAGCTTGTATGACGAGGCTTTCCTTCCAGTCCCTTGCGCCTACGCCTGCTGGCTCGAGCTGCTGGATCACGTTAAGCGCCTCTTCTGTACATTGCTTCTCATCATCTGGGAGCAGTGATTCCGGATCCTCTCCCACGAAGCCGTTCCTGTCCATCGCCGTTATAAGCGTTGCTGCGGCTTTCTTCACATCATCAGGTATCCTGACCAGCCCAAGCTGGGCAAGCAGGTGAGTCTTCAGGTCTTCCTTCTCGCTGACCATGCCTTCAATCCAGTTCGGCCGATCACCGCTGTCATATGGCTCATTGTCCGAGTAGCTGTCGGTCCTGTCCGTCTCGCTTCTGTATCGCCTTGATATCGCATCGAAAGAAGCTTCGTTGTCGTGGAGGATCATCACAGGATTTGTCTCGGCTTCCTTCTCTACCTTTTCCCTCAGCTGCTCCGCCGAGAGAGTAAGAGTCTCCATCGTCTGAAGCAGCTGCGCGTTTATCTTCAGCTGCTGCTGCATTGATAGATCGAGGCCGAGTCTGTTTTCCATTAGCTCTCCTTGTCGAAGTCACGTCCGAAGTAGATTTCCCTTGCCTTGTCATTCGCAAGCAGCTCTTCCTTCGTTCCTGATACAAGGATCTCTCCTTCCGAGATTATATGGGCTGTTGTCGTTATCTCCAGCGTGTCACGCACATTATGGTCTGTAAGGAGTATTCCGATGCCGCTGTCTGCAAGGCTGCGTATGATCTGCTTTATCTCATATACTGCCTTAGGGTCTATTCCTGCGAAAGGCTCATCAAGAAGAAGGAACTTCGGGCTTGTCGCAAGCGCCCTTGCGATCTCTGTCCTTCTTCTTTCGCCTCCTGAGAGGGTGTATCCATACTGCTTCCTGACTTTTGCTATCCCGAACTCGGCTATCAGGCGCTCCAGCATCTCTGAGCGCTCCTGGCGCGACAGATGCTTCTGTGTCTCAAGGACAAGCTTGATATTGTCCTCCACTGACAGCTTGCGGAATATCGAGGCTTCCTGGGGAAGGTAGGCCAGGCCAAGGCGCGAACGCTTGTGCATAGGCATCATCGTGATGTCCGTACCATCTATCGAGACTGTCCCTCCGTTTGCCTTGATGAAGCCGACTATCATATAGAATGAGGTGGTCTTGCCAGCTCCGTTAGGTCCTAGAAGCCCCGTGATGTCCCCTGATGACATGGAGAATGTCACGTTCTTCACGACGTGCTTCTTGCCATAGTACTTAGAGAGGTTCTCAGCTTTCAGCTCAGCCATTTATATTTCCCCTGATACGGCCTTCCAGGATTATTGAGTCAGTATTGAGATCAACCCTGATCACTTCGGCGCCGTATTCATCTCCATCCCAGTATACAGAGGCATCGCCCCTGAGTTCCAGTGTGTTGTCAGCGCGTGAGAATACGACACTTTCCGCACGGCATCGCATTATGCCGCTGTCTGTATCCTTGAGGAGCGTCACGCTCTTGTCCATCTGCAGATGTTCTTCATTCAGCCTGTATTCAAGATAGGCTCCGGTCGCGGAGACTGCGTTCACCGTATCATCGATCTCAAACCATGACGAGATGAGGATCCTCTCTTCCGTCCTGTCATAGAAAACGCTTGATGTGTCTATGCTTATCCCTCTTTCCGCATCCTGTATCGATGCGTTTCCTGTGCATTCAACACGTGTCCATCCACTTCCTGAAAGTGTTATGCTGTCTGCCGTGATCGAAAGGGAGCCTACGCTCACTGATGCGCCGGAGGAGAGTGCGACGCTTTCCCTGCCATCCCTCAGCACGATTGAGCTTTCGTTGCCGCTGAATGTTATCTGGTCAGCGGCTGATATGCTGATGGCCGCAGAGAGCATGAGTATTGCGAGTATGGCTTTTTTCATATGCTGAAGATTCCCTCCTTTATTGAGGTGAATGAGTAGATGTCCTCCAGGAGATCTCCCTTGAATCCTGTGCCTGAGAATGTCCCGTCATCCGATGACACGAATACATCCCCGTCCGCCTCTATCTCAGAGGATGCTGAGTCGAAATACAGGGATTCTGCCTCGATGAGCATGTTCGAGCTGTGCTGCCTGAGTGTCACATTCCCTGAAAGATCCATGGTCCTTGCAGCCGTGTCGATATCCGCATGATCTGCATTGCCTGTTATCGCGGCATTGCCGTCGTCATCGTACTGTATGAACGATAGATTCTCTGCTGTTGCCTTCTCTTCCTCGCTGTAGAATGCCATCACCGTGCTTTTTATGAATATGGGATTCTCGCCGCTCTGTCCGAGCGTGTAGTCTGCATTCTCCAGGATTATGCTTGGGTGCCTTGCTTTCTCGCTTCTTTGCTCAGTCTCTGTTACGAAGGAACATGATGCGAGAAGCAGGATGAGCAGAAAGGGTAGCGCTTTGTTCATCCAACCTTCCTTGTCACCCTCGGCATGTATTCCTTCTTCCTGAAATGGAAGTAAGCAGCCGCGATCAGGAATCCTGCCGCGACTCCTGATAGAGCTCCGAGCAGCCTTATCCCATCGCTTCCGGAGAATGCCGCGGCTATGAAATAGCCTGGCAGGAACATGATCAGAGGAAGTCCCAGCGACATGAATACAGACATGAGGGTCTTTGATGACGGCATGTCGATCTCTGCCTTGTCACCTGCTGAAAGGCTGATGTTTTCCGGGTTGAGCACCTCGAATGTCGTTTTCTTCGATGTGCAGAAAAGAGAGCCCTTGCAGCCTTCGCATGCGCTCTTGTCGCATCCTGCGGTTATGATCCCGCCTTCATTCTGCTGTATCGTCACTTCCTTTTTCATCAGGTTTTGCCTCTGGTCTTCTTATCGTAACATGTTTCGACACACGTTCGATAGCTGTGCTTCTGCCGCTTTCCTCATCTATTGTAACTACGACGCCCTGCATTATCCCATCATTCCAGCATTCCTGGCTTCTGAGCGG
Source organism: uncultured Spirochaetales bacterium (assembly GCA_949295675.1). GTDB lineage: Bacteria > Spirochaetota > Spirochaetia > Sphaerochaetales > Sphaerochaetaceae > Ornithospirochaeta. Next base: position 740 of record CASFMA010000104.1, on the reverse strand, counting down.
AAGCTGTGACCTGAGCTTGCTTATCTCTGTCTCAGGATCGAAGCCGCCGACTGACATGAATGATCCGACCCTTCCATTGTCGCTTATGTATGCAAGGCCCTTATCCGTCACCGTCTCGTCCGCGCTGAGGACTTTCGTGTGCGTCCCTATCACAGCAGCGGCCCTTCCATCGAGGAAGAACATCATCGTCTTCTTCTCGGCTGTCGCCGCAGCATGGAACTGAACGACAGGTATGATCTGCGGTTCTTTCTCGGCAAGCTTCTTCAGAAGTGAATCTATCGTCGTGAATGCGTTCTGGAGGTTCTGCCTCTGCAGGAGCGCATTTCCCTGCAGGCTTATGAAGGCGAACTTCCTGTCTTTGAGCGTGACGATCCTGAAGCTTTTCCCAGGACATGCAGGAGGGTAGTTAGCAGGTCTCAATATAAAGCTCTGATGTCCTATGAAGTCCACCATGTCGACTTTATAGAAGAGTTTCTCACCGCCTGTCATGAGATCTATTCCGCTCTTTGACAGCTGGATCGCGTGTTGCCGGCCTATGCCGAAGCCATTCGTCATGCCTTCTGCGTTCGCTACTGTGTAATCTATGCCGTATTCTTCTTTCAGTGATGCAAGCCCAGCCTTGATTGCCGTGAAGCCTGGCCTTCCTGTCACTTCTCCGAGAAAGAGTATCCTGACCATGGTTGATAAGGATACCTCATAGTCGTTTCATTGTGAACTATCCTTGCGAAACACATGAGATT